>CAXTBX010000169.1:0-7144 GCA_964242205.1 uncultured Chthoniobacterales bacterium
TCCGGGGACTGCGCGCCGTGTCGGATTTTGAGTTCGAGTTCCAGATGGCCCTGATGAACCGCAAGCTGGAAGCCGAGGTGGAAACCATCTTCCTCATGCCCAAGGAGGAATACACCTACCTGAGCAGCCGGATCATCAAGGAAATCGCCCGTCTCGGTGGCGACGTGACCAGTTTTGTGCCACAGTGTGTATCCGAGGCATTGCAAAAAAAGTTCCCGCGAGCCCAACCATGAAAATCCACCTGCGCCAGATCCCCGAGGAGGGCCTGCACCTCGAAGGCGAGGAAAGCGCGGCGGCCCTGGACTTGCCCACTGAGGAGCACCAGCGTCCACTTGGTCCGTTGCGGTATTCGCTCGACGTGGGGGCATCCTCCACGGGCGTGTGGGTGACGGGCGAACTGTCCTTGGAGCTGGAATTGGAGTGTGTGCGCTGCTTGGAGAAGTTCGAATTTCCGTTGCAAATTTCCGACGTGGCGTTGCAAACCGAACTGCCGCCGCAAGAAACGGTGGACTTGACGCCGCACCTAAGGGAAGATATTCTCCTCGCCTTGCCCGCCTACCCGCACTGCGATTGGTCGGGTGAGCGAGTTTGTCCCGGTCGCCAGGAAGCGAGGGACGAGTCCGCCGCGTCCACCCAAGGGGCAGCCGACCCGTCCGCAGCCCCATCCGCGTGGGAAGCGCTCGACCAGATCAACAAACCTGCCAAGTAGTCACCGTTTAATTTTTCGAAAGGAACCTTTGTCATGGGAGTCCCCAAACGTAAAACCTCCAAGATGCGCCTGCGCACCCGCCGGGCCGCCAATCGCTGGCACGCCCCGCAACTCAGCCGCTGCCAGCAATGCAGCAGCGCGGTCCTCCCGCACATCGCCTGCCCGTCCTGCGGCTATTATAAAGGCCGTCAGGTGTTGACCATCGAGGCCTGATTTTCGCGGGCCGACGGTGTCCAGCCATGCGTGGAGCGTTCTCCTGTTCTCCCTGAGCGGGGCGGGACGCTCTGCCGCTGCATTGTGGACAAAGCCGTTGACCATTTGAAGCGATGAGGGTTGCTCTCGATGCGATGGGCGGAGATTTTGCCCCGCGGAACACCGTGGAGGGCGCGGTTTTCGCCCTGCGCGAATTTCCGCACATGACCAAGCTGTTCCTGGTCGGCGACCAGACGGCGGTTCAAGCGGAGTTGACCCGGCTGGGCTGCACCGACCCGCGCGTGGAGGTCGTCCACGCGAGTCAGGTCGTGGACATGAGCGATGAAGGGGTGGCGGCGGTCCGTAAAAAGAAGGATTCTTCCGTCAGCCGAGCGGTTGACCTGGTCAAAGCTGGCAAGGCAGATGCCATCGTCAGCGCGGGTCACACCGGCGCGGCGGTCGCCGCCAGCACCATCAAACTTCGCACCTTGCCAGGTGTCGAGCGCGCGGGGATCGCCACGACCGTGCCGACCGAAGGCAATCTTTTCGTGCTGATTGATGCGGGCGCGAACCCAGACGCCAAACCCAACCATTTGTTGCAGTATGCAATCATGGGGTCGGTATATTCTCGTCACGTTCTGGGGTACAAGAACCCGACCATCGGGTTGATGAGCATTGGCAGCGAGGACAACAAGGGCAGCGAATCAACCAAGGAAGTCTTCAAGATGTTGAAGGCGAGCGGGTTGAATTTTCGCGGTAATGTCGAAGGTCACGACCTCTTTGAGGACCCCGTCGAAGTCGTCGTGTGCGAGGGATTCGTGGGCAACGTGGTGCTGAAAACTTGCGAAGCCCTGGCGCACGCTATTTTTTCCTGGCTCAAGCACGAGTTGAAGAAGACCCCCCTGCGCATGGCCGGTGCCGCCCTGGCCCGGGGTGCGTTCAAGAGTATCAGGGACAAGATCAGCGTGGATGAGTACGGCGGCAGCGTGTTGCTGGGCGTGGACGGAATTTGCATCATCGCCCATGGCTCCAGTTCGGCGCTAGCCATCAAGAGCGCCATCCGGGTTGCGCTGGAGAGTATCTCGCACCAGGTTAATCCTCACATCGTCAAAGAGTTGGAGTCTTATTATGCCACTCACGCCAGCGAACCCGTCTCTTCCCAAGCCGCTTGAGCCCGTGTCGGCGGGCCGTGTCGGCGGGGTGTCGATCCTGGGCACGGGCAGCTACCTGCCCGAGCGGGTGATGACCAACGCCGACCTGGAGAAAATCGTCGAAACCAGCGACGAGTGGATCACCTCGCGCACGGGCATCAAAGAACGGCGCATCGCCGCCGAGGGCGAGCACACCAGCGACATCGGGGCCGCCGCCGCCCGCAAGGCCTTGGAACAGGCCGGAATCACGGCGGGGGAGGTGGACCTGATCCTCGTCGCAACGGCCTCGCCGGACATGTTTTTTCCGGCCACGGCCTGCATCATCCAGCGGCTGGTCGGCGCGACGAAGGCCACTTGCATGGATATTTCGGCGGCGTGCTCCGGGTTCTTGTACGCGGTTGAGATGGCGCGCCACATGATCGAGGGCGGAGCCATCCGGTACGCGCTGATCATCGGGACGGAAAAACTGAGCGCGCTGGTCGATTGGACCGACCGGAACACCTGCGTGCTGTTCGGCGACGGCGCGGGGGCGGCGTTGCTCGGCAAGCGGCCCGAGGGACGCGCCGGACGGGGCATCGGGGCCTGCTACATGGGCAGCGACGGCGAATACAGCCAGATTCTCGGCATCCCCGGCGGCGGGACGCGTTGCCCCGTGACGCGAGAGAATTTTGACCAGCGGCTCAACACCATCAAGATGTTGGGCAAGGAGACCTTCAAGCAGGCGGTCAACGCCATGACGAGCGCGAGCATCGAGGTGCTCGACCGGGCGGGACTGACCGTGGAGGACGTGGCGCTGATCATCCCCCACCAGGCCAACGAGCGGATCATCGATGCCATCAAGGACCGGCTCAAAGTGCCGAAAGAAAAGTTTTTCATGAACCTCGACCGCACCGGCAACACGGGCGCAGCGGCGGTGGCCATCGCGCTGGACGAGGCGCACCGCAGTGGCCGCATTCGGCCCGGCGACAAGGTGTTGATGGTCGTATTTGGCAGCGGGCTGACCTGGGCGAGCATGATCGTCGAGTGGTGAGCCAAGAGGAGAGGCCGAACACGGGCTGAGTCCGAAAATTTCATGAGCGAGTCGAATAAAACCGGGAGCACGCCCGCCTGGCGCTGGTTCGGGCGGATGGACGCGCACCACCGGTTTTTCATCGCGCTCGGAGCGGCGCTGGTGGCGTTCGCGCTGTTGCCTTCGCAGCTGACCTGGGCTACCCGGCTGCTCGGGACGTGGGATGCCTTCGTTTACACATCGCTGGGCTTGATGTGGACGCTGATCCTGACTGCAGACGCGAAGGAGGCCGTCACGAGCGCGAAGCTGGAAGATTCCGGTCGGGCGGCCATCTCCCTGCTCGTGCTGGCGGGGGCCTGCATGAGCGTTTTCGCGGTAGTGTACGAACTGGGCGTGGCGAAGCACGCCGGACATCAACACACGGGTTGGCGGGCGTTTTTTTGCATCGCAACGACCTTTGCGACGTGGTTCCTCGTCCACACCGTTTACACCATTCGTTACGCGCACCAATACTACGGGACCGACGAGCACGACAAGACCCGGGGCGGGTTGGATTTCCCCGAGGACGACGAGCCGGGTTACCTAGATTTCGCCTATTTCGCTTTCACGGTCGGGATGTGCGCGCAGACCTCCGACGTGAGCGTCAACGACCCCGGGATGCGGCGGCTGTGCCTGGTCCACAGCCTGATCTCTTACTATTTCAACGTGGCGGTGGTCGGGATGAGCATCAACGCAATTTCCGGGCTGTTGCAGTAACCCGCGCCGGGTGCGGCTTTTCGCTTGCCGGGGACGCGGCGAGCCGGTACGAAGCCGGGTGTGATTCTGGTGGTTCCCTACGAAGTCCGCACGCTGACGACGCGCCTCCCTTGGGCGAACTACCTGCTCATCGGGCTGAACGTCGTTTTCTTCCTGCTACTCTACACGGATAAACTCCCTGATGAATGGATCTACCAGATGGTTCTGACGGGGTGGTACGCTTACGAACTGCTGGGCCACCAGTTTCTCCACGCGGGGTGGATGCACCTGTTGTCGAACATGGCGTTTCTGTGGGTGTTTGGGAACGCTTTGGCGGGCGTGATGAACCAGGGGCTTTACCTTGCGTTTTATCTCGTGATGGGGGTTTGCGCGGCGGCGATCCATCTCCTGGTGGACGGTCACCCGATGGTCGGGGCCAGCGGTGCGATCAGCGGGGTATTAGGAATTTATCTGGCCGTTTATCCGGTCAACCGCATCCATTGCTTCTACTTTTTCATGATCCGGCCGGGTTTTTTCGACGCCCAGGGCTTCCTGCTGATCCTGCTGTGGTTTTTGCTCAACCTGCTACCCGCGTTGTTCAGCCACGGCACGGAAATCGCGTACGTCGCGCACGTCGGCGGGTTCGTGGCGGGGTTCCTGATCGGGCTGCTATGCTTGCACCGTGGTTGGATCGACATCGGCAGTTACGATAACCCGACGACGATGGACTATTTCACGGGCCGGGCGGCCCGCATGTGACAACGGGCGGTTTCGCCGCTATTTTCGGCGGGTTCCGCCATGTTGATCGACACCCACGCCCACCTGGACTACGACGATTTCGCCGCCGATTTCGATGCGGTGCTCCAGCGTGCGCGGGAGGCGGGAGTAGAGCGGGTCATCACCATTGGCACCTCCATCGAAAGCAGTCGGCGGGCGGTCGAGTTGGCGGAGCGTTACCCGATGATTCATGCTGTCGTGGGCGTACATCCCACGACCGCTGACGAAGCGCCGGAAGACGTGACGCCCGGCTTGCGGGAACTAGCCGCCAAACCGCGCGTGTGCGCCGTGGGCGAGACGGGGCTGGACTACCATCGATTGCCAGAGGGCGAGGCCGAGGTGACGGTGTACAAGGCGCGGCAGGCGGCGGTGTTCAGGCAACAGCTGGAGCTGGCGGCGGAATGCGGGCTGAACGTCGTGATCCACCAGCGCGACGCCTGGGAGGACACGCTGGCGATTTTGCGTCCGTACACGGGGCGGGTGCGGGGGGTATTTCACTGCTTCGGCGGCACGCCCGCGCAGGCGGAGGAGGTGCTGGCGATGGGGCATCTGGTGTCGTTCACCGGGATCGCCACTTTCAAGAACGGCGTGGGCGTGCGCGAGACGGCGGCAGCGGTGCCGGAAGACCGGTTCATGGTGGAGACCGATTGTCCCTACCTAGCGCCGGTGCCCTACCGGGGGAAGCGTTGCGAACCGGCGCACACCCGGGAGGTGGCTGCCGTGGTGGCGATGACGCGCGGGGTTTCGTTGGAACAGCTAGGCGTGGCGACCACCGCGACCGCCGAAGCGTTTTTTCGCTTCAGTCGCGCTTGAGTCCGCGTGTGGTCTGGTTGGCGGGCAGGGGACCCCAGTGGCCGATGGGCGGATCGTCGTTGCCCATGAGTTCGCGGATGAGGTTGGGGTTCTCGCGCAGGAGATCCTCGGGTTTAACCTTGAGAGGCTTCCCGTGCTCGTCACCATAGATCAGTGGAGTCCCGAAAATGCGGGCGCGTTCGATGGCATCGGCCGCCGCACGACGCAGAGCACGGGTTACTTTCTCGTCCATTGAATCCAATGATTGAGGGAGTTCGCTCATTCTACGATCTTTTCGACTTTAGCAAATTCCTCGAGGTCGAGCACCACAAGGTTGCCGTTCTCTTCCCGCGCAATTTTTCTTGCCGGGAACGTCGTATTGTCGTGCAAAGTCCAGCGGTCCAGTAATGGACGGTAAAGTTGGAACAGATTCTTTAATCCTTTGGCGTGGCGACGGCGGATAACATCCTCGGGAATATTGTGTCCACCTTGAACCACCCGTTCTGCCACTCGGTCGATGGACTTCTCGGGTACAGGCAACCATGAGAGATCCAGCTCGATGCGGTGACCTGCCACCTTCATTTCCGTCAACAACAGGCGGTAGGCGCGCCCACTCAGCGTGGTTTCGAAGGCGAAACTCTCGCGGTGTGCGAACAGTTCTCGCAGGCGGGTAATCATCAGCCGACCAGCGGCGACCGCAGCGGCTTCGACGTTATAAGGCGAAATACCCTGAGCAATGGAGTCGTCGTTGACGAATTCCATGACGGCATTTTCTCCCATCAAGAAACGGCGGGCGAAGGTGGTCTTTCCGGCCCCGTTGGGACCGGCGATGATGTAAAGCGTCGGCATCGGCGTTGATCTACCTACCTAAGAACCAGTGGAGTTAATCAGGCGAGTCGGCGGATGAGCAGGCGCATCATGGCGCACCAGAGCCATGCTTGGGCACTGCGGACGGTTTTCTCGTATTCTTTGGAGAGGAGGTGGCACTGACCCAGCCACGCGAAGGTACGCTCGACCCGCCAGCGAAAGGCACCGGGGGGAAAGCCTTTTTTTGTGTGCTCGGTTTGGCGGTGACATGCAGCTCCACGCCGAAGTGTTTCGCGGGCAGCGTGCTCGGCTTGGCGTTGGTAGCCCTGGTCGGCGGTGAAGCTCTCGAGCGAGGCCACCCGCTCCGAGGCCTGCGCCATGACCGTTCCGGCTTGGGAGGAGTCGCTCGCGTTGGCCGCGGTGACGTGCACAGCCAGCAAGGTGCCCTGGCTAGCCACGGCCATGTGGCGCCAGCGGCCCTTGATCTGCTTGCCGCCGTGAAAGCCGCGCGCCTCGCCCTCGGCGGCGCTTTTGACGCTCTGGCTGTCCAGGATGGCGTGGCGCGGGGCCCGCCGCCCGCGCCCGAGTTCCTGCTCGCGCCAGCACGTGGTGAGCACGGCGACCGCCTCCTGCTAGATCCCGCGCTCCTGCCAGCGCGTGAAATGGTCGTGCACCGTGTCATACGGCGGAAAGTCGTGCGGCAGCGCCCGCCAGCGGCAGCCCTCACGCAGCCGGTACAAACAGGCCTCCACCATGCGCCGCTTGGGGTATTTCTCGCGCGCGCCCCGTGGATCAGGCTGCGCAAAGAGGGGCTCGAGCTTCTCCCACTGCTCGTCAGTCAGGTCGCTTGGATAGCTTACCCGGGCAGCTTGCCACAGCACGGCTCAACCTGGCAAACCCTTTAGCTCCACAGGTTCTAGTATTACAGTTGTAGATAGGCGAGAGCGTGGCGGGTTTGGTAGTGGAAGAACT
>CAXTBX010000170.1:0-7084 GCA_964242205.1 uncultured Chthoniobacterales bacterium
GCGCGCCTTCCGATGCCAAGTCCCCCGCCGTCGCCAGCCGCTGGTAGCCGTGGGTGGTCATTTCCTGGACGAGGTTGCGCCCGTCGCGCCGGTTGCCGCCGGGGGCAGGCTCGAAGTCGCCCCGCCCGCCGCCAAGCAGCACGTCTACGCCCGCCGTCGAGAGTTGTACGGCCAGCGGCGCGCGGTCGCGGCAATCGGCGGCATGGGCGTAGAACGCCGCCGGGGCGGGGTCGGTCAGCCGCGCGTTGGTGACGAGGCCCGTGGCGCGGCCCTGCTGCCGGGCCAGTTCGAGGACCGTGGCGCGCCGGGCGCCCGCCGGGTCGATGCCCAGCGCGCGATGGTTGAGCTTGGCCCCGCAGGCGAGCGCCCCGGCGGCGCTGGCGGCGTCGGGCACGGCGAAATCGGCGGAATGCGTGCTCAGCAGCGCGACGTGGGGCAGCGAGTGGATGGCCAGGCGACGGTCTGCGCCGTCGTCGTAGAGGCGTGCGGCGGCCAGACGGCTGCTGGTCAGACCCTCGCCTACGAAGAGGATGATGCCGAAGGGTTTGCGCTCTGAATACGTGTGAAAATACAGCACGCCCGATCCGACGAAGATCGTCAGCAGCACGAGCGCGAGCAGGAGGTTGCGTTGTTTCATCGAAGAGATGCAAGATGCAGGATGCAGGCGGCAGGATGCAAGATGGGAGATGTGGGTAGTGGGTCGTGGTCTGTGGGTTGTGAGTTGGACATCCGTTTCTACGGCGGCATCCGTTGAGGGGAGACACCGCCCGCGTTTCGAGGCAAAGCTCACTTAGACACCGGCCTCTTTTGTTGTATCCTCCCGCCCCGGTCGCTCTGCCCAACCCACAACCCACAACTCACAACTCACAACCGTCTCTCATGGCCTCGCCCGTAATCCTCATCATCCGCGACGGCTGGGGCATCAACCCCGGCGCGCCCGACAGCGCCGAACACGACGGCGACGCCACCGTGCTCGCCCACACGCCGTTCACCGACGAGATGATGGCCAAATATCCGCACGGCACCCTCAGCGCCAGCGGCCTCGACGTGGGGCTGCCCGGGGGCCAGATGGGCAACTCGGAGGTCGGCCACCTCAACCTCGGCGCGGGCCAGATCGTTTACCAGGACCTGACGCGCATCTCCAAGACGATCGCTGAGGGCAAGCTGGGTGAAAACCCCGTGATCCAGGAAGCTTTCGCCAAGGCCGCCGGGCCGGGCAAACGGCTGCATTTCATGGGACTGGTCAGCGACGGCGGCGTCCACAGCCACCTGGAGCACCTCGTCGCGCTGTGCAACCTCGCCAAGGAGGCCGGGGTGCAGGAAATCATGGTCCATGCTTTCATGGACGGGCGCGACACCTCGCCCACGGGTGGCATCGGTTATATCGAGCGTCTGGAGGCCGAACTGCTGGAGAGCGGCGCGCGGATCATCACGGTCATCGGGCGCTATTACGCGATGGACCGCGACAAACGTTGGGAGCGCACCAAGCTCGCCTACGACGCCATCGTCTGCGGTAAGGGTACGCTTTGCGCGCAGGACCCCGTCGAGGCTATCGCGCCGCTCTACGGCGAGGGCACGACCGACGAGTTCCTGCCGCCGATGGTGTTCATGCCGCCGCCCGAGGGGAGCCGCGTCCGCGACGGCGACGTGGTGTTTTTCTTCAACTTCCGCGCCGACCGCACCCGGCAGCTTTCCGAGGCGTTTTTGAAGGAGGATTTCGATGGCTTCGAGCGCGAGGAATGGCCGCGCGTGCATTACGTCACGCTCACGCAGTACGACGCCACTTACCATTGCCCGCACGTCTTCCCGCCGCAGCCGCTGGAGGGCATTTTGGGTGAGGCCGTCGCGGCGGCGGGCAAGACGCAACTGCGCATCGCCGAAACCGAAAAATATCCGCACGTGACCTATTTCTTCAACGGCGGCGTGGAGCAGCCTTTCCCCGGCGAGGAGCGCAAGCTGGTCGCCTCGCCGAAGGTGGCGACCTACGATCTCCAGCCCGAGATGAGCGCCGCCGGGGTGATCGAAACGGTGCTGGAATCGCTGCCGAATTACGATCTGGTCATCCTCAACTTCGCCAACCCGGACATGGTCGGGCACACGGGCGTGGTGGCGGCAGCGATCAAGGCCGTGGAGACAATTGACGACGGGGTGCGGCAGGTGGTCGAAAAGACGCTGGAACTCGGCGGCAAGGCGCTGGTGACGGCGGACCACGGCAACTGCGAGTTCATGCGCAACGCCGATGGTTCGCCCAACACGGCGCACACGACGAACCTCGTCAGCCTGGTGTACGTGGCGGCGGACGCGGCGAAATTCCAGGTGCAGGACGGCATCCTGGCCGACGTGGCCCCGACGATCTTGGCGCTGCTGGGCGTGGAGCAGCCACGGGAGATGACCGGGCACAACTTGCTCGTCCCGGCGGAGGTGAAGCCGGAAGCGGAGCCTGTCGCGGAGGAAAGCGTGGGCTGATGCCGACGGTGCGGGTTTTGAACGGTTTGAGCAGAAACGAAAATCCGCTAAAAGTTAGGTGAATCAACCACTGCCCGCTGCCATGCTTGGCACGGTCCAAATTCCCGATCAACTGGCCAACGACTTTGGTCTTTGTCAGGAAACTTTGCCCCGGCAACTGTTGGAAGCATTTCTTTTGCAGCGCTACGCGGAAGGGAAAATTTCCGCGCCCCAAGTTGGTAGAGCACTGGAAATGGGCTTTCACGCGACCGAACGCTTCTTGCACGACCACGCCGCGCCGCCGAACGTCTCGCCGGAGGAGCAAAGACGGGATGTATCCGCTCTGGAGCGCCTGCTGGCTCCATGAAACAGGCTGCAATTATCTCTGACACCTCGCCGCTGAATTATCTGGTGCTGATCGACGCCAGGCAACGTCTGGCAAACCGATAAAGACCTGCGCAGGGTTGGTCAGGTATTTACCCCTCCGCGAAGTGGGTAAACACCCGGTGGCGCTCTCAAGAGCTTCCGCGTAAACGTGACCCCGTGAGCCACGTCATCGCCCGCCCCAGCCTCGTCCAGCTTCGTCCCAAACATCGCTCCCGGTCCGAAGTTTCTGCTGAACTCCCCCTCGCCGACGGCGACCACGAGGACGTGGAATTTCCGTCGCCGCCAGAAGCTTTTCCTGGGCCTGACCTTGCGCCGTCGTCGTCCGCTGCCACCGCCGCCGTCGTGCGCAAGCGCATCCTCGTCGTGGATAACGAACCCGCGTCCACGCGCCTGGTTCGTTTGACCCTTGGGCGCTCCGGCCTGTTCGAGGTTTGCGAGGTTAATGATCCCACCCGCGCGCTGCTCACGGCCCGGCGTTTCCAGCCCCACCTGGCGCTGCTCGATGTCGAGATGCCCGGCCTGGACGGCGGCGGCGTCGCCCGGCAACTGCGCGGAGACGCCGCTTTCCGCCATCTGCCCATCTTGTTCATGACCAGCCTCGTGACCCCCGAGGAGGCTGAAGGGCAGATTTATGCCGCAGGCAGCCGCGTCCTGGCCAAGCCAGTGACGATCTCCAAGCTCATGCAATCGATCTCGGAGATGCTGCACAACCTCCTCGCCACCGGCCTTTCCACGGCGACCGCGTCATGATCGCTCTACCCATCCCTACCGGGGCAAGGATTCTCATCGTCGACGACGAATCTTCCAACGTCCTGCTGCTCGAATACCTGCTGCGCGCCGCCGGGTACACCGAGGTGCGCTCGACCACGGACCCGCGCGAGGCGATGGCGTTGTTCGAGGCGCACCGGCCCGACCTCATCCTACTCGACCTCTCGATGCCGCACCTCGACGGGTTCGAGTTGATGCGCCTGATCGGCGAGCGCGTGTCGCCAAGCGATTGCCTGCCCATCCTGGTGTTGACGGCGGACGTGAGCACGGAAACCAAGCATCTGGCGCTCCAGGCGGGCGCTTGCGACTTCCTGACCAAGCCGTTCGACCACGTCGAGGCCCTGTTGCGCATCCACCACCTGCTGCACCGGCGCTCTCAGCACCAACTCCTCGCCCGCCAGAAGGAAACCCTGGCAGAGACCGTCGCCGAGCGCACCATCGAGCTGCGCCTGACGTGCAGCCGCCTGGAAGAAACCTTGGACGAATTGCGTCGCGCCCAGCAGCAAATGATCCAGCAGGAACGCATGAGCGCGTTGGGCACGATGGCCGCCGGGCTGGCGCACGACTTCAACAACTCGCTTTCGCTGATCCTCGGCTACAGCGAATTGCTCCAGGGCGACCTCATGGGTACACCCTACGAGACGAATTCTGACGAATTCTTGGGCACGATCATCACGGCGGCGCAGGACGCGGCCAAGATGTTCAACCGGCTGCGCACGTTCTACCGCGCACAGGACGACACCGAGGACAAATACGCCGGGATTGACCTCAACGCGCTCGCCGAGCAGGCCGTGGCGTTGACCCGCCCGCGCTGGCACGGGCAGGCGCTCGCAAGGGGCGCGGACGTCCGGCTCGTGCTCGACCTCGCGCCCGGGCTGCCTTCGCTGCTCGCCGATGCCGCCGAGCTACGCGAGATGCTGACGAACCTCATTTTTAACGCCGTCGACGCCATGCCCCGGGGCGGCACGATCACCCTGCGCACCCGGCCCGAGGCCGACCGGCTAATACTCGAGGTGTCCGACACCGGCATGGGCATGGACGAGGACACGCGCCGCCGCTGTCTGGAGCCGTTTTTCACAACGAAGGGCGAGCGCGGTACGGGTCTCGGGCTGGCGATGGTTTACGGGACGATCCAGCGCCATGAGGGCAACATCGACCTGCACAGCGTCGTGGGCGAGGGCACGCGGTTCACGCTCAAATTGCCGCTCCGGCAGCCCGGCGAAGCCACCGCGCCGGGCGGGTCCGACGCCGTGGGCACGCCGACGCCCCGGCGGGTGCTCGTGGTCGATGACCAACCTGTTTTTGTCAATATTTTGCACCGGTATTTGACCGAGGACGGTCACACGGTCGATACCGCCGCTGACGGGCGCGAGGCGTTGGAAAAATTCCGCGTGGCTGCCGTCGGGACCGTGCCGTACGAGCTGGTGATTACGGACCAGGGAATGCCGGGTATGTGCGGCGAGCAGTTGGCGGCAGAGATAAAAGCGCTGGCCCCGGCGACGCGGGTGATCCTGATTTCAGGCTACGGTGACCTGGACGCGACGGGGCCGCGTCCCGGGGTGGATTTGTCGCTGGTCAAGCCGCTGACGCACGCCGCGTTGCGCACCGCCGTGCGGCAGGCAACGGCGGCGGCGGTACCGGCGGGCACGGGCGCAGGTGCGGAGCCGATCCCGTTCGCGCCACCGCTGCCCGTGGGACACCGGACGCGCCTGCTGCCCGCGTTGCAGTCTATTCACACGCGGCTGCGTCAAACGTTGCTGGCCAACCGGGCGGCCTGACTAGGGTAGGGTCGCCGTCAGGACCTTGATCCTTCCTTCCCATACCCGTACCGCGGATTCAGTGTCGCCACCACGGCATCCATGAAATCCACGTCCACTGGGCCAAGGTAGTCCGTGTACCCGCCCACCTTGCCACGGCGCACTTTGTAGCTGTCGGGATCGTCCGCGTTCTTGGGCCGCAATGCCTCTTTGTTCAGATCCGTCACCAACTCCGACCCCTTCGCGCCCTCGTCACCGGCCTCCAGTCGTCGCATGTTGTCGAACGACGAAATCTCCACTGCCCGCGCAAGCGCCTCCTCGTCCAACGCCACGGTCGGCAACAAGAAACGCAACGCCGCCGAGAACGCCGCGAATGGCTCGCGTCGCGCGTCCTCGTAGCGCAGCAGATACAGCCGCCCCGTGTCGCTCCACTCGTCGAGCCACCGGTTCATGATCGCCACCACGCGCTGGATCCCGAACACCGGGTGCCGCAAGAGCGCGGGCAGATCGCCCTCGAACGTCCCGGCGCGCTTCTTGAGATGGAAAAACAGCGACACCATCACGTCGCGCGGATCACGTGCCACGAGCAGGATCGGCTTGTTGAGCGTTTCCTCGCGCGGGATGAGCCATTTGCCGCGCAGCCGCTCGCCGACGTGCTCCTTGGCCTTGTGCTCCCACAGGTCGTGCGTGTAACACAGAGCGGGCAGCGCCGAGGCCGCCGCCGGGCGCGCCGCCTCGGAGAAGTTGCCCTTGCCCCACTCGGAGAAATACGCCGTCAAAAATACGCGCACCCACGTCCGCCCGCTCTTCTGGATGGACACGACAAACGCGTCCGCCGACCGGAACGTCGCGGCGTGGCGGCTGACGTTCCAGCGCGGATAACGTAGCGCAAAGGGCAACTTCTCGGACAGGGGCCATTGCGCGGGATCGAACAGGGCAGACATCGGAGAAAAGCTTCGAGATTTAAGCTCCAAGCTTCAAGAAAGATTCAAGGCGAAGGGAACCAGGGAAAACCGCTGCTGCGCCTGCTTGAACTTCGGCCTGCTCCCTTCCTTGAAGCTTGAAGCTTAATCCTTGAAGCTTCTCCCTACCGGTGTTTGATTGCAACCCTCTCTAAACGTAACACCCCCAACCCCGCTTTATGGCCACCACCGACTCCGCCGCCCCAATCCAGGGAGACAAAATCACCATTTCCGACGGCAAACTCACCGTGCCGGACCAGCCCGTCATCCCTTTCATCCGGGGCGATGGTACCGGCCCCGACATTTGGGCCAGCAGCGTGCGGGTGATGGACGCGGCGGTCGAAAAAGCCTACGGCGGCCAGAAGAAGATCGCCTGGCTGGAAGTCTTCGCCGGGCAGGCCGCCAAGGACAAGTTCGACAACTGGCTACCCGACGAAACCGTCGAGGCCTTCCGCGATTACCTCGTGGGCATCAAAGGACCGCTGACCACGCCGGTCGGCGGCGGCATCCGCTCGCTCAACGTCGCCTTGCGCCAGTTGCTCGACCTCTACGTCTGCCTGCGCCCGGTGCAGTATTTCACGGGCGTTCCCTCTCCCGTGAAGCATCCCGAGCAGGTGGACATGGTGATTTTCCGCGAGAACCCCGAGGACATCTACGCGGGCATCGAGTACAAGGCAGGCAGCCAGGAAGCCCAGCGCGTGCTGGAATTTCTCGCCAAGGAATACCCCAAAGATTTCGCCAAGATCCGCTTCGGCACGGTCGGCG
>CAXTBX010000171.1:0-6906 GCA_964242205.1 uncultured Chthoniobacterales bacterium
ATTCACGGCGGGCCGCAGGGGGCCTGGAGTGACTCGTGGTCGTACCGGTGGAACACGGAGCTTTTTGCCGCGACCGGGTACGTCGTGGTGGCGGTGAATCCGCACGGTTCGACCGGGTACGGGCAAGCGTTCACGGACGAGGTGAGCGGGGACTGGGGCGGGATGCCTTATGAGGATCTGATGAAGGGGCTGGATTACGTCGAGGCGACGTACCCGTTCGTCGACAAGGACCGGGTGGCTGCGCTGGGAGCGAGTTACGGCGGATACATGATCAACTGGATCATGGGGCACACGGACCGGTTCCGGTGTCTGGTGTCGCACGACGGGTTGTTCGACGCCGTCGCGGGGTATGGCTCGACCGAAGAGTTGTGGTTCAACGAGTGGGAGTACAAGGGGACGCCTTGGGACAACCCGGGGACGTATGCCAAGTGGTCTCCGCACCAGTTCGCCAAGAATTTCAAGACGCCGACATTGGTGATCCACGGGCAGCTGGATTTCCGGCTGGATGTGTCGCAGGGGTTCGAGCTGTTCACGACACTACAGCGGTTGGGCGTGCCGTCGGAGATGCTGTATTTCCCGGATGAGGGGCACTGGGTGTTGAAGCCGCAGAACAGCCAGTTGTGGAACAAGACGGTAAGCGACTGGGTGGACCGGTGGACGGCGGAGAAGAAAGGATGAAAGCGGGGGGAAGAAGCCCCTGGACTTTGCCCTCTTCTATCTTGCAGTGTGTCAGGCGATGTTAGACGGCAGATTGCCGCCGTTGCTCGCCAAACTGACCATCAACTGACCGCGCAGCCAATCATTGAACTCGGAGGACGGCATGTTGCTGATTTCACTCTCTGGGAAACCGAGTGCCACCGCGTAGCGATGACGCGCCGCTTGGCTCGAATCCTTGCCAAGCAGTTTAAGCAAATCGACCACGGACGTTTTCCAGGCCAGTTTTTCGCCTGCGTGTTCCGCTTTCCCGGAGAGCAGGGACTTCACGTCCACGGGCGGAGTGGCGGGAGCGGCGGAGGTGGAGGTAGCAGAGGCGGGGGCTGAAGTCGTTGTGGAGGTAGCGTCCGCCGGGGCAACCTGGGCGGCGGGGGCTGGGGTGGGGGTTTCGCCGGTGGCAGCGGCAGGGGCACCGAAGACCGACGCGACCTCGCCCGCCGCGCGCGCGGCGTAGGCCTGACCGGCGGCCCCCGACGGCAAGGCGGCGGCCACCAGTTCCAAGTCCGCTTGTGTGCGTTGTGCGTAAGTGGCGGCATCCAGGGGCTCGTTGAACTCGCCGGTGACCTTTTTCGTGTTCCATTCCAGATTGGTGGATGGTGCTTTCAGGCGCGGGTCGGCATTGTCCTTGTAGAGGGGCAGCATCGTGCGCAGGTCTTGCACGAACTTCGTCTGGGCGGCGTTGAGTTGCATGTTGGTGTGGTTGGATCGTTTGCGGTGGCGGGGATGGATGGGAAGGAGGAGTGGGTTGTGGGGTGTGGGGTGTGGGGTGGGATGGAAATTTGTCTACGGGTCGTCTTTGATGGAAAAGAGGCGCAACCCGGCGGGGTTTTGTGCGTTACTATAGGCGTAATGACCACCGAAGGCAGAGATGACAACGACGGCCTGGACCGGCAGGACGACGAGGCGCTCTGGGCGTTGCTCGGACGCCAAACGCCGCCCGCCCAGGCCGGTCCCTACTTCTCCCGTCGCGTCCTGCGCGAGGTGGCGCTGGCTGAACGGGCCCGCTCCGAAGGCTGGCACAGGCGCGTGTGGCGGGCGTTGCTGCCGACCGACAAACTCTTTCGGCGGACCGCGCTGTGGTCGGGCGTATTCTCCGGGGCGTGCGCGCTGACGCTGATTTGTGTGAGCCACGAGAGCTGGATGCCCCGGGCCGGGACAACCACGCGGCAGCAGGCGGCAACTGATCTCCAGCCCTCGCCCGCCGGGACGCCGCTCGCCGCCACGCAGGCGGGTATGGCGGTGGAAACCGACGCCGCCGTGCCTGTGCAGGAAGTGGAGGTCATCGCGGATCTGGATAACATCCTCGAACGCGAGGAAAGCCGTCTATGGACCGACGACACCGCGCGCTTCTGAGGACCGGTGCGGTGGTCGCGGCGGCAGCAGGAATGCTGGCCGTCGTGGACAGTGGCGAACTGCGCGCGCAGCCGTCGCCGGGTCCGGCGCAAAACCAAGGCCAGCAGGCCGCGCAAAGTCAACCGACACCGGCGGCGCAACAGCCGCCGCCGGTTCCCGCCGGTTCGGCGACGCCCTGGGTGCAAGCCTCGCCGCCGGTGACGCTAACGCAGCAGACCAACGCGATTCCGACGCCAACGGCAACGGCGGCGGCAACCGCTACCCCGTCGCCCAAGCCAACGCCGATCCCCACGCCAAAGCCGACTGCTCCGAAGCCTGCGCCGTTCCCGGCTGTTCCGAAACCCACCGCCGCCCGTGCCCCGGCGACGCCAGCGCCGTTCGATGCCGCCGCGCCGTCAGCGGAGGAAACCAAGGCCAAGATGCTGCGCGAACGCGAACGTGAACTCAACGCGTTGCCACAATCCCCGTTCGGTCAACCGGCGCTGACCGACGACGAGCAGATGACTTTCCAGAACAATGCGCGGCTCTGGAACAAGCTGCTGCCCGAGGAACAGCAGGCGATCCTCGGGCAGGCGGGCCGACGCATCCGCGAGGAAACCGAGCAGGCGTACGGGCAGACCGGACTAAACCTGAACGACGATCAGCGCGAGGTTTTCGCGTTGCGTTACCGGCAGGAGCGCCGCCGGCTGGAGCGCGAGTTGCAGGACAAGGCGAACAACGAGCGCAGCCGCCGGGTGCCGCTGATCTTGGAACAACTCAAGCGCGAGTTCGGGAAGATGTCGGCGTCGCCAGCAGCGCCGCGGCCATCGTCGTCCATGCCAGGGAGTGAGGGCGGAGGAAACGTGACGCCGAAGGGTTCGCCGGTGGCATCGCCTGCGCAGCCGCCGCCTAGCGCGACGGTGAATGGCGGCGCGCCGGGCAGTGGGAACGGGGCGGGGGATTAGTCCGGCTTGTCAAGCACGTCCATCCAGACAGCGAGGCAGATTCGCTGCTTGGATTTGCCATGGCGCCCGGAGGTCGCCATCCACCTTTGGCGTGATCTGCGGGGTGCGAGTCAGGGCAGGAGCGCGCGCACCGCTTTTTCCAACGTGCCGTTGGCCGTCATGCTCACCAGCGCCGACACCGTGTAGGCGAAGGTCGGTAGGAGCAGGGCAGCCAGGCCCAGGTGAAGCAGGGGCGTGATTTGATCGGAATCATCGGTGGCGTAGAGGCCGGGAGTGGTGAAAGGAGCGTCGGCAAAGGCGGTGTCGCGGAAAATCGTGGGCGTGGGGGCAGGCTGCGGAAGATCGGCAACACGCGCCGACGACTGTGAAGAAGCGTGCAACAACGTGAAGGATTGGGTTTCGGTCATATGGATGATCATAACATCCGACAATTCCGTGAGAGTGGAATGACTTTGTCATTCTCTTGGTGATCGTGTTAGGTTATCAACATGGAGCTACGTCACCTGCGTTATTTCGTCGCTGCTGCCGAGGAACTTAACTTCCGCCGCGCCGCCGAACGGTTGCATGTCGCCCAACCGGCGTTGAGCGTGCAAATCCGTCAATTGGAAGAGGAGATCGGCGCGACGTTGCTCGACCGCAGCCGCCACCACGTCGCGCTGACGGCGGCGGGCCGGGTATTCCTAGACCGGGGGCGGCGCATCCTGCGCGCAGCGGAAGAGGCCGTGCACGCCGCCGGACGCGCCGCGCGCGGGGAGACCGGGCGGCTGGCCATCGGATTCATCGCACAGCTTTCCTACGAGTGGCTGCCCAAAGTGTTGCGCACGTTCCGGCGGCGGTTTCCCGACGTGGAAATCTCGCTCACGGAACTGACGCCGACCAGCCAGATCGAGGAACTGGAGGCGCGCCGGATCGACCTGGGGATCATCGGGTTGGGGCTGCCATATCCACACGATGACCTGGAGGTGGCGGTGATGAGCGAGGACGGGCTGGTGATGGCGCTGCCACTGGATCATCCGCTGGCCAAACGGCGCACGTTGGCGCTGGGGGAGTTGGCCAAGGAGCGCTTCATTTTCACCGCGCGGCAAGATGCCCCGGCGTTCAGTCCGTGGCTGCTGGGGTTGTGTCGGGAGGCGGGTTTCGAGCCGAAGATCGCACTGGAAACGGACCGTTCGCCGTCGGCGTTGAACTACGTGGCGGCGGGGTTCGGCGTGGCGATTTTTCCGGCTCAGATCGGGCGGTTGACCCTGCCGGGAGTAAGGTTCGTGCCGCTGGATGCGGCGACGCCACGCTACCAGTTGTGCGCGGCGTGGCGGCGGGATAACCAGTCGCCCGCACTGGAGCGGTTTCTGGCGACGGCGCGGACGGTGGTGACAAAGAAGGGATGAAGTTGTGGGTGGTGGGTGGTGAGTAAGCGCTTGCCCACCACCCACCAGGCCAAAAACAAAACCACCGCGCCGAGCACTGCTCGACGCGGTGGTTTCCAACACAGACAGGCTTTCCCGGCTCCCTCAAGGCCGGGGCACCCATGCAAATTTTCTGACGCTTAGAACTTGGCTGTCAAGTCCACCTGGATGATGTGCGAAGCGTTGATGTTCGTGAAACCCAGGTTCAGGTCCTTGTTCGTGCCCAGGTTGTTTGCCCCGTAGTAGGTCACCGTGCCGATCAGCCACGGATAAAACGCGTAGCTGCCCGCTGCCTTGACGCCCCGGAAACCGAGTCGGCTGAAGTTAAAGTCCGAATCGTTCAAGTTCGGGTCCACCGAGCCGAGACCCACCTGCCGGTACTCGGCCAGGAACAGGTAATCGCCCTTCTTCTTGATCTGGTAGTCCGACCCGAGCGTGACGCCGCCCGCAAACGCGAACTTGTTCGTCTCGTTGTCGTTGTTGAAGCCGTATTCCTCCGCCACGCGGCGGCCACCCGAGAAGTTGTACTCGCCCTCGCCGTACACCTTCAGCTTGAGCTTGCCCAGGTCGATCTTCGCATCGGCGTTGAGCGAGGCAATCTGCAGGTTGCGCGTGGCATTGCCCGAGTTGAACGCGGCGGAGTTCTGCAACACGTTGCCCGCCTGGCCCTGGCCGTTGCCCGCGCCGACCACCGTCGGGGCCGGGTTAACCGCGCCGGGCGAGTTCGTGCCGCCATGGCCGATGTAGAACAGGTAGCCGCCCGCCGCCGTGAAGGCGAGTTTATTGGTCGGCTTGAAGGTCGCGGTCACCTGTTGGTACAGCAGGTAGGCGTCGGTGTTGAAATCGCCGCCGTTGACGTAGTTCGGGTTGGCCGTGCCGTTGGCCAGCGTGCGCGTGTTATAGAACGAGTTCTCCGCGTTGTCGTAGAAGAAGAACTGGCCGGCGGTGAAGCCGAGTTCAAACTGCGGGCTGAGCGTCAACTTGTACTGCTCGGTCGCGCCGACCGGGCTGATGTCCGCGTCCCAGAGCATTTCCGTTTCCGCATAGAACGGGTTGGGCTGCTTGCCGAAGATCAGCTTGATGCTGTCGTCCTTGCTGTGCCAGCCGAGGAAGAAGCGCCAGAGGTAGAGCGAATAGTTGTCGAAACCTTCCGAGAAGGTTGTATTGCCGCTGTCGGAGGCGAGCGAAGTCTGCACGGCGGCTCCGGCGAAGAAGTTGTCGCTCAGCTTGTAGTCCGCGAAGAGGCGGAAGCGAAAGCGCGTGCGGCTGGAATCGGCGCTCGGGTTGTCGAGTTCGCGCGTGACGGGGTTGCGCGGGTTGTTAGCCTGGGCGGAGACGTTGGCACCCTCGTAGCGGAAGCGGACCTCGCCGCTGAAGACGAGTTCCTGCACGTTCTTGGAAGCGCGCACGAACGTCGGCACGTCGCCGCCGCTCTGAATGTTCTTACCCTTGGAGTCGCCCTCCATGAGGTTGAGTTCGCGTTCGAGCGCGGCGACGCGTTCTTCCAACTTCTTGTCGTAGGGATCGGCGGCGCGGGCGGTCGGCGCGGTCAACAAGGGACCAGCGAGCAGGGTGCCGGCGGCAGCCAACGTGGCGGGCCGGAGGGCACTGCGGAACAAAGGTTTCATGGAGTTTTGGATTTTGGTTAGGTTTCGGTTCGCGGACGATTTTTTATTGTTTACCAAGTTGGTCAAGTAAATAATTTCCTAGTGGAAATTCGTCCGTCCACAGTTCAAAACGGTGACGAAAACTCTGGCCACGGGTTTGTTGTGACGATTTTGTCACCGGGCAGTCGAGACGGGTTGGTTGTGACAAAAAGTCGGAGCGTCGGCAAGAACAAGATGACTCACGACATATTTTTATTTATACAACGGGGGTTTGCTTGATGGGAAGACTCCAGCAGAACTTGAAATTGCGGCATTCCGGGTTAAGTTCCACCCCTTTGCTTATGAAGAAAGTCGGCATGATTTCCCTGGGTTGCGCGAAGAATCTCGTTGATGCCGAGATCATGCTCGGCAGCGTGCGCGCGCAGGGCATGGAGATCACCGCCGACGCCGAGGAGGCAGACGTGCTCATCGTCAACACCTGTGCGTTCATCGATTCGGCCAAGGAGGAATCGATTGAAGCCATCCTGCAATCGCACGAGGCGCGGGGGCTGCGACGGCGTCCGGGTCAGAAGCTGATCGTCAGCGGGTGTATGGCGCAGCGGTTTTCGACGGAACTAGTCAAGGAAATGCCCGAAGTGGATGCATTCATGGGCCTGGATCAGATCGCGGAAGCGGGAAGCATCGTGCAGAGCGTATTGATGCGCGGCGGCGAGGCGGCATTTCCGCCCGTGCCGGATGCGCCCGGCGTTTTGACGGACAACACACTGGAGCCGCTGAATCTGGTCACGAGCGGGTCGCGCTACATCCCGGACTACGACACGCCCCGGTTCCGGCTGTCGCCGACGCACTCGGTGTACGTCAAAATCGCCGAGGGCTGCAACCATC
>CAXTBX010000172.1:0-6888 GCA_964242205.1 uncultured Chthoniobacterales bacterium
GGCTGGTCGAATTTCAGTTGGGTGCGCTGGGAGATGCAAGCGCCAGAATAGCCGTCTGATCTCCGCGTTTTGTCCCACGTATAGGCTTCCAGGCACTCACAATGAAAAAACCACCCGGTAAAAGACCCAGGCGAGTGTGCTGTGACCGGCATTGGGAGTTCATGGCGAGATATAACCGCTGCCGGGTCATCGGTCTGAAGCTTAAGGGTTTGACCTTCAGGGAAATAGGTCAGGTGTTAAACCGCTCCAAAACCACGGCTCACCGCTATTTCTGGCAGGCAATGCGCGGGCCGGAATGACCCTCCACCAGATACCCTCCACCCGACGAAAACCGTTCCATGAAACAGCCCCTGTTGTGAAAACGAATAAATCTGACCGTTTGCGGCCCGACCCTATCTCTGACGACGTGACGCCAGAACCGCACGAGGCGCTGCTCGAAACTCATCTGGCGATGGCCAAGCGGCATTTGGAGCGGAAAAACTTCTGGTTGGTCCTTCATCAACTGGACAGGATCAGCCTCAACCATCCGCTTGAAGTGCGCGCCTTGACGCTGCGGGCGGAAACCTTCGCTGCTCTGGGAATGTGGGAACTGGTCGCTGTAATTGCCAAAGCACTTTGTGGGATGTCGCCCACTGACCCCCGTTGGCCAGTCTGGCTGTCCGCCGCGATCCGCTATAGCCGTTCGGTTGAAGCCGGGTTGGAAGCGATCCAAGGGGAGGCAGGCAGGTTCCCCGGCGACCCAGCCATCTGCTACCACATCGCCAAACTCGAATGCGCGCGCGGCGACGTAGGGCTGGCCCGTATGTATCTGGAGAACACATTTTGCGTTGCGCCGGTCTATCGCCGGTGCGCTCTAGCCGATGCCGACTTCGCGCCTTTGCACGCAGAACTTGCAATCGTCTGATGGCCGAGGCCACTGAACCACCAGCGGCCAATCCGCCCTTTGATTGGTTTTCGTTCGCTGCGTGCCCAACCGACGAACGTGCGGCTTTCCTGCGCCGGGAGTTTCAAGCGGCGCTGACTCGTGGCGAAAAAGCCATCCACGCCGCCGTGACAATTCCGGGTGACCAATTTGACGAAGGTTCTTTGCGCGACGTGTACTATGCAACGAAGGACCTGCAATCCATGCTGATTCACAGCGGGGAGACGCTCATCGAACTAGCTCCTTTTGCCGCTTGGCTTTCAGAGCAGATGGACAGGGCACGAGATTTTCTGACCGAATGAGTCAGAAAAGCCTCAGGTTGTACTTGCTCCAAGCGCGGCGAAGTGGCAATCTATAACCCTACGACCGGCGAGCTTGCATCTCGACGGAGCGTAGTTGTAATTTTCAAGGGTTTTTAAACCCTGACCCGCGACCGGGGTCCTGCATTTTCGGGTTTATAGGCCGGTTTCACCGGTCGCTTTAAAACCAGCCAAGGCGAATCAATCGCTTTGGGCCAAACCTCGCCGCCTCGTTGGGACTTACCCCACCGTAGTCATTCCCGCAGCACCTCATGTTTACGATTCCTTCCAACATCCGAGCACCGCAGATTCCCGGCGGTTTTGGTGCCGCCTCAATGGGACAGGCTGTCAGCGGCGGCAACGCGGACTACTTCAACAAGCCGCTCCCCGTCCCATCGAATGATGCAGAAGCCATGCAGGCGCTGAACGACGCCAAAGCCGCGTTTTCCGTTTCGAAGGTGCCTGCCCCGCAAAAAGCGCAGGCGGTTCACGCAATGCTTGATGCCTACCACAAACAGGCGCAAACCCCGCTTTCGCAAACGCTCCTTCAAACCATCGCCCGCGAGAAAGACAAGCACGGATGAGCACTCTCGTCGCAGAGGACATTCACCGGCAGCTTTTGCCGACCAAGCCGACCCCCGAGGACTTCGAAGGGTTGGAACAACGTCTTTTGCAACTTCCCCAGACGGATTGCCCCCTGGTCCATCGGTTCGCGCCGGGTGTCTATTTGCGGGAAATCGAAATGCCAGCCGGGACCTTTGTCATCGGGGCGGAGCACCGGGAAGATCATTTCAACGTCGTACTCACGGGGCACGCGCAAGTCCTCATGGACGGAGTGATGCACGACATCAAGGCTCCCTGCACGTTTCGCTCCGCGCCGGGCGTGCGCAAGGTGCTCCACATCCGCGAGACGATGAAGTGGCAGACCATCCACGCCAATCCCACGGACGAGACGGACATCGACAAGCTGGAAGCGCGCATCGTGAGCCGCACCCAAACGGATTTGCTCTGCCGCAAGGATTTGCTCGCCTTGCAAAACTTCACCCAGACCCAGACCACCGAAGGCCATGACACGCTCTGACAAATACGCCCTCTGCCTGAAAGCCGCGCAATGCATCGTCAGGTCCTATCGACAGGCGGCACCCGCCGGAGTCGATCCGCAAAACTCCGTAGCCGTGTGCGCCGTGGCCGGGACGGTCGTGGCCGCAGGCGTGTCGGCCTACAGCGCATCGCAATCGGGCGGTGGCGACACTCCTAGCGCGCCGAAATTTCACAAAGCTGTTTATACCCCCCTCGATCCTGATTCGCTCGGCTATACCTCGCCCGATGCGGCGAATGCACTGGCGACCCAGTTCGATAAGCAGGGCTATGCGGCAGCGGACGCCGACTTCAAGGCAAGGCATCCCGATCTAGTCCGGGCAAATAGAATCAACGAGCGTAGTGCCCTTGATGCTGTTTCGGGCGAACTCCCGGCAGGGTTGCAGGCTGAATTCATGCGGGCGGGTCTCAGCGGGCCAGCGGCGTCCTTCGGGAGCATCGTACCTGGGTCCATTGGACAGTTCGGCGTTGCGCGAAATCTAGGACAGAGCTTCCTCGAATACCGCCAGCGCGCCGCCGACAATCTGGCCCGGCTAAACGCGACGACTCCCGAACGCCAATTCGGTATCGGTGGAGCGGGAGCCTTGCAAATTGCCCTTGGCAACCAAGCGACCCGCAACAGTGTCTTGGAGGGGAATAATCAGGGATTAAATCAAGTGGCGATGTCCAACGCGACCGGCCAGAATGCGAGCGACCAAGCAGGTTTCGCCGGGGCCTTGCAGGCTTACGCACAGCAGCAGGCCGCCACCAATGCAGCCATTAACACTGGAATTGCAGGGCTAAGTAGCGCGGCCAAGCTGTACGGAAGTTACGGCACCACGGCGGGCGGGGGGGGTGGCCTGACCACCATCGGCAGCGTCGGATATGCTCCCGGCACCACCGTTTCCAGCGGACTCGCAGGCAGCGGAATCTAAAGACTGACCATCCCACTAGTATTTGACCTTCGAAAACCTTCCATGGCGGAACTTGCCTCCCTACCCAATCTCGGCTTTGCCGTGCCCCAAGTCACGACTGCGTTCAACCCGACGTGGACGGCCCCGACCTACAAGCCAGAAGACTTTGAAGCCGCGTTGCAGTTTGCGCCCAAGCCCATCGCGCCGGACACTTTCACGGCGGGGATAAACCAGCTTGGCGGGACGCTGGATAACCTTCTTGATCCAGCCCAACAGCTAAAGCGGCAGAACGCGCGTGATTTGCTCAGGGATTACAACACCCCGGCACCGATGCTCGTCCCCATGGGCAGTTTTCAGGGCGGCAGTCTCGCCGGGTCTCCGGCGGCAAACCTCTCAGATGGCAGCACTCCCAACCTCGTGGGCTACAGTGCCCCATCAAGCCTTGACACAGGTTCCGGCGCACCCGCCCCGGCGGTCTCACACCAGGAGGTCGGCGCGGTCTCCAATGCGGCAGCCCCTGACGAGCACGGCTTCCACTTGACGCTGGGCACGACCTTCGCCACGCCCAACGACTTGGCCGACTATGCCAAGCATGGCAGCCTCGCCACGGGCGACAATGGACGAGGAAAATGGAACGATGACACCACCGGCTCTAGCCCTTACGTCGCCCTCCCGCCCGACACTTTGCGCGCGTACGGCATCGACCCGGAAAAGGCGCGGGGTACGGCGGTTGAAGTCAGGGCCAACGGCAAAAGCGTCTTCGCCACGGTGGCTGATGCGATGCCGAACCACGCCAAGAATGGAGCGGGCATTGACCTAAATCCGGGGACGGCCTCTCTTTTGGGCATTGACGACGTAAACAACTTCAAGGGTCCCGTGCAATTTAGATTGGTGCAGCAGGGCGAGAGCACGCCCATGCAGAGCACAAACCCATCGGCGACACCCATGCTTACCCCGTCGCTGATGTCGCGGGACGACATGTCCCCCGTGGGGCTGGACATGCCCGCTTCAGTGCCTGCGCCGGTCTTCAACCTTACAACCACGACCGCGCACAGCACGCCGCTCTTTGGATTCCAGCCAAACGTTGACCCGGCGGGAGATGGCAGGCAGACCACGGCGTTCAGCAGCAACCTGCCCAACCTAAATTTTTCACGGCCCAGTGGGGGGTCGGCGGCTAGTGCTCCCAACCTCGTGGCACCTCTTCAGCCTGGCGGGCCCGCAACGTCTCAATCGCTGCCGCTACTAACCCCAAGCCCGTCCACCTCCGTGCAGCGCATGCCGCCTTCAGGCGCGCCGCCTCTCATTGCGCTCGTTGGTCGCACACCGGCGCGGCAACCAATGGACCCAATCCTCGCCATGCCCGGCGACGCGCAGGGTTCCCGCGCCGGGTTGAGCGGTCCACAGTTGATGCCGCAAGGCTCACAACCTCTTTCGCCTGCCGAGATGAATTTCGTTCGTACACCCGCCCGGCCCGAAACTGCGGTGCAGAAAATGGAGCACAGTTTTGGCCCCGGCCACTTCGTGCAGGACGCTAGGGGCGGGGTCAGCTATGTGGGCAGCCCCCCGCGCACTGCCACCCAGCAGCAACTCGACCAGGCAGAACTCGCTGAGCGCAACGCACGGACCAATCGGCTCAACCAACTGGCGAATCCCACGGCGGACGCAACGGAGGTAAAAGACGGCGCGGGCAACGTGATCGGCCATGAGGTCAACGGTCGTTTCGTGCGCCTGCCAGCTGTAGGTAGCGCCGCCACGCTCGACCAGCGCTCGGATTTGCAGGTGCAGCGCGACCTCGTGCGAGCAGGTGCCGACCCGGCGCAGTACATGAGCGCGGATGGCAAGACGTTTGATCGCCTCGGAGCCATGAGCGAGACGGCCCGCCGCAATGCGGAGACTCCGGACACGGGAGCCAAACCCATGACCGAGTACCAGAGGAAAAAAGAGGAGCGGCTTGCCGCCCCAAAAGTGACTCACGATACCTATCCGCACTTGAGCGAAGACCTGAAGGCGCAGACCGGACACACGTTGGCCGACCTCCTCAACAGCCCGCCCGACAACATCCACAAGGAGCCGGGCGGTCTCGCCTACTACCTCAACGATTCGACGGGGATGCCGTCCAAACGGGTGTTTCTTTCGGACGAGCAGCACCAGGAATTTGTGGATCGCTACAACGCCATCAAGGGCGGCAGTCCGCGCCAGATCAACGCTCCATCCCAAAGCGCATCAGCAGCGTCGGCGGCCAGCAACGCCGCACCGCACGTCGATAGCATGGGCGTCGGAGCGATCATCAATCAAAACGGCCAACGCTACCAGAAACAGGCGGACGGTTCTTGGAAGGAACTTTAAAGCCATGCCTTTCGATCCCAGCCAGCCCTTCACGGTCGAGAACGACGGCTCAACCGCCGTGGCCGACCCGCCCTCCACTACCAGCGGCAGCGGTTTTGATCCGTCCCAACCCTTCACGGTGGAGGACATGGGCAAGGCAACCGTCCCCGACACGTCGCCCGTGGTTAACACGCCGCCGCCAACGCCAAAACCGACCAGCAACGCCGCCGCCAACGCCGGGCGCGAACTCGTGGGAGGTGCCGCCTCCGGCACGCTTGGCATCGCCGAAGGGCTAGAACGCTCAATGGCTGGTCAGGAAGCGGCCACGCCCACTTCCGTCAACGCACACCTTGAAGGGGAAATCGGCAAACGCCAGAAGGCACTGGAGAGCATCGCCAACTTGCCTACTGAGACACAAAGCCTCGACACCATCATTCGCCAGCGGGAGGGGATTGAACAGGAGATTAAAGGCTTGCAGGCGAAGCGCGCCGACAGCCGGTTGTTACAGCCGGGCGATGCTCCCGGGTTGTCCAACAGAGCGTTGCTTACCCCAGCGGGACAGCAAAAGCGCGATGAGCGCGTGCAGGCGGCCGACGAATCGGCGGACACGTTGCGCGATGCGAAGAACGAAGCAGCAGATTTCTACGGCACAGATCCCGCACGCAAAGACACCTACTTGGCCCGTGGTGCCCGCGCGGTGGGCGACGTGGTGCCCTTGCTGGCAGCCAGCAGCCTCCCAGGTGTCGGCATGGTTGCCGGGGCGGGCGTGGCAGGGTTGCAGGCCAAGGCATCGGCCTACGACGAATACATGGCCGAAGCCAAGGCCCGTGGCGAAAGCGACGAGGACGCGAAACGCAACGCGCAGGATTATTCGGATGCGGCGGCCCTCCGCTCCGCGCCCGAGATGGCGGCTTTCCTCGGCACGGGCAAAATCGCGGCGGGTGTCGTCAGCAAGCTGCTTTCACCTACGGCCCCGGCGGCGGTGCGATTGCTGGTGTCCAGTGCCCTTGGCACCGCTGGCAACGCGGCGGCGGGCACGGTCAATCAAACCGTCGAGCAGTTGGCCACGGGCAAACCGCTTGATCCGTCCTACAGCCTGGAGCGCGGCGTGCAGGACGCACTCTTTGGCCTGCATGGTGGTTGGAATGAGACCCAACGGGCGAACGCGGAAGCCAAAGCCAGGACGGCACAGCAGCCAACCACGCCGAACCTCGCGCCTCCCGCTTCAGCGGAACCTAGCGCCGACGCCGCCCCGTACATCGCTCCTCCAACGCAACGCCCGCCGGCGGAGGACGGTCCTGTCCTGATGCCACGCGTTTCCGCGCCGCCTGTCTACGATGGGCCAATGATC
>CAXTBX010000173.1:0-6826 GCA_964242205.1 uncultured Chthoniobacterales bacterium
CATCTTCCCGCCGTATTTCGTCGCGGGCGCAATCTTCGGCGGGTTCGCGATGGTGTTGACCCTGATGCTGCCGGCCCGGTGGCTGTTCGGCCTGCACGACATGATCACGGCCAAGCACGTGGACGTGATGTCGAAGATCATCCTGCTCACCGGCACCATCGTGGGTTACGCTTATATCATGGAGTTGTTTACGGCGTGGTATAGCGGCAACCCCTACGAGCGCTACGCGTTCCTTAACCGCACCACGGGTCCCTACTGGTGGGCGTATCTGTGTATGATGTCGTTCAACGTCATCTCCCCGCAGATCTTTTGGAGCAAGTGGTCGCGTCACAACATATACGTTGTCTTCGCGGTGTGCATGTGCGTCAACGCCGGCATGTGGTTCGAGCGTTTCGTCATCATTGTGACCTCTTTACACCGTGATTACCTGCCCTCAAGCTGGGGCATGTTTCATCCGACATGGGTGGACGTTTGCACCTTCATTGGCACGCACGGTTTGTTTTTGACGTTGTTTCTGCTCTTCATCCGCTTCCTGCCAATGATCGCCATCGCGGAGGTGAAAGGAGTGCTCCCTTCGGCCGATCCGCATTACCACGACGAAAAAGCTCACAGCCACGGTGGCAAGTTTGGTTACGCCGCCGGCCCGCAGAAGGAAGAACCTCTCCCCCTCGTGGGCAGCGGGGTGCGGCGGCAATACCTCCAGGACGTTGCCGAGCGTAACGTCGAAAGCACTCCTCACGGCGACGCCACCCAGGAGGGCGACGAAGGGAATTCAACCAAAGCTTGAACTAAGATAATTCCCGAACCATACCCCGTCATGGCCATCCCCGCCACCGCTACCACTTCCCTCACTGCCGTCGGCTCTGCCGTGGCGCCGGTCTATGGAATCGTCGGAGAGTTCGACACCGCCGCCGACCTCTTCCACGCCGCGGAGAAGGTCCGTGACCGGGGGTTCAAACGGTGGGATGTGCATTCGCCGTTCCCCATTCATGGGATGGACGACGCGATGGGCTTGGGTAAGTCAATTGTTAGCTACATTGTGCTTTGCGGCGGCATCACCGGGTTCCTCACGGCGGTCTGCTTGGAATTCATCCCCTCCACGATCACCTATCCGCTGATCGTGCAGGGCAAACCCACGAACATCTTCACGGTGCCGGCGTTTTTCCCCATCATGTTCGAGTTGACCGTTCTGTTCTCGTCCTTCGCGGCGGTGTTCGGAATGTTATTCATGAACCGGCTGCCGCGCTGGAACCATCCGCTGTTCAACTGGGACCGCTTCGCCAAGGCCACCGATGACGGCTTCTTTCTCGTCGTCGAAGCCAATGACCCGCGCTACACCGATGGCGGCGTGCGTGAGTTGCTCCAGGGCGTAGGCGCCAAAAACGTCACGCTTCTGCACGAAGAGTAACTGCCTCCCGCCGCAATCTTTCAAGCCATGCGCTATTTCTACTTTGCTTTCGCCATTGTCTGCATCTTGGTCGCCGTCATCGCTGGTCCCCAGGGTCGCAAGTCGGTTAACCGGCCGTTCGAGTTCTTCCCTGACATGGTGCGTCAGCACAAGGTGAAACCGCAGAGCAACAGCGGATTTTTCGCTGATGGCATCGGGCCGCGGCGACCAGTAGAAGGTGCTGTGCCCATCGGTTTCGAGTCCCCGCAAGCCGAGCAGGCAAAACAAGTAAACACCGCACAGGTCAGCGGTGCGGACCGTCCGGGCCCCGGGCACCCAACCATTGGCAACCGGCCAAACGGTCGTTATACCGGGGCCCCGGATTATTTCGATACGGGTAAGATGGGGGACCATTGGGGCACGGGTATTCCCTTCGAGGTTACGCCAGAGGTGATGGCTCGGGGGCAGGAGCGTTTCCTGATCAACTGCGCTGTCTGTCACGGCTCGACTGGTGGTGGCAACGGGGTCACCAGCAAATATGGCTGGACGGCCATCGCTAACTACCACCAGGACAAATACCGTCAGATGGCCGACGGCGAGATATATAATACCATCACCAACGGTAAGAATACGATGATGGGATACGGGGCAAACATTTCCGTCGAGGACCGTTGGGCTATCGTCTCCTACGTCCGGGCATTGCAGCGGGCTCAAAACGCCAAGCTCGACGATGTGCAAGACCCTGCTCTCCGGGTACAGTTGGCCACGGATTTGCCGAAGCAATAGCCTCGCCTTTTCGCGCTGACCCTTGATTCCCGCCTTTCCATGAGCGCTGTCACTACCGCCCCATCAAGCCAAACTGAAACGAGGCCGAAAGCCGAGTTTTTCCAGTTCACGAACCTTGGCCCGCTGCTCTTCGGGTTGTTGGTCAGCGGTGGCGTCGCCCTGTTGGTCTGTCTGTTAGTGGCAATCATCGGCGGCCACGAGACGCGCGAACGCTTGCTCTTCTCGTGGCTGTTTGCGTTCACGGTTTGTTTCACGATTTCAATCGGTTCCCTTTTTTGGGTGTTGGTGCATCACGCGGTGGATGCTGAGTGGAGCGTTGTCGTCCGGCGTGTTCTCGAAACGTTGGCGACGACGTTTTTCTACCTGGGTTTTTTCTTCGTGCCCATCTTGCTCTTCGCTCCGGGAATCTATGAATGGATGCGGCAAGGCTATCATGACCCCACCGTGCAAGCCAAGCACTTGCTCCTCAACCGCACGTCCTGGGGAATTCGCGCGGTCGTTTACCTCGTGTTCTTCTTCGTCCTGACCCGGCTGTTGCGGTATTTCTCGACGCGACAGGACGAAACTGGCGACCCAATGTGGACAGTCAAGCTACGCTTGACTACGTTTCCTATGTTGCCGCTGTTCGCCATCTGTCTGACTGGCGCCGTCGTGGACTGGCTGATGGCTGTCAATCCACATTGGTATTCCACGATGTGGGGCGTTTACCTCTTCGCCGGTTCAGCCTGGAGTGCGATGGCACTATTAATCGTGGTAGTTTACCGACTCCAGAAGGCCGGTTATCTGCAAGGTATTGTCACTGTCGAGCACTATCACATCATGGGGAAGCTACTGCTTTCGTTCACGGTGTTCTGGGCCTATATCGCATTCGACCAATACTTTCTTTACTGGTATGGTAACATCCCGGAGGAAGTTGAATATTACGTCCGTCGCAACACCGAGAACTGGAATTATCTGAGCACGGCGTTAGTGGCCCTGCACTTCTTCTTGCCCTTCCTGCTGTTGTTGCCCCGCGTAACTAAGCGCACGCCGTCCCTCTTGGCACGCATTTCGACCTTTGTTTTGCTGGTTCAGTTGTTGGATATCTACATTATTGTGATCGCCGGCGCTCCCTCCGAGGAAAAAGGTGCGACGCTCCTGACTTTCCTGCTGGCGATGGTGTCGCTGGTCGCGATCGCCGCGCCTTTAACGCTGTTGTTCCTTCGCAACCTAGGACGGCACGCCTTGTATCCTCTGCGTGATCCTCGCATCGTTAAATCGCTCAAATTGGTCAACTGAGGCCGGATTCACGAACGCTCCATTTTCTCCGACCATGTCGAACGTGATCGTTCCACCCAGCAACGCCCCGGGCACCTTGCCTGTGCGTCCGAATTACTCTCTCAAGCGCTACTTCGTCATCACTGCCTTTTTGCTGCTGTTTGGGGGACTCATCTGGATGTTCATCGCGTTCGGTTCTCGTGGCTTTAAGGACGTGGACGCCCGTCGAGCCGACGAACGGTATAAGATCTATGGCGATGTCATTCAAGCCGACCAGAAGACTTTGAGCGACGCGCCGAGCATCCTAAATAAGGAACAGGGTAAGATTCGTCTGCCGCTCGGTGATGCCATCAACCTGACCTTGCGCGACATCAACGCAAATAAACCCCATGCCGCCTACCCCGTGCAGGCGACTGACCCGGCGCCCAACCCGGCCCCACCCGTTGATCAGAATGCTCCAGCCGTCTCACCGCCCACTACCGCTAACTCCAATAACCCCGTCTTGCCAAAGCAGGCTGACGCTTCCGGCTCGAATGCCGCGAACGGGAACCCGAGTCCCAGCCCGAGTCCGACGGAGGGCATGACCAACCCGCGTTAATCCCCGGTGACAAACCCGCCTCTGGCGCCCGCGCCGCCGGAGTATTCGACGACCGATGCAGACTTTTTTTATGAGTGCCAGCCTCTTGGAACCAGCACGTGTCACGGCTACCCCTGAAACCATGGTGTCCTCTTCGTCCACGCGCGCATTCTTCCTCAATGACGCGATGGTGGACCGCTCCGTGCGCGTGCCAGTGTTATTGTTCTTTGGGTCAGCCCTCACTTGGTTGTTGGTTTCCCTATCACTCTCATTGGTGGCGGCCGTGAAGATGCACGAACCTCATTTCCTGAGCGGCTATGCTTTCGACACTTACGGCCGGGTCCGGCCAGCCGCGACGAACGCGCTGCTCTATGGCTGGCTCTCTTCGGCAGGTATTGGTGTCGGTCTATGGCTGACCGCGCGGTTGAGCCGGACACGACTCGCGCAAAGCGGTTTCGTGATCGCGGCGTGGGCGCTTTGGAACCTGGGGATTTCACTCGGGACCTTTGGTATCCTCAACGGGGAGAGCACCTCGTTTGAATGGTTGGAGTATCCCCGCTACGTCTCGGTTTTGTTGGTCATCGCATATGCGTTCATCGCGGTATGGACGTTGCTCATGTTCAACGCCCGACCACGCGGTGAGAATGTGTTCATTTCCCAGTGGTATGTGCTGACAGCTTTCCTATGGTTTCCGTGGGTGTATGCCACGGCGAACCTGTTTATGCTCTTCTTGCCCGTGCAGGCGTCCGCTCAGATTCCCGTGAATTGGTGGTTCGTGCATAACCTCTCTGGCTTGTGGTTCACACCCCTCGCTTTAGCGGCTGCTTATTACTTGGTGCCGAGGATCATTGGCCAACCGATCCACGCTTACCCGCTGGCGTTCATTGGCTTTTGGACTTTAGTGTTCTTCTCGGGTTGGCGTGGCGGCCAGAGCTTGATCGGCGGACCCGTGCCGGCATGGATTGTAAGTGTCGGTATTGGGGCAGCAATTCTGACCTTGATTCCTCTGCTGATCATCGGTAACAATCTCCTAGGCACACTGCACAAGCGCTCAGACGCTTTGCGCTGGAGCCCGTCGCTACAGTTTATTTACGTCTCAGTATTGGCCCTCATCGGCGGTGGTGTCATGAGCATCCTGCTTGCTACGCGCACCGTTAGCCGCTCGCTGCACTTCACGCTCGTTGAAGTTGCCGGGTCGGAATTGATTCTTTACGGGTTTGTTTCGATGGCCTTTTTCGGGGCGATTTATTACATCACGCCTCGGTTGACCGGTTGGGACTGGGCATCACACGGGCTGATCCGGGTGCATTTCTGGCTGACGCTAGCGGGCCTAGGTATAAGTTTGTGTATGTTAATCGTGGCCGGAGTTCTCCAGGGATACGGATTAACCGACCCGAAAATGCCGGTGCCTTCCACCGTCCAGATGATCGTGCCTCTCCTCGTTACCCGCACTTTAGCCGTTGCAACAATGTTACTAGGAACCCTGCCGTTAGCCATTTCGTTCGGGCTCAATCTTCTTCACGCCGGGGGTCGTCCGTTGCCCACCGAAGCACCCGCGGCTGGGTTGGCGGCAACCCGCTGATCCACGCAAAACCGCCGCGCACTCGCTCATGAAAAATCGGACGCCGCTTTTCGTTATCGGTCTGCTCGTGGCTTTTCTTGTTCCTTGGCTTGTTATTGTCTTGGGTTCCTACGCCCAGTTGGGTCACTATTTGCCTGATACGGACGAGAACACGGGCGACCAATCCCCACCTGCATTTTCAGGGGTCGCCGAACAGGGGAGGGCGGTTTACGCCGCTAACGGCTGTGTGCAGTGCCATACCCAGCAGGTCCGCCCCAATGGGGGCCGCGACAGCGGGGATATCGCGCGGGAATGGGGTGAGCGTCGCAGCGTAACCCGCGACTTCATGCGGGATGCGGCCGCCTACCCGGGGGCGCAGCGCATCGGGCCAGACCTCGCCAACATCGGTTCTCGCAAGTCGCCCGATAGCTACCGTTATACGGCCGCGTGGCATTACCAACATCTTTACCAACCGCAGGTGGTTTCACCCGGTTCCATCATGCCGCCAATGCCGTTTCTATTTGAACGGCGCCGGGTCGCTGGCCAGCGTTCAGTTGACGCCATCAAGGTCGAAGGTCCTGAGGCGGCAAGCTTGGCCTCCGACGAAGAAGTCGTTCCGACGCCAGCGGCCAAAGAACTCGTCAACTACCTGCTCTCTCTCAAACGCAGCGGCTACCCTCTCCCGGAAGCCCCCGCGGATGACAGCCTGAACGAGCAATAGCCGTCCTTGCCCACTTTTAACCCGAATCTGCATGACCCCGTCGCCAGAACAGACTCCAAACCCGCAACAAAGCCCCGGAGCTCCGCATGAACCAGAGCCCCATTTTGAGACTGGCCGCGAGGAGTCACAGTTCACCGAGAGCGGTGCGGCCGTGGTGCATGGCGAACAGGATTTCCGGGAGGCGGAACTTTCGCGCGACTTGGACGTTACCACCGCGCACGATCATCGGCCTAAGGGAGCCGAGACCGGGTCGGAGGCTAATTTCGTCGCGGTGCCGACATGGCTGCTGGCCACGTTCGGGGGGGTGATGCTTTGGGCCGGGGTTTACTTGGGCAACTATAGTGGTGGGTTCAAAGCCGGTGTGTTTAACGAGCAGCCCGGCACGGGGGGCAATTCCAAACCAGTCACTGTGGACCCGGTCAAGGTGGGCGAAAAGCTTTTCAACGCGAACTGCGCGCAGTGCCACCAGCAAACGGGGTTAGGTTTGGCGGGACAGTTCCCACCGCTGGTTGGCAGCGAGTGGGTTTTGGAAAATCC
>CAXTBX010000174.1:0-6603 GCA_964242205.1 uncultured Chthoniobacterales bacterium
ACCATCTCCGGCGGCCGCCCCCACCGCCGCGCCCCTTGGTCCACGATCTCCTCGATCACCTACGCCCCCTGCGGTCCGCCGAACCCGCGAAACGCCGTGTTCGACACGAGGTTGGTCTTCACGGCCCGCCCTGAAAAATCGACGTTCGGGATGTAATAAGCATTGTCCAGATGAAACAGCGCCCGGTCAGTGATCGCCGCCGACAAATCCAGCGACCACCCGGCGTTGGCGAACAGCTCCACGCGCACCGCGCGTAAATCGCCCTCTGTTGTAAAAGCCGCCGCGTACCGCGCCAGGAACGGATGCCGCTTGCCGGTCAGGATCATGTCTTGATCCCGGTTGAGCCGCACGCGCGCGGGCCTGCCGGTGCGGTGCGCGGCCAGCGCGGCCAGCGCGGCCCATGTGTTGCCCTGCGTCTCTTTGCCGCCGAACCCGCCGCCCATGCGCGGACTCTGCACGACGACCCGGTGCCGGGGCAGGTGCAAGACGTGCGCCACCACGGCCTGGATCTCCGACGGATGCTGCGTGCTCGAAAACACCGTCATGCTGCCGTCGTCCCCCGGCTCCGCCCACGCAACCTGCCCTTCCAAGTAAAAATGCTCTTGCCCACCAAACGAAAAATCACCAGCCAATTTCACCAGACCGTCCTCGGCAAAAACCGCCTCCACGTCCCCGCGCCGGATACGGTGCGCGTTGGTGTGGAAACTCTCCGCCCTGACCGCGTCCTCCACGCTCAACAACGGTAGCAGCGGCTCGTATTCGACTTCCACCGCATCCGCCGCCAACCGGCACGCCTCCAGCGATTCGCCGACCACCAGCGCAACCAACTGACCATGAAAAAACACTTCCTTGTCGGCCAGCAAGGCCTCGTCCTTACGCACCGCGCCCACGTCGTTCTCGCCGGGCACGTCCTCGGCCAACAGCACAGCCACGATCCCCGGCATCCCCCGTGCAGCGCGCGCGTCCCGACGCACGATCCGCGCCCTCGCGTGCGGCGCACACACCGGCCATGTCTCCAACAAACCCTGCGGTGGGCGGGCATCGTCGACGTAGCGCGCCGCCCCCGTCACGTGCCCGGCGGCGCTCTCGTGCGGTGGCGCGGGGGTCGGCGGCAGCGCGGGCGGCGGCGCGATTTCACGCCGATCCAGCGGCCACTCCACCGCGCCGTCCAATACGAAAAACTTCTCCCACAAATCCGCCACCAACCCGCGCCGGTATTCCGCCGACCCGCGCACGTCGTTGATCGGCGCCAACTCCTCCGCCAACGCCGCTTTCCCCACCTCAACCGCCTCCCTGCCCCAAACTTGTCCATCCAACGCCGCCTCCGTCCGCCGCGCCCGCACGGTCATCGCCGCCACGCCACCGAACGCCAGCCGCGCCCCGCGCACGACGCCCTCCACATCCAACTCTACCCGGAATGCCGCCGACACCACGGAAATATCCATCTCCCGCCGCCGCGACACCTTGAAACAATCCACCAGCACCCTCCCATTTCCGTGCCCCTCCGCGTCCTTTCCGCGTCTCCGCGTTAAAATCTCCGGCATCCTCACTTCACACAACACCTCATCCGCCCGTAATGCCGTCTTCCGGTACGCCACGAAAAAATCGTCCAGCCCCACGACCCGCTCCCCGCCCCCCGCCGACCGGGCGACGACTTCAGCGCCCAGCGCCATCAGCACCGGTGCCATGTCCCCGATGGGCGACGCGTTCACCAGGTTTCCGCCCAAGGTCGCGCGGTTGCGAATCGCCCGCGCACCGAACACGCGGATCATCTTGAGCAACGCCGCGTTTTCTTGCGCCAGCGGCGACCCCTCGCCGTCCGCGCGCAACGCCTCCTCAATCTTCGTCAGCGACGCCGCCGCCCCAAACGTCCACCCCGTCGCCGTCCGCTCGACGCGTCCCAATTCCTCCACCCCACACACCGAAATCAGCGTCTCGAAACGGTAGAACTTCTTGTTCACCTCTAGCCCCAGCTCGGTCGCCCCGGCGATCAGCGTTGCGCCGGGAAAATCTGCCCGCAGCCGCAATAATTCCTCCAAACTCTGCGGCTGCAAAAACCGCTGCCCGCCCGCCGTGTAATCCAGCGGCGGCACTTCCCCGCCTTCTGCCTTCTGCCTTCTGCCTTCTGCCTTCTGCCTCTCGCAGAGCACCGCGCACATGGCGTCCGCGATGGGCCGATACCCGGTGCAGCGGCACAGGTTGCCGCACAGCGCATCGCTCACCTGCCAACGTTCTTTCAAATCTTCCCGCCCGTACGCTTCGAACATCGCCACGACGAACCCCGGCGTGCAATACCCACACTGCGACCCGTGCCGTTCCATCATCTCACGCTGCACCGGATGCAACCCCAACAGCGGCCCATCCTCCGCCCCGGCCTCGGTGTGCTCTTCATGTACGCCGTCGTCCGCGCCCTCCACGAGCGCCGCCGCCTCCCCTTCCCCGTTTGAACCTTGATCCTTAAAATTTCCTTGGCTTCTTGGTTCCTTGGCTTCTTGGTTCCTTGGCTTCTTGGTTCCTTTCCTCCTCCCTACCCCCTCCACGGTCACGACCTCCCGGCCCGCCACCATCGGCAGTAGCGCCAGGCAACTGTTGATCGCCCGGGGCCTCGGCACGCCTGCCGCGTCGCGTTCCACCAGCGCCACGGAGCACGCCCCGCAGTCGCCTTCGGCGCACCCTTCCTTCGTCCCCTTGCAGCCGCGTCCGCGCAGAAAATCGAGCAGCGTCACGTTGGGCGACACGCCCGCCACGCGCACGGTCTCGCCGTTCAGCCGAAACTCGAACGCACCCACGGTTGCCGCCCCCGCGCCGTTGCCGTTGCCGTTCCGTCCATCGTGTCCATTGCCGCTGTTCATGCCATGATTCCCTTCGCGCCCGTCCAGTTTAAGATAAAAGCCAAAAGGCAAAAGGCAAAAGTCGGTGGGATGTGAGTTGTGGGTTGTGAGTTGTGGGCGGCGGGCTGACGTTTTGCTCCCAGGAAGTTCGCCCTCTGGATCGCGTGCCGCCCTACTTCCGCCTTCCGCCTTCCATGAAAACCGCCCCCAAGATCCTGCTCGTCTTCGCCGCCGTCGCGGGCATCGTCGCGCTATTCTACGCCTGGGTGGACTTCCACGGTGCCCGCGTCTGGGAGGGAACCCGCCGCCACCTCCGCGCGCGCGGCGAACCGCTCGACCCCGCTGCCTCCCTACCCGCGCCTGTCGCCGACGACGCCCAGAACCTTGCCCTCGCGCCGGTTTTCGCACGCGTCTACAACTACCAGATCGACCCCGCCACGGGCAAGCGCACCCTCGGCAAGCTCGACGACGCTGAATTCCGCCGCACCATCACCGCCCTACCCTTCGGCCTGGAAACCGGCAAAAGCGCTTCCTACTCGCACTTCGACCAGCTCGACTGGGCCAGCGGCCATCCCCTCGACCTCGACGCGCTCGCGCGCTTCTACCGCCAGCGCCGCGACTTTCCCCATTCGCCCCTCCCCCAGTCCCCCGCCGCCGACGTGCTCCTGGCGCTCACTCGCTTCGGCCCGGTGCTCGAAGAGGTTTCCCTGGCCGCCACCACCCGCCCAAAGCTGGGTTTTCCTGTCAACTGGTTCCTGCGCGGCGACCAAGACGAGCGGTTTTCCTACTACACGCCCATCATGGCGTGGATCGAAACCTTCAGCCTCCACGCCTGCGCCTCCCTGGCCCAGGGCGACCCCGACGCGGCCCTGCGCGACCTGCGCGTCTGCCTGCGCCTGCGCGACACCGTCGCGGGCGAGCCGGTGATGCTCGCCTGGAACTACGATTATTACAACCTCAACTACCTCCTCCAACCCGTCTGGGAAGGCTTGGCCGCCCGCCGCTGGTCCGCCGCGCAACTCACCGAACTCCAGGGCCTGCTCGCCCGCGTCGATTCCATCGCGGAGCGCCGCCAGCGCATCCGCGGCAAACGTTCGTTTTCGCTGCCGACCTTCGCGGACGAAGCGAGCAAGCCCGCCGGTTTCCGCCACATGCTCGCCTCGGCTGGTGGCGTGTACCGTAACCCCTCCCTTCTCAACGCGGTGTCCAAGACCCTGCCGCTGCTCCCGCGCGGCTGGTTCGACGAGGCCGTGGCGCGCTACGCCGACGCCGAGCAGACCTACCTGCTCGACGCGATTGACGTGGGCGCGCACCGCGTCGACGCCCACCGCATCGACGCCGGTTGGCGGCTGACGTACCGCGCCCCGCCGGTGCCCGCCAACTTTCTGGTCAAAAACTATCTGGGTACCCACTATTGGGGCGTTCACTACGCCGCCTGCATCCAGGCGGCGGTCGATCACGCGGTGGTGGCCTGCGCGTTGGAGCGTTATTACCTCGACCACCAGGCCTACCCGGCAGACCTCGCCGCGCTGCCCCCCGCCTACCTCGACCGCGTGTCCGCCGACCTCATGGACGGCGCGCCCATGCGTTACCAGATGACGTACGAGGGTCGCTACCGGCTGTGGTCGGTCGGATGGGACGGCGTGGACGACGACGGCCAGTTCGCGTGGTCCTCGGCGCACCAGCATCGCCAGTCGACGACGCAGGACGACTGGCCCTGGCAGTACGAGGCGATCCCGGAAAGGTAGGGAGCAAGGTCCGAGGCCGTCCCTGACTCGCGCCGCTGGCGTGTCTGCATCCTTCTACCCGCCCCAGCCCCCAACGTTTTCCCCGCCAGCCCCGGCGCGTCCGTGGCCTCGACCGCGCCCGGCGGCCCTTGGTCGACCAGCGTTACGTCCAGCATCGCCGGGTGCGCCGTGGCGGCGTTTTCCTTGGGATCGAACGTCACGCTAATCCCGCTGGCGGGCACCAGCGCTAGGGTCGGATTTGGTAGAGGCAACACCCGAAAGCACAGGATTCTCAGGGGCCAAATCAGATGAAGGTCGCGGAAGGTCCCTCACGGTTTCATCGCCTGAATCGTAGCCAGTGTCACGGGTGGGTTCGCCTGAGGGGCGGCCACTGACATCGCGTCTATCAGCGCGCGACACTCGCCTGCCGACGTAGCCAATAGCTCACGGAACGAGCTGATGCGCGACACCAACCACAGCATCCCCGCCACCATCCAAGCAGGGCTGCCATTGAGCAACCCCTTTCCCGACGGATACAACCGAAACCCCAACCGCTGAATCAGCGCGAAACTCTCGTGCATGCCCCGGGCGAGCACCATCGATTCGCCCCACGATGCCCCCCCTCCGCGCCGCATTCCCGCCGCCGAGACGCTTACAAAGGCTACGCACAGCGGGACGTGACAGCGCAGCCAAAGGAGCATTTTGGGCTCGAGGACGGCAGGCAGGCCGGCGGCGATAAAAACATCCACCCAATCCTGCCGGCTCATCTTGCTCTTCTGGCCGGCGGCACCGATGGTAGCATTGAGCTTGCCGTCCTTGTCGATGAACGCCTGCACGAACGGCATACCGAACGATCAACGTTCGACGCCGATCGCATCCTGCAGTCGCTCCGGATGGAAGTTGTTGAACATGAATTGGACGCACTTGGCGGCGCTGCGTTGCAACGATGGCAACACCGTGTCGACCTGATGAGCGAGCAGGGTGACGATGACAAGATCATAGGGAATCTGCTCATCCAACGTGTCGGTCACGCGCACATCCACCCGCTCACCCTTAATGTTGATGATGCCGTTGTCACGCTGCAGTTGTTGGAGCCGTGCGGAATTTGACCGCGCAATAGCGGTCACGTCGTGCTGGCCGTTGCGAGCCAGTTGGAAAGCGAAGGTACTGCCGATGCCACCGACACCAAGCACGGCAATGCGGAGAGATGGGGTCATGTTCGGAACTCTCGCTGTCTAACGGACTCAAGCTCCTCCGCCGCCGGGGCGAGAGCAAGGCCGGAGTTCAGCAGGGACGCCCCCGGCCCCGGCGGTCGGCTGCAGCGCGTGGTTAGGCCGGTGGACCGGGCTTGTAGGGCCGACCTGCCACCCCGAAGAAGAAACCAACGAGGGTGGGAAGTAAGGACCAGATGCTAAACCCGACCACCGTGGCGCGGGCACTCGGAGCACAAACCAACAGCAAGCTGGGAACCCAAAGCAGCGCCAACACAAGACCCAAGTACCAGACGCAGAACCTGCCCAAAGAGAAGCCGACGAGACAAGCAACCGAACAAGCGATAATGAGCAGCACGATCTCGGTCATAGTTGCTGGGCCTAACGCTTCCAAGCTCAGCGGCGGCAACCGGCGAGAAGAAGTCCGAAAACCGAGAGAAAGCCTCCGCCGGTAGCCGTCCGCTGGAGCGCCGTGTTAGGCGACGTGGCCATCACTGGGCGCTTACCGCCAGCAACCGCCGTCGTGGAGGCCACGATTATAGTTACTGACTTGGGACGGAATGGTGAACAAGTCGATGAACCATCCGAAGCCAAGTAAGCCAAGGGTGAAAAGGTAAAGAAAGCCCCAACCCGTCTTGCCAACATAAAACTTATGCACGCCAAAGTAGCCGAGAAAAAACCAGAGGACATAGGCGATCCAAGTGCTTTTTGCGCTTGCGGTGGTTTGTGGCATAGAGAGACAATCGGTTGTGGTGTGGTTTATGAGTGGTGTCTTCGTCGCCTAACTATACTTTGTCAGAAGAGTTTGCCCGTTGCGTCGTTGAGGGCAAGCTA
>CAXTBX010000175.1:0-6568 GCA_964242205.1 uncultured Chthoniobacterales bacterium
AGATGGAGGTCATGCGCGACCGGGCGGACAACTGCGTGCTGGTGTGTTCGATTGAGAATTTTGACCCGATGGGAGTGCACACGGGCGATTCGATCACCGTTGCGCCGACGCAGACGCTCAGCGACCGAGAGTTTCAGTTGATGCGGGATGCGTCGTTCGCGGTGATCCGGGAGATTGGCGTCGAGACGGGCGGATCGAACATCCAGTTCGCCGTGAACCCGCAGAACGGGCGGATGATCGTCATCGAGATGAACCCGCGCGTGTCGCGGTCGTCGGCGCTGGCGAGCAAGGCGACGGGGTTTCCGATTGCCAAGATCGCCGCCAAGTTGGCGGTCGGGTACACGCTGGATGAGTTGAAGAACGACATCACGCGAGAGACTCCGGCCTCATTCGAGCCGACGATTGATTACTGCGTGGTGAAGATTCCACGGTTCACGTTCGAGAAGTTTCCGCAGGCCGACCCGGTGCTGACCACGCAGATGAAAAGCGTGGGCGAGGCGATGGCCATCGGGCGGACGTTCAAGGAGGCGCTGCAAAAAGCGTTGCGGTCGCTGGAGACGGGGCGGTTCGGCCTCGGCGCGGACGGTAAGGACCGGCTGCCGAAGCTAGCCGACGGGAGTTGGGACCGCGACACGCTTAACCGGCAACTCAGCGTGCCGAACGCGGAGCGGATTTTCGCCATTCGACATGCCATGCTGGCGGGGTACAGCGTGGAGGAAATCTTTGAGCTGACCAAGATCGACCCGTGGTTTTTGCGCCAGATAGAGCAGATCGTCGTGCTAGAGAAAAAGATTCCCACGCAGACGAGCGACGTGTTGTTCGCGGAGATCCCGGAGACCGAGCGGACCGAGGAGAACAAGGCTGCGGCGTTGCGCGGAGCGATGCGGCGTTGGAAAAAAGCCGGGTTTTCCGACCGGCAACTGTCCGTGCTGTTCGGGATCAAAGAGGAAATGCTGCGCGCCGGGCGCACGAAGTACGGAGTGCTGCCGACTTACCGGCTCGTGGACACCTGTGCGGCGGAGTTCGAGGCGTACACACCCTATTATTATTCCACCTACGGAGACGAGGACGAGACGCGCGGCGGCGAGAAAAAAAAGGTCATGATCCTCGGCGGCGGGCCGAACCGGATCGGGCAGGGGATCGAGTTCGACTACTGTTGCTGCCACGCGGCGTTCGCGCTGAAAGAAGAGGGTTTCGAGACGATTATGGTCAACTCGAACCCGGAAACCGTGAGCACGGATTACGACACGAGCGACAAGCTGTATTTCGAGCCGCTGACGCTGGAAGACGTGCTCAATATCTACGAGCGCGAACGGTGCTGGGCGGTCATCGTGCAGTTTGGCGGGCAGACGCCGCTCAACCTCGCGGCGGCGTTGCAAGCCAACGGCGTGAACATCATCGGCACGCAACCCGCGAGCATCGAGTTGGCGGAAGATCGAAAGCACTTTGCGGCATTGTTGGAGAAGCTGGACCTGCGGCAGCCGCCCAACGGCACGGCGGTCAACGAAGACGAGGCCGTCGAGGTCGCGCAAAGGATCGGGTATCCGGTGCTGATGCGACCCTCGTTTGTGTTGGGTGGTCGCTCGATGGAGATCGTGTACGCGGAGGAAGATTTGCGTGGGTATATGCAGCGGGCGACCTCGGTCAGCGCGGAGCGGCCTATCCTGGTGGACCGTTTCCTGGAGGACGCGACCGAGGTGGACGTGGACTGCCTGAGCGACGGCGAGACGGTCGTGCTTGGCGCGATCATGGAGCACATCGAGCAGGCAGGAATTCATTCGGGCGACAGCGCGTGCGTGATCCCATCGTTTTCGTTGTCGGACGGCGTGCGCGCGACGATCACGGAAGCGACGCGGGCGCTGGCGCGCGAGCTACAGGTCAGCGGGCTGATGAACGTGCAGTTCGCAGTAAAGGACGAGACGGTTTACGTGCTGGAGGTCAACCCGCGCGCGTCGCGGACGACGCCGTTCGTGAGCAAGGCCATCGGCGTGCCGCTGGCGAAGCTGGCGGCGAAGGTGATGGCCGGGCGGAAGCTGAAAGACCTCGGGTTCACGGAAGAAATCATTCCGAAGCATTTTTCGGTGAAGGAAGCGGTGTTCCCGTTCGTGCGGTTCCCGGGCGTGGACATCACGCTAGGGCCGGAGATGAAATCGACCGGCGAGGTGATGGGGATCGACGCAGACCTGGGCCTGGCGTACGCGAAGTCGCAGATGGCGGCGGGGTCGCCGCTGCCGCGCGGGGGTAATTTGTTCATCAGCGTGAAGGACAGCGACAAGCCGGAGGCCGTCGGGCTGGCGCGGCAGTACGTGGAACTGGGTTTCCAGCTCTACGCGACGGGCGGCACGCACGCGGCGCTGGCGGCGGAGGGCATTCCCGCAAAGAAGCTGTTCAAACTGAGCGAGGGGCGTCCGCACGTATTGGACATGATCAAGAACAACGACATTGCGTTCATCATCAACACGCCCAGCGGCAAGCAGCCGCGTGCGGACGAGGTGCGGATTCGAGGCGCGGCGGTGACGTACCGCGTGCCGATCATGACGACGCTGAGCGCGGCGGCGGCGAGCGTGCGGGGCATCCGGTCGCTACAGGGCAAGGGGCTGAGCGTGAAACCGTTGCAGGAGTATCACGCGGGGATCGGAAAAGCGTGAGACGGGTTGAGCTTGCTCGTTTGGATGCGGTTGGTTAAACTGGTGGCATGACCTGAGCCGAGGCGGTAGATGAACCGATCTTGCAGGATTTGCCGTTCAAGATCGAAATCAACAAACGGGGCAACCTCGAAATGAGTCCGGCCGGAATGCGCCACCGGGATTATCAGATGCACATCGGCCACCTGTTGCAGTTGATGAAGCCGGATGGCATCAGCAGCACGAGGGCCGCGGTGGAAACCAGCGAATACGTGAAGGTGCCGGATGTGATCTGGGCTTCCAGGGAACGCTGGGAAGCCGGTCCGCACGAGCCGACCTGGCAACGTGCACCGGAGGTTTGCGTGGAAATCGTCACACCGCACGATCCACTGGAGGAAGAGAAGCGTAAAGCCCGACTCTATCTGGAGGCCGGAGCGTCGGAACTGTGGACCTGCAATGACGCCGGAGAAATCCGATTTCGTGACGCCAGCGGGCCGTTGGAGAAATCGCGGCTCTGCCCGGAATTTCCGCCATGGGTGGAGTCGCTGCCCGAATGATTGCGAGCTTCTGACGATAGGCCGCTGACCGGTCATGCGCCTGCGGCGCGAATTAGGGCAGGCCTCGGAGAAGCCTCCCTGCCTGCTTTTATCGATCCGGGTCGTGCTGTTCCTCGGTTTCCTCCCAGCCGCTGCCCGTGTAAGTGGACACCAGCGTGCGCAACGTGTCTTCATCCACGAACTGACCCAGGTACGTCTCGTCGTACTCCGTCCAGCAGGTGAAGAATTGCTCGTCCACGTCCCATTCGACGCTCTCGACCTCCTCCGCCCAGTCACCCTGCACGAGCTTGAGACCCTCGAACGGCGCGAAGGGCAGATCGAACACGCGGTGCAGGAAGATGTTCTCCTCCTGGTTGACGGGCCCGTAGGCGATGCACTTGATCACTTCGACATGCATAAGACCGGACTGTAGAACCGCCCGCCCACGCTTGCCAGCGGGGAAAACGCGATTTTCTCACACTAGCGGCGCGGCGACCACCAAGCCGCTCGGCACGAGAACGCACTGCATCCCGGCGGCGGTGGCGGCCTGGACGCCCAACGGCGTGTCCTCGAACACAAGGCAGGCGGACGGCTCCACGCCGAGCTGGCGGGCGGCTTCCAGATAGGTGTCCGGCGCGGGTTTGGGGTGGGTCACGTCCTCGTAGGTGACGACCGCCTGGAAATGCTCGCGGATGCCCAGGAGGTTGAGGGTGTTCAGCACGATTTCCTTGTACCCGCCCGACGCCACCGCCAACGGGTAGCGGCCCGACCGCGCGAGCGCGAAATCGACGACGGGTTGGATCGCCTTCACTTGCGGCAGCAGGATCTCGAAACGGCGCTCCTTGCAATCGGCGGTTTCCTCCGTGGGCATCGACAGGTTGTAACGATGGTTCAAAAACTCGACCACGCCCGGCGCGGGCATGCCGCCCAGCGAGTAAAACAGGTCTTCGGGAAAGTCGCCGCCGCGCGAGCGAACCTCCTTCACCCACGCCTGATAGTGCAGGGGCATGGTGTCGGCGAGGGTGCCGTCGCAATCGAAGATAAAGGCGCGAAAATCGCCCGTAGGGATGTCCAAGGTCATAAGGCGGACAACATAACGGCATTTTTCGGTTTGACGACCGCCGTAAATCGCCGCAGTCTGACCGCCCGTTTCGTTTCCGTTCCAATTACCCCATGCGCCACACCCTTTCCGTCACCGTCGAAAACAAGTTCGGCGTGCTCGCGCGCATCGCCGGGATGTTCAGCGGGCGGGGCTTCAACATCGACACGCTCAACACCGGCCCGACGCTCGACCCGCACACCTCGCACATGACCATCGTCGTCCACGGCGACGACGCCGTGCTCGAACAGGTTACCAAGCAGCTCAACAAGCTGGTGGACGTGATTTCCATCGAGGATTTCCGCGACGGTGAGTTCGTGGACCGCGAACTGGTGCTCTTACGCGTGAAGATCAACGGCGAGACCCGCTCGGAGGTCATGCAGATTTGCGACATTTTCCGCGCCAAGATCGTGGATGTGCAGCACACGAACTTCCTGATCGAGGTCACCGGCCACGAGGGCAAGATCAACAAGTTTCTCCGCCTGATGCACGGCTTTGGCATCAGCAGCCTGACGCGCACCGGCAAGGTTGCCATGTCGCGCCGCACGGACGAGAACGAAGGCGGAAGTGGGAAGGCGGAAGTCGGCAACTAAAACTTCCTGGCTAGCCGTTCCTCCCGTGCTCCAGCTTTAGAACATTTCATTCCCCGCCCGCTCACCTCCGCCTTTCAGTTCCCGCCCTCCGCTTTCCCACTTCCACCATTCTTTCCATGCCCGCCAAAGTTTACACCGACAAAGACGCCGATCTCTCGATCCTCACGCCCAAGACCTGCGCGGTCATCGGGTTCGGTTCGCAGGGGCATGCTCACGCGCTCAACCTCAAGGACAGCGGCATGAACGTGGTCATCGGGTTGTATCCGGGCAGCCCGTCGCGCGAGGCCGCCAAGGAAAAGGGGTTGGCCGTGATGGACACCGCCGAGGCCGTCAAGGAAGCCGACGTGATCTTTCTGGCCGTGCCGGATCTGAAGATTGCCGAGGTTTACGAGAAGGACGTGGCGCCCAACCTGACCAAGGGCAAGACGCTCTTGTTTTCCCACGGGTTCGCCATTCATTTCAAAACCGTGACGCCCCCGCCGGAGATCGACGTGATCATGGTTGCGCCGAAAGGGCCGGGGCACATTGTGCGGCGTCAGTACACCGAAGGCAAGGGCGTGCCGGCGCTGATCGCCGTGTACCAGAACCCGAGCAAGCAGGCCAAGAAAGTTGCCCTGGCGTGGGCCAAGGGCATCGGCGGCACGCGCGGCGGTGTCATCGAGACGACCTTCAAGGAAGAAACCGAGACGGACCTTTTCGGCGAACAGGCCGTGCTCTGCGGCGGCGCGACGGCGCTGGTGCAGGCGGGTTTCGAGACGTTGGTCGAGGCGGGTTACCAGCCCGAGATGGCGTACTTCGAGTGCCTGCACGAATTGAAACTCATCGTCGATCTGATGAACGAATCGGGCATCGCCGGGATGCGTTTTTCGATCTCGGAAACCGCCAAGTACGGAGACGTGGTCACCGGACCGCGCATCATCAACAAGTCGGTCAAGAAGGAGATGGGCAAGGTGCTCAAGGAGATCCAAAATGGCAAGTTCGCCAAGAACTGGATCGAAGAATACCGGACGGGCCGGAAGAACTACAACGCGTTGCTCAAAGCAGGTGCAGCGCACCCGATTGAGAAGGTCGGCGCGAAGCTGCGCGCGTTGATGCCGTGGATCGGCAAGAAGAACGTCAAGGGCCCGCAGGCGGCGTACCAGTAGGCTTGGCTGAGAGGTAGGGACGGCGGTCTCTCGCCGTCCGGTGTTGAGCGTTGCTACACGCACATCACGAAGAACGAATGAACTGGCCTATTTTCTGGCAGCTACTCGTAACCGCAGTCGTGGCCTTTTCCGGGGCATGACTGGCACACGGTTTTGCAGCAAGTCGTGACCGTAAGAATAAACGGCGTGACCAGCGAATCACTTTTCTTATCGAGGCTTATCGACGGCTTGATTTCATTTCCAACCGCCCGGAACTGGATGACATCAAGCCCATTGAATCCGCCTTCGCAGACATCCAACTGTTCGGCTCTCCCAGTCAGGTGCGCTTGGCCCAAGCATTTGTAACCGAGTTCGCCGACACTGGACATGCATCTCTTGACACGATTTTGACCGAGATCAGAAAAGATTTGCGCGCAGAACTACAACTTGAGTCTGTTCCAGACAAATTGCTTTTCCTGCGCTACCATCGCCATTCCGTCGATCGCAGTACCTAACATGGTGTTACCTCGTTCTTTGGGATCGAGAGGCAGGTAAATTGTAGGGCAACGGGCCCCGTTGCCGTTGACGCATC
>CAXTBX010000176.1:0-5052 GCA_964242205.1 uncultured Chthoniobacterales bacterium
CGCCTGGACGCTCTCGCCCCGGCTGAAAGAGCGACGGTTCGGCGGGCGGTCGGCAATCTCACCGAGGCCGAGGTGCGCGAACTCGCCACCTTGGAAACTCGCCCGGAAAAGGAAGCGAAAACGCGGGCGCAATTGGTTGATCTCATGGACCAGCGCCTCTCGGACGCCGATTCTCGCCGTCTCGACCAGGTCATCCAAAGGGCGGCTGCCACAGGGAATCCGGAGAACGAAGCGGATACTTCCCCCTCCCCCGCCGCGGCTGCGGCATTGCGATACGCGTTGGATCACGAATTGGAGCGCGCTTCCGCCGTCAGTGAACCGCGTTTGTTGGAAACGCTTTTGCACCACGGCGTCGGTCGCGTGCGTTTTGACGAGGCCCGCGTGGCGCTGGAAAACGGCCCCGTCATTCGCATGCACGACGGCAACGCCCACCGTTGCTTCGTTACGACGCCAACGGTTCTGGCGGAGGAACGGGCGGTCATTGACTTCGTGCGCCGCACGCGCGGCACCTGCCGACAGCTCGACCCACGTGCCGGGTACCAGCCTTTGAACGCGCAACTCTCGGAAGAACAGGTGCTTGCCGTTTCTCACGTCCGCGCCTCGCGGGATCGCGTCATGGCCATCCGCGGCATCGCCGGGACGGGCAAAACCACGCTGCTGCGTGAAAGCATCCACGCGCTCCACCAGGCCGGCTACGAGGTGTTTCTTTTTGCCCCGAGTTCCGAGGCCTCGCGAGGGGTGTTGCGCAAGGAAGCGGCCACCGTCGCCGGCGACTCAAGCGCGGCGGGACGCGTCCGAGCGGCCTTCCTAGGAGCGGAGACGGTCGAGAAACTGCTGACCAGTCCTCGCTTGCAAGCCAGCGTCGCGGGCCAGGTGATCTGGATCGACGAGGCGGGTCTGCTTTCCATGCCAGCCATGCACCGGGTTTTCGAGTTGACCGAGCGCCTGGGTTGCCGCGTGGTCTTGGCGGGTGACGTGGCCCAGCACACGGCCGTCGAGCGCGGCGATGCCTTGCGCGTCCTGGAAAGGCACGCGGGGCTCGTGCCCGCAGAACTCAGCGTCGTCCGACGCCAGCGTCTGGAGGTTTACCGCCGGGTCGTCGAGGCCTTTGCCGTCGGCGATGTCGAACGCGCGTGCCGCCGTCTGCGCAAGCTCGGTGCCTGGCGCGAGATCACGAGCGACGCAGAACGCTACGAGCAGCTCGGCCGCGACTACGCGGAATTGGTGGCGCAGGGCAAGGAGGTTTTAGCGGTTTCCCCCACCCACGCGGAAGGCAACCGGGTAGTCCAGGCGGTGCGGGAACACCTACGCGCTGCGGGATTTCTTACCGGGGTAGAACGCAGTGTGCAACGCCTAGTAAACCTGCATCTCACGACGGCGCAAAAAACCGTTTCCACCAGCTACGAACCGGGTCAGCTCGTCCAGTTCATCCGCACTTCCGGCACGTTTTCTCCCGGCGAGCGGGCGGAGGTTGTCGGCAAACCCGACGAGGGTCATCTCCTTGTGCAGCGTTCGGACGGTCGCCAGGAGCGTCTCGCGCTCAAGGACGCCCGGGCCTTCGCGGTCTACGAGGGTGCCGAGTTAAAAATTGCGGCGGGCGACAGAATCCGGGTCACGCAAAACGGGCTTGCCCAAGTGACAGCGCCTTCTGGTCAGGATGGTGCGATGCGCGTTGACAACGGCACCCTGCTCACCGTCTCGGGATTTTCCGCTCAAGGCGACATCGAATGCGCGGGTGGTGTCCGGCTCCCTGCCTCCTTCGGCCACCTGGCGAGCGGCTACTGTGTGACGAGCCACGCCTCGCAGGGTAAAACAGTCGATCACGTGCTGATCGCCGAGTCCGGCTCTTCCGCCCTGGCAGCGGGTTCGCTCAAACAGGGCTACGTTTCCCTTTCGCGCGGTCGTGAGAGCGTGCGTATCTACACCGATGACAGGCAGGCCGTGGAAGCCGCCTGGAACGACTCGGGGGAACGGCTCGCCGCTTCGGATCTCCTCGCCCAACCACGCCGCGTCGGACGTCGTCTGCGTTCGGTGCGACAGATGGTGCAGCTTCTGGCGGTCCGGCTCGCACGGCGTGTCAGACAGGTCGTTCGACGAGGCTTGGTGGCCCGGGGCGGACCGGTCGCCAAGCCGACCGCCAGGATTCGTCCGGTTCTAAAGCCCCTCACGCCTCGAACTACGGGCAACCGTCCCCGCTTATGACCCCGGCTCCCAAGCAAAAATCACCCGCGCCGCCCGCCTGGGAAGCGGCGGATGGCGAAACCGCTCCCATTAATCTCGAAGCGTGTTACGCGAATGGCGACGCCTGCTTTTTTCCTTACGCTTATCTCGGGTACTGCCGTTTCGATCTTGGCGGCGTCATCGAGCTCCACTTCTCTTCGCGCGTCCTCCGATTAGAAGGCCGCAACCTGCACGAACTCTACGCTGCCTTGGTCAAACATGCGGTGAGCGTGGTCAGACAAGCCGACGCCGGAGAACAGGGCGATGAAAAATGCGCCTCGATCGAGAAGATCGAAGTGACCGACGCAGACGAATAGGCCACGCTCTGAACACTGCCCATCAGCACAAGACACGATGTTCACATTGTATGATGATCACATGGTGACAGTTTTCTCTCAAAGGGTTATTCGTTCGACTCGTTCTGGTGCGTTGTTTCTCCCTCGCCGTGTCTGCGCACGGCGAGTACCCGTTCGATCTGTGTGAACAATGTCCGGAGGAAGTCAGACTGGCACCCCTCGCTTGATTCGCCCGCGAAGTTGTGTTCCCGGGTTTCGGTTCCCGTCGGCGTTGCCTCCCCCCGTCCACGCTCTTCGGTCTGCGCAAACAATGCCTCTACCAGCCGCATGAAGGGCAGGTGCTTGAGGCGATGGGCGGTGGACCGCAAATCGACCAGCTCTTCGTCGGACATCGCACCCAGCGCGTTTTCGATCAGCCGTTGTTCCTCAAGCCGCCGTTGGGATGACGGCGCGTCTAACTTTTTACTCATACCACTCCCCCATAGAGATAAGAAATTTAACTTGAGCGACGACGGGACACCGTCTCAATCGTGAGTGGATCACGTCGGCGGCGGGGCACGGTGCGTCGCTTTTTGTCGGCTTGCGCTGGGTGATCATTTCGCAAGTTTTCAGCAGAAATCAAACCAGCTTTCACTCGGAACCACCCCTCCGGAGCTTGCCGAGCACAAAACTCGTTGCGAGTTTGCTCCGGCTGGAAGGTCACGCACCTCGCCTCGCTCGCCCCTCAAACGGGTTTCCAAAACGGTGTCAGCCGAAGGAGGCTCACAACGCGCCCGTCCCAGCGCCTTCGATCCGTAGCAGTACGTTTGAATCCACTCTTCTGCATGTGGGCCACCACACTGGCCCCGGACGATTCGCGCGCAACAACGGCGGCGGTCATGAGCCCTCCGCATGCCATCCACCCCTTGTCGGGACGAGCCACAGAGGATCGCGTGCGCCAACCATGGCATTCAATCACAATCCCTTGACGTGACCATCCGAACATAAGAGAATGATAGAGTGTTTGTGTGACATTATATGATAATATCATTTTGCAATCAGAAAGGCGGTGTCGGCAAAACGACGCTTTCGGTGCTGGTGGCCCTGGCGCTGACCGAAGTCGGTCGCAAGGTGGCGATTTGGGACCGTGATCCCCAGGGATCAGCCAAGATGTCTCTTGAAGGCACGGCGGTGGTGACCTACCCCGAGCACGCGGACATCACGATCATCGACACCCCACCCAACCTCTCGGAGGAATTCCGTGATTCCGTCAAGCGCGCGGACAAGGTGATTCTGGTCGCCTCTCCTTATCCGGTCGACCTGTGGGCGACGAAAACTACGGCGCAAGAGATCCGCAGGGCACGGGGGAACCGGAGCAAACCGACGATCCTCTTCAATCGGGTCCGCAAAGGCACGGCGTTTGGCGACCAGGATCTCGCGGCCATCGCCAACCAGGTGGGATTGGCGAACTACAAATCGACGATTTCTCTGCGGGAAGCCTACGCTCAGGCTCACGTGGTGGGCTGGCGCGCACTCAGCGCCGCGCAGCGGGAGGAAGTGTTCAGCGCCGCATTGGAAATCGTCACATGATCACATTACCATATGATAATGTGATCTCATTGTACGATTGTCACAATACGACGAGGTAGAGGACCAGTTTGGCCGTCCACCCGGATTTCGTGTGGTCAAACGATAATATGATTATAATATGTCCTGAGTATCTGATTGAATGAGTACGCGATTGTATGGACAAGAAAACACTTCTCGCTGAAGCCACGCGCAAGTTGGAGCGGCAACAAGCGCCGGCCTCGCCGTTAACTTCTTCCGAAACGGGTCTGGACGCACCGGTGGCCAAGGAAGCTGCGTCGCCCAGTAAATCGGGCGTGGTAATCAGAAAAGCGCAACCGGTGGTCAGCAAGGGCATCACATTGCGCCCGGCGAACGTAGCGAAGCTCGACAAACTCGAACTCTCGTTGCGAAAACAGGGCATCAAGGCTGGCCACTCCGGATTGATCCAGATCGCCATCGACCTTCTGGAGGACAACGCCCAACTCGCCGGCGCGTACCGCGAACTCCTGAAGCTGGACTTGCGGCTAAAATGACGGGGCTCCGGTGGTCGCGCCAGGCCGGGGCTCTGGGAGAGTGTTCTGGACCGATAGTGTCAGCCTTCCCGCAAATGTTGGACGCCACCGGCCCAAAGAGTCTAACGTGTCAACATGGCCAAGCCGAAAGCCCCTAAAAAATCGCCTTCGTCGGGTTCGGTGGAACGAGACGCACTGGCGGCGCAGCAGCGTGAACTGCCGCTGTTTGAGGGGTTCTTTTCTGCCGACAAAAACGAGTCACGCACCTTCGAGATCTTTGACGCGCTGCCCAAGTACGTTTACGCCAAAGTGCGCAAGGCCAAGGACCTGACGCCGATCACCAAAACGATCACCCTACGCCGACGGAGCGAATCGGGAAAGGCCGAGGAATTGCAAGTGCAGGTGACGCTCTCGGCGGCCGTCATCAAAGGGCAGGATGGGACGGGCCAAGCGATTTACCCCGGGGCGCGCGAGGA
>CAXTBX010000176.1:5062-6567 GCA_964242205.1 uncultured Chthoniobacterales bacterium
TACTACAGGTCGCCAATACGGGTCTGCATACGGTCCCCCAATCCGGCGCGCAGATCATCCGGGTTAGTTTTTCGTTGTACCAACTGCGCAAGGAACTTACATCCCAGGGTCACGGATTCAAAGTGGTCGAATTAAAGGAGGCGCTGGAAGTTCTCAACAAGGCGACCGTCAATCTGGCCTGCTCTAAGGACCGAACATTGCACGGCATCAGCTCCGCCGTTTTCAGTAATTATACTTACGTCTACGATGACGACGACGAGAGCGGTCAGGGTTCCAAGGTTTCCGTGGACTATCACCCGTTGGCCACGCAGGCGATCATCAACCTTGCGTTTTACCCGATCAACTACCACCGGGTGATGAGTATGCCGAGCCCGCTGGCACGTTGGTTGGCCACCCGCTTGAGCCACCGGTTTCGGCAGGCGACGAAAACCGCGTTCGTTGACGGGGGGAGCTACCAGATCTCGCTGGAAACGATTCTGAGTGAAAGTGGTATCGCCAGAGCAAGCCGGTTGCGTGACAACGTGGCGACCGTACGCCAGGCTCTGGTTCAGATGGTCAAGGAAGATGTGCTACACTCGATGCGTCCTTACCAAGAGGACCTGACCTACGCTTCGACCAAAGGGCGCAAGAAAGTGATCGACGTGGTGTGGCAGTTGTTTCCCTCGCGCCAGTTTGCCCAAGAGATCATCCAAGGGAACGTCGAAATGAGTCAATGGCGCAACAAGCATCAACCCACCAAAAAATCGTTGGGTACAAGCGAGTTTCAAACCGGTTTGCTGCGTCTGGGATGATGGGTGATTACGGGGGAACAAGGCGCGAATGTCTGAAGTTCTGACGGGTGCAAGGGTAGGGCCGTGTTTTGCTTGTCCAATGCTTTTGAGGGGAACAAGACGCGGAAGTTGTGTATAACCGGGGGATATTGGCGCGAAAGTTGTGTAGATGGTCGGCACTTATTCCCTCAATGCCGCTGGCGGAGCCAGCTTTCCCCGCGCGTAGCGGGGTGGCGCGGAGCGCCGGGGGCGCGTCTGGTTTCGCAGCCTGCGAAGAGACCAGCCAGTGCTACGTCGTTCTACGACGTCTTACTTTAAGGGTTAAAGGGTTAAAGAAAGGGATAGGAATGTGAATAAGTGGTGAAACCTTCTGACTTTCAGAGCCTTACAGCTCGATTATCTGGAACTTCCGCTGCTATTTCCCCTGGGAATCTGGCTTCTTCCGCGTCGATTTCCCCCGGTGCCTCTGCCCAAAGTCTCTGATCGCGTCAATTTCCCCCTATTCAAAATGGCCCAGATTGACCCAGAGGCATCTTTCGCGCCTTATTCCCCCGTTTCCGGCGAACTTTGGCGTCAATTTCCCCCGGGGTTTTGGCGTCAGATTTGTCTTCAGCGTTCATTTCCCCCTGATCACCGCCGGCGGAAATCCGAGCACATGGACGGCAGCAGGCAATCCACCGGGACTTTCGCGCCAATTTCCCCTTACCGTGGGGTGGTCCTGACAATATGCGTGAT
>CAXTBX010000177.1:0-6329 GCA_964242205.1 uncultured Chthoniobacterales bacterium
GGCCGCTGGCTTGTCCTCCGACAGGATTGCGTCCAGAATGTCTGTCAATGCCTCCATTCCGATTCCGCGAGGTTTGCGACGCCCCGATTCGTACTGACGGAGGGTTGCTAGATTGATGCGCCAAAGCTTGGCCGCTGACTCCTGAGTCAGACTGGCTCGCTCCCGCGCAGCACGGATTTTGGTTGATAAGTCCACGGTCGTTCGTATTATTCACGGCGAATTGCCCTTTCTTGATCGTTAGGTTCCAGTTCATCTGGGCGGTAGGTGCTTCGAACACTTACCGCCCTTCTTTCGAGTCCATACTACGTCAATGACCAACTGTGTCAATGACATTTTGAAGATTCTCGCTTTTTTCTTTCGGCACTCTGAGTGACCGTGGTTAAATGCTACGTTCACTGCGCCAATGGAGGTTGAATCAATCCCGCATCCCGATGGTGGCAAAATCTCCATCGTCCATAAATCGGCGCTTGAACTCGCTCTAGAGGAAAACAGCCAACTATTAAATTCACGCACGCTTTGGCGCGTTGGCCTGTGCGTCTTGGTCTTTATCGTAGCTTGCAAAACTTTCAGGGGCAGCGAAACCAAGCCGGTAGAGGACCGGTCAGCCTTTGACTATCATACTTGGGACTACTGGGGATTGCGCGAAAACCACTACCGCGTTGTATGGAAAAAGGAAACGGACACGGGCGACGGCTTTGGCGGCTTCAGATGGCTGGTGGACAATAAGGATGGAACTTTCCAGCGATACTTTATTGAAGACCCGCGCGAGGAGTAGTTTCCGCAGGTTGGTCCTGTGCATGAGGAACACCGGACACAAATCCCAATACGTCGATATACATAAGGGTGGCAAAACCGCGATGAGGTTGCATGACACTTAGGATGTCTGCCCATGAAATACTCCATCGTCCAGATTGCACCGCTGGCCGTCCGGCCTGGCTTCAGCGCGCCCTGCCATGCCTTGCCTTGAACTACGTTTCCAGACTTCGCTTCTGCGCACGGATCGTCAAGCGTGCAGCTTGAACCCCGCCCCCGTTCCCGTCATAGGATTCCGCGAAACCCTGGGAAATTGGCGGAAAACAGGTCGCTTCTATGGAACCCAGCGGATCGGAAATCGTTCAGGAGAGTCGGGTGTTGAGTAGGTCCTTTTCCAATGGCTAGGTTCTCGCTGGTAAAGATCAAAGTGAGGGGAATCTAGCTCATCCAGCCATTCAATCCGGTTCTCGATGGCCCCGCGCAGTTCCTCGACCATAGCTAGAAGTTCGTCGCACCCGGCCATGACATCGGGTTCGTGCAAAAACGGTGCTGCCAACGACGAAATCAATGTCTGCGTCTTCTCTTGCATTGATCGCAATGTTTCAAGGCCGTCTTCTAAGCTCTCGTATTCGTCCAATTGCCCGCGGCGGCTGTCGCGCATCATTGCCTCGTCAAAAAGGTAATCATCGTGCATGGGAAGCACTTAGCAGACATTTCCCGGAGAGTGAATCCTTTATCCGGCGTTTTATCCGGCTGCGCTTTGTAACTGGTATCGCGTGACAGACGCGTGAAATAGGGCAAGACCAGCCTTCCCGGTGGCGAGCCGTGCGGGGCACCGCGTAAAACACACTTGGTATCTCTCCCGGCATCTCCTCTGGGATGAATTGGAGAAAGTGCCTTCTTCGGAGGATCAAAGTACAATTTAGGATATTGCCTTTCGACAACCGCCGCCTTCACGTCCTTGGCGGTGGGCTTGCCCGCCGGTGCGTTGGCGATGGCCTCCTGCCACGCTTCGACTTGCTTTTCAGGGGCAAGTGTTGTGAGCGGGCGAACTTGAAATTCGCTGGTGGGTTGCGTGTCTACGTTCGTAGACAAATTTTCATGAACTGCCGCCGCCTGAATGAGCTGATAAGCCCGAGGGCGTGAAATTTGCCAACGATAGCAGCAGTAGTCTTCAAAAGTGGCAAACTTCTCGCGGTAGAGCTTTCCATCCCGAACTTGGGCCAGTGCCTCGCCGACTTTGTAAAAGACTTCCATTCCCGCGCTGATGACACGCTCCGCCACCGCGAGTTCTTCGCGCTGACCAGTCGCTACTCACGACGAGCGCTTATCGCCTTGCCTGATCGTCCGCGCGCTGTTAGGCTCAAAATCCATGCCAGCGCAAGATTTTTCCCAAGAAATGGCGGCTTACGAGGCGAAAAGGGCTGATCTCTTGAGCCTGTGCGAAGGCAAGTTCGCCCTTTTTAAGGGGTCGGAGTTTGTCGGAACCTTCGATTCCAAAACCGCTGCTTACGCAGAGGGCATTTCTCGCTTCGGCAACGTGCCGTTTCTTATCAAGCAGATTGTGAAGACGGAAGTCGTGGAACAGATACCGGCGTTGGTTTTGGGCCTGCTGTATGCCCATCCATAACATTCATCCGATTACGGTCGCCGAAACGTCTGGCCCCGGTCCCGCGCCGCTACATCCGGCAGTTCTGTTGCGAAACGCCGGATTGCTTCTGCAAATCGTAATTTCGCAGCCGGATGCCTTGACGGCGAGTCTGGTAGGAAAAAATGAACCAGTCCCTTCAAGCGAGGCGGGGGTTGCTCTAATTGACACCGGTGCAAGCATTAGCTGTGTCCATGAGCCGGTCGCGCTGGCGCTGGGCTTGCAGCCCACCGGCACAATGATGCTCGGTGGCGCGGCTGGCAGCAAGGAGCACAACCAGTATCAGGTCAAAGCATCGTTCCCCGGCAGTCCACTCCCAGACCTGGAACTAAACGTTGTCGGCGTAAACCTTGAAGGTCAAAACAACAAGATTGCACTTGTGGGGATGGACATTCTTCATCAGTGCGTCCTGATTTATAACGGCCCACAGGGAAGTTTTACCTTGGCGTTCTGAATTCTTGAATTGCCACTTCCGAGGGATAGTCACTGTGTGTTACCCATCCTCGTCACGATCCGCTGATACCGCCGCGCGTTCTCCTGGTGTTCGCGCTGCGCCTGGTTGTGAACCTCTCGCTGCTCCGGCGTGAGTGCCTGCAACATCTTCACCTCCGTGGCATGGCTGCCCGTGTACATCTCGGGCGCAATCCCGCCCTGCCGCAGGCCCATCGCCATGCCGATCTGGTGCAGCGTCTTCCCGCTGGCCAAGAGGTTGCGCAGTTCGTCCTGCGCGGCCTGCGTGTCGTCGTTATCCAGCGCCTGACGGAGCTGCGGATACGGTGACGGCCCGTGGCTGGCTCCGGCGGGGTTCGGTGCACGAAAAGGTTTGGCAAGCTCGTACATCTGCGAGCGGGCACTCGGCGCGGGCGTCACCTTGAACCCTGCTCCCTGGTACACCTGCCGCGCCACGCTGCCCGGCTGTCGGTTGACCCGGTAGCCCAGCGGAGCCAACATCTTGTCAGCAGCACTACGCACATCATGCACGGGACCGCTCCCGGCCACGTTGCGCGGGTCTTTCTCCACGAGGGAACCCACCGGCAGCGGGAAGGGCAGCGCATCGGTCGCGGCCGCCCGTACCCGGTCGGTGGTCGTGGCAAAGGGCTGGCCCGCGTAGTTCTTGCCCGTGGTCGCCTCCAACGTCCCTCGTGCCAACGGCCCGAGCTTGTTGCTGGCTAGTTGTGCGCTCGCCTCCCACATATTTTTGCCCTGGTCGTGGTAATGAAGCAGCGCGTGGACGTTCTCCGCCGCAATCTCGAAGGGTGAGAAGAAGAAGCCGTGCGCCCCGCCGGGCAGCCACGCGTCGAGCTTATGGCCATCCTCCGGGTTCTGCCACGTCGGCTTGCCCCGGGTGAGGTAGTTGGCCAGCTGGTTTGCCAGCAGCAACGCCACAACGTTGGACGCCATGCCCTGCGCGACCGTGCCCACGCGGAACCTACCACGCGCGGTATCGACGGGAATACGCACGAGCTGGCCAAGGCCCCGCCCTTCTGAGCGAAGCTGGCTCTCCGTCCACTGCGGAGCAAGCAGGACCGTGCGAACCACGTCCTTCATCGTCGCGCTCTTGAACAACCCTTGGCTGGCCAGATTGCCGAACACCTCGTTCATCTCCTTGGCCGTGCGGCGGGCCGCGCCTTCTTGGCCAAGCTCGGGGAAGCGCGAGAGGTTGCGGGCATAGTTGGTCAACGCCGTTTGGAGCATCGCCCCCCGGCTGATCTTGGCGAAAACGAGGTCGTTGAACCACGAAATGCCTTTGTCCGCCGCCTTGCCGACGAACCAAATCTTCTGAATGAACCCATGCGCGTCAGCCACGAGATTATCGGCCACGCGGCCCACATTGAGCCCGGCCTTGATCAACTCATCGGCCTGCGCCCGGTGCGTCCGCGCATAGTCCGCCTGCGCCTGCGTCACATCGTGCGCGGCCACGGCACGGGCTAGATCCTTGTCTGAATACTCCAACAGGCTCAGGCCCTTGTTGTAGCCCGCCTGATAGCCGTAGCTCAGCTCCTTGGCGAACATGCGGGCAGCGTGGAAGGTGTCGAACACCAGCGTGCCGTGTTTGGCCAGCGCGGCGTATTTCAGGATCAACCGCCCCGGCGTGGAATTGCGAATCGCACTCTCGCCGTAGAGTGCTTTGAACAACCCGGCGTACTGCCGATGAACCACGAGGGGCGAAGTGCCGCCGGTGCTGACCACGTCGTAGCCAAGAGGCACGCGCAATTCGGTCTTACCGCTGGCGGTCGTGTGCGGCTCGAGCTGGCCTACGATCTTTCGCCCAGCGGGGTCACCCGGAGCGGGCGTGGCGCGCAATTCACTGAACAGCTTGGCCTGCTGGACCAACTGCTGACCCGTGCGGACGCGATGCTCAAGCAGGTCGGCTAGATTGGTGCTCTTGGGCGGGTAGCCCTCCTTGATGGCATCAGCCAGCTTGGCGAAGTCACGGCCCCGGGCGAAGTAGCGGCTGCCCACGCTGGCACCGCTGGAAAGCGACCCTAGAAGGTTCGGTTCTAGGTTCCGCTGGTGCTCGGGCAATTCGAGCTTGCGGGTGACGTAATTCTTCACCTCACCGCTGTCGATGCCGTGGCGGCGTTCAATGGCTCGCTGCTTGGTGGCAATGGCCTCGTAGCTGGCCTTCATGCCGTCCAGGCGGGCGAAGTTATCCAGAGCGTGCTGCACGACAGGCGCGTACTTCTTCACCAGTTCTGGGTCCGTGCTGGCTTTGACCTTGGCGAGATCGGCGGTTACTTCCGCGCGCTTTCCCCCCGCCTCGATGACAAAGGGCATCGCCGCGAGGTCACGGCTGGCCTGGCTGTTCGGGTCTCGCAATTGCCTCTTCGTGCCAAAGTCCAGACGCACGCTGTTGGCGGCTTGGCGCGCGATGGTGCCAGCGCGGTTCTCGGCGGCGTCCTTCCCGGCGGCAATGCGGTCCTTGGCTTCGCGGGATTCCACGCTGCCACGCACACCCCGCCACGTCTGGCGCAAGGCTGCCTGCGGTCCTGACGGCTGCGGGTCTGGATTGCCCTGCGTGGCCCGCTCAAGCCGGGTAATCGTGTCCGCCAACGTCGGCGAGTAGGTCTCGGGATCACGGGCCAACTGGCGCAACCGCCCAAGAATCCGCTCCACGAACTGACGGAAATGCTCCATGATGGAGAGGTAACCGGTCTCCGTGGTCAGCGCCTCGTTGCCGTCTCGCGCCTGCATGAGCTGGCGCAACGTCTCGGCCATGTAGCCGGGCACCTGCTCGGGGTTTTCCTTCAGGTGCAGGAAAAGGTCGTCCACGCTCTTGAAACGCAATCCGTCGCCCTGCTCGAAAGGATCGTGGTACAGGTTCCAGCCGTCGAGCATGGCACCCTCCGCCGTCTCACGGGCACCGGAGGAAAGGCCGTCGAGGTCGCCCCGGATGCTGCCGAGCAACTGCGCTTTATCTCGTTGGTAAAAGTCAGAGAAATGCCCCTGGCCACCCTCTGCCTGCCAGCGGTCACGAGCATCGGCTACATCAACCGCGTGCCTTAATTCCTCGCTGATGCCGTCCGAGAGGAAACGGCGGGCGGCAGCCCCTTTCAGGCCACTTTCCGCGAGACTGCGGGCAAGCGCCGGACGGTCAATCTCCATGCGGGTGTCATGCGCGCCGGTAAATGACGTGCGCAGGCCCGTACCCTCGCCGTGGGCGGTCTCCTGCACCGGAAAGCCCAGCCGGTCAAAGGCGGGGCGCGCTTGGTCAAGCAAGTCGTCCAGCGCCCGGTGATGCTCGGGGGCAAGATCGTCTTGGCCTGCTACTCGTCGGGAGGATCGTACGGCGGCAAGCGCTTGGCCCCCGGGGGCAGGTCGTCCACGTAGCTGTTCGTCTCGCAGAAGTCCCGCATCCCCTGCATCCGCTCTTCCATCGGCGGTTCCGGCTGGCTCACTGGCTCTTGCGGAGGCTTTTCCTGTGCGT
>CAXTBX010000178.1:0-6217 GCA_964242205.1 uncultured Chthoniobacterales bacterium
GTTTTCTCCTTTTCCTCATCCTCGGCATGATGGGATGACCGGCCCCGTTCCATCTTCGGCGACCCGCGTTTCCCCCGACCCAAACAACCCATGAAACCCTGCTACATCTTCAAGTTCGGTGTCCTCGTTGCCCTCGTTGGGTTCAACGGCGCTACCCTCCTTGCCAACTCACCGACCGAATTGAAGCCAATCCCGAGGATCGAAACGTCCTCTCCGGACGGCGTCGTCGTCAGTTCCGCCACAAGCCGATGGTCCAGGGGGCGGCTGCTCGTTTCCGGTTCGGTGACACGCAAAGCGGGCTATTCGTATCCCGGACCGGCTCAGAGCCACCTCGATTTCATCGTGCTGGACTCCAAAAACCTTCCGCTCAGTCTGACCCGGGTGAATTACTTGCCGCGCACCATCCCGATTGTTTACCGGGGCATCCCCGCCCGGTCGTCCTACGCCGATTACTTGCCGATCCTGCCTCCGGCTGGTGCGACGGTGCGGGTCGCGCATCACCAAACCTCTGTCGAGGAATGTCAGCAAATCCATCCTGCTGCGGACTCGAAAAAAACATCGCCGCGCACAGACGGGCAAAGCAAATGAATCCTCTTGGCCTCCGCTGTCTGTACGCACTCGCCACGCTGCATCTGCTGACGGCGCAAAGCGGGTACGCCGCCGGTCGGGTGAGCACCCGCCAGAGCGGTATCGTCGTGTCGGTGGACCAGGCCAGGCGAAGCTTTGCCGTGCGCCCGGACGGCGAGGCGGAAGAAGTCGTGATCGAATGGCGAACGAAGTCCGAGTTCTTCGGCGGGAGCAAAACAGAATTCTTCGCCGGTGCGGACCCCGCCGATTCCGCCATCCTCAAAAAAAGGAATCCGGGTGTTCGTAAAATACCGGGAAGCCCTGTTCGTTCCCAATGCTGCCATCCTCGTCCGCTGGCTCAAACCAGCCACCGAGGTCGGACGCTCCGGCCCCCTCCGCGCCCATCCGTTGGAGGGTGAACCCTCTCACGCCCCCCGAGTTGGAAGACGAGCGGGTGCCTGAGACATCGCCCCCGATGTACCACCCCCGCCCCGGCGCGTTCGGCTCTGATCTCAGCAAGGCATCTTCACTCTTTGGAGTCTGACTCTTGTTTCATGCGCCGACCTCCCCGCCGGAGAAAGCAGCCTCGCCGCACGACGAGGGAACTCTTGCCCCCTACTCCGATGACACGGGGCGAAAAGTTTCAGCTCGCGGGAGCGGCCATCGCGGTCATGGCGATTTTTGCCAGCATCACATGGTACCACCTCGCAAAGGTTGAGCGGTACGATGTCGAATCCAACGTGAGGTATCTCGCCGCCACCTATCACCTCGATGAAAGCCAGGCGCGGCGGCTGCGGACGCTTGAAGTTGAATTTCACGGCCGCGACAAGCGTTTTGGTTTCCTCGTGCCTGGAGACGGAGCGGGCGATGAACACCACCGCGCCATCAGCCAGCTCATGAGTCCGGAGGATGCGAGCCGCTTCCTGGAAACAGAAGCAGGCAAGGTTCGCTGAGGTTCCTCTTTGCGGTATCTCCTAAGCCTCAAGCTTTTGCCACAGGAGCGAGCAGGCGCAAAGCGTTGAGTGTCACCAGGACCGTTGCCCCCGTGTCCGCCAGGATGGCAGGCCACAGGCCGGTGAGTCCGATGATCGTGGTCACCAGGAACACGGCCTTGAAGCCGAGCGCGACGGCGATGTTCTGCCTGATGTTGCCCATCGTTCGTTTGGAAAGCGCGATCATGGCGGCCACGTCGGCCACCCGGCCATGCAGCACCGCGGCGCCCGCCGTTTCCAGCGCCACGTCCGTGCCGCCGCCCATCGCGATCCCGACGTTGGCCGCTGCCAGCGCGGGCGCGTCATTGATGCCGTCGCCTACCTTGGCGACAATCTGGCCCTGTTCCTGGAGTTCCTTGACGATGCGCTGCTTGTCTTGTGGCAGCAGTTCGGCGCGGACCTCGATGCCCAGCACCTTGCCCACCGCCGCTGCGGCGGAGCGGTTGTCGCCGGTCAGCATGAGCGTGCGGACCCCGGCGTTGCCCAAGGCTTGCAGGCCCGCTTGCGCATCCGGACGCGGTTCATCGCGCATGGCGAGCACCCCGACGACCGAGTTGCCTCGCAGCAACACGGAAACCGTTTTCCCTTCGTCGCCCAGCGCCTTGATTCGAGCCGACTGGCTCTCGGAGAACGGCACCCGCTCACCGGCTGCTTGGGAAGACCCGAGAAACACCACCGAGCCATCGACCGTGCCCATGATGCCCCTGCCACCCACCGCGTGGGCCGCCGTGGCAGGCGGCACGTCGAAGCCTTGCGCCGCCGCTCTGGCGAGGATGGCGGAAGCGAGCGGATGGCTGGAGCCGGTTTCCAGAGCCGCGGCGACTCTCAAAACTTCCGCGTCCGGACTGCCAAATCCAACCACGTCCGTCACCTGGGGCTTGCCTTCCGTCAAAGTGCCCGTTTTGTCGAAAGCCACCAGCGTGACCTTGCCCAGAGACTCCAGGATGGCTCCCCCCTTGAGCAACAACCCGCGCCGGGCTCCCGCCGAGAGCGAGGCGGCAATCGCCGCCGGGGTGGAAATCACCAGCGCACAGGGACAGCCGATGAGCAGCACGGCGAGGCCCTTATAAATCCAGCCCGCCCACACGCCGCCAAAGAGCAGCGGCGGCACGACGGCCACGAGCGCGGCCACCACCACGACGCCCGGCGTGTACCAGCGAGCAAACCGTTCGATGAAACGTTCCGTGGGTGCTTTGCTCTCCTGCGCTTCTTCGACCAGCTTGACCACCCGGGCGATGGTGTTGTCCGCCGCCGCCGCCGTGACACGCATGCGCAGCAGCGCATCGCCGTTGACGGTGCCCGCAAACACCTTGGCACCGACCCCTTTTTTGACGGGAACGCTCTCGCCCGTGATCGGCGCTTCGTTGATCGTGCTTTCTCCCTCAGTGATCGTGCCGTCCGCTCCGATGCGGTCGCCGGGTCGTACCAAGATCATCGCGCCGACCGCCAAGCTGTCGGCAGGCACTTCCACGACCGTGCCGGCCCGTTCGACCCAGGCCGTTTTCGGCACCAGCGTGGAGAGGGATTGGATGCTCGCACGCGCTTTGCCAGCGGCTACCCCTTCGAGCAGTTCACCCACCAAGAACAGGAATACGACCGACGCCCCTTCCTCCCCGGCTCCGATGATGGCCGCGCCCACCGCCGCAATCGTCATGAGCATCTCAATGGAAAAGGGGCTGCCCGAGAACGCCCCCGCGATGGCCCGGCGGGCAATTGGCACGAGTCCCACCAGCATGGCGAGGATAAACACCCAAGACGTGGTCGCAGGAAAGAGTTTGCCGACGCCAAAAGCGACTACCAGTGCCGCCCCGCTCGCTATCGTCAACCGTCCCTTGCCGCTATTCCACCAGGGACCGGAAGGCTTCGGATCACCCTCCCCTGCCCCTTTGGCTTGGCTGTCATCTTGCTTCGCATCGCGCAGCGGGGCCACGGTGTAGCCCAAGGCGGTCACGGTCTTCTTGACCGCCCCCAGGTCGTCGTTCGACCCGTGCTGTACGGTCATCACGCCCGACATGAGCGAGACTTCCAAGCCGGTGACGCCGGGCAGCCTTCGCACCGCCGTGTCGATCTTGGCCACGCAGCCCGCGCAGTCCATTCCATCGACCTTGAACCGGGTCCGTGAGGCAGTGGATGCCAATGAAGTTTTCAGTTGCTCGGCCATGTGTGAAGTAGGACGCTACATCCTCTAGCGACTAGAGGAGCAAACACAATGTCCGAGAAATTTTCGATTGGCGAAGCCGCGCAGCGCAGCGGCGTGAAAGTGCCCACCATCCGCTATTACGAGCAGATCGGTCTGCTGTCCGTGCCCGACCGCACCGATGGTAACCGGCGATCCTACGGCAGCACGGACCTCCGGCGGTTGGCCTTCATCCGTCACAGCCGGGAACTCGGTTTCGAGATCGACGCCATCCGTACGCTGCTTACTTTGCAGGAGGATCAAAACCAGTCCTGTGCGTCTGCCTGCACCATCGCCCGCGCACGGTTAGAGGAAGTCGAGCAACGCATCCGCAGCTTAAAAGCATTGAAAGATGAACTCAAAGCCATGCTCGACAGCAGCCAGCACGGCAAAGTGGCAGAGTGTCGCGTGATCGAGGTGCTGGCCGATCACGGGAAGTGCAAACATCCCAATCACAGGATGGGTGCGAGTGCGGAGCCGGTCTTCTCAAACCAAGGCTGAGTCAAGCGTCGTTGGGAAGACGCCTGCGCCAACCCGGGCGATTGTCACTGCCAGCGAAATCGCCTCTGAAAGCGTAGTCTCACCCCCGCAGCCAGCGATAATCTACGAATTTACAATAATCGCATATTCCTCAGCGGTATTTGGGATATGATTTACAATAATGATTATTATTGGAAATTTTGCTTTGCCTCTTTAGGATGCTCCGGAAACGAGCTTTTCCGTGGAAATCCCCTCCCCTGCCCTACCCAACGAACGGAAAGCGGTCGATTTCGACGCTTTGGTGCGTTCCGCCCGCGACGAGCGCAGGCTGAGCGAGAACACGCTTCTCGCCTACCAGCGAGCCTGGCAACGGCTGCTCGCCTGGACGGGCGCGCATCGGCTCAATCCGCTGGCGCTTACGAAGGAAGACGCCGTGCGGTTCTACCGCGAGATGGTGGCCACCGCAGGCCGCACGGCCGCCAGCAGCCAGGTGCAGGCCCGCGCGGCGCTCGCCTTCGCCTACGAGCACTGGGACGTGCCCAACCCCTTCACGCGCATCAAACCGCCCCGCAGCTCCCCTCCCCCGCCCGCTGACTTCCTCCAGGCCCACGACCTCGCCCGCCTGCTTGGGCATTTGGGCGACCGGCAGGCCACCTACGGCGAAAGTCTCTCCTTTCATCTCGCCAATGCCCTGTTCTTCACCGGCGCGCGGTTCTCCGAGACCGCCAACCTACGCTGGAACGATTGCCTGCTCGACCCCGTCGGGCGTCCCGTGGCCCTGCGCGTCCGCGGCAAGGGCGGCGGCCACTACAACCTGCCTGTCACTGGCACTCTGGGCGAGTTGCTGGTGCAGTGGCGCACGATCCAGGACCAGCACCGGGGCATGAAGGTGTTCGCCGCGCGGGGGCTGAAGTTTTGCCGCTCGGAATACGTCTTTGCCGGGCCGGGCGGTGCGCCGTACACCAACCGCTCGTTCAACAACCACCTGCGCCTAGCGTGCCGCGACCTGCGACTTCCCTGCATCCTCACCGCCCACGGGCTGCGCCACAGCGCGGCGACCATCCTGCTCAATGACCACGGCAAGAATCTGCGCGAGGTGCAGGAGGTGTTGCGCCACAAGGATATCCGTACCACGGCCCGTTACACGCACGTCGCCTACGAGCACACTCGCTCGACCTTGGACGCGCTCGGCGGCAGCTTGCCTTCGCCGCGCAAAAATGGTGGGATCATGACGGGCAACGGAAGGCCCAGCCTGGAGGAGCAGGAATGACACCGAGCGAAACTACGTTTCTGGAACGAGCCGTTGTGCAGATCCTCTTTGTCAGCGGCCGGGAGTTTTCCATCGAGGGCCTGCGCGAGAAGCTGCGCGAACTGTTCGTCCAGGAGCCGGACGCCACGATGCGAGCGGCGGCGAGCGTGGGCAGCTTCGAGTTGTTGCAGGTTCTGCTCAAAGCGACCCAGAAACTCGAAAAGTTGGGCCTGCGCCTGGACATGCGCGCGGGCGGCGTGCGGATCACCACCGCCGAGGTTCGTCCCCCTGCCCTGCGCAACTACTTTGCGGCCTTGGCCGAGCAGTTGAAGGCGGAGCGGACCAGCGAATCTGAGGGGAAGGAGGAAGAGGATGGACCGCTAAGCACCACGGGCTTGGAAGTGCTCGCATGCATCACCTTCAAGCAGCCGCTCTCCCTGCCCGAGATCAACGGCTACTTTTCCACCGACAAACGCTCGGTCGTCCTGCGTTTGCAACACTTGGGGCTCGTGGACTGCCGCACCGCAGGCGAAACCGGGCGCACCGTCTGGATGACCACGGGCGAGTTCCTGCGCCGATTCAACCTGCGCTCACCAGCCGATTTAGATCGCGTCATCGAGTCTGGCAGTTGGCCGCACGCTGCGTGATCCAAACAGGATCGAGCTTTCCACTCATTTTCGGTGTCTTGACGAGATTCCATCCCCCACGTTTCGATTCCTTGGTGCGGCCACCTTGCCAATCACGCATATTGTC
>CAXTBX010000179.1:0-6157 GCA_964242205.1 uncultured Chthoniobacterales bacterium
CACACCGCTACGAATACGCTTCGGGTGGCCCGCAGACCCGGACGACCGGAGCACTGATCTTGCCCCGTTGATGCGGTTCTTCCGCACTTTGTGTGGATTCAGGAGGCGAGGAGGAAGCGACGGCGCAGCAGATCGAACCGGGCGCGACCATACATCTGGCGTTTGAGCAGCTTGAGCTTGTTGACGTGGCCTTCGGTCTGGCCGTTGCTCCAGCCGGTGGTCAAGGCGGTTTGGATGGAGGCGAAGTCCTGCTGCACTCCGGCGGCGAAGGTTTGCAGAGCCGGCACTCCGCAAGTGCTCGCCCGGACTAGCCACCGCCGCAAAGCCGCGCGCCGTGAAGCGGGCGCACGGCGGTGTGCCACGCCGCTGGCCTGCACGAGGGCCGTGAAGCGGCGCGCCAGCGCTCCCGCTTTTCTCACCTCCTTGTCCTGCTCGATCTGCGCTACAGTCGCTTTCTGCGTCGCGTCAAGCTTGGCGCTGGGCTGGAGCAACAGCCAGGCCAGTTGCCGAGGCGAAGGCAGCGGAGAAGCATCGACTTGCCCAGGAACGGGTGGGAGTCCGCGTCGGCACGGCGGCGTGGTCTTGGCCGGAGCGCGGCGTTGGGTCTGTACCCATTTGTGCACCTGCCGACTGCCGCCTGCGTAGCCGCGTCCGCGCAACTCGCGGTAGAGGGCTGAGGCGTTCTCGCACCCGGCGGTCAGCCGTTTCTCCAACCATGGGATAAACGGATCAAGCTGGCTGGGTCCCGGTGCCCGCACGGCGCGTTCCGGGAAGCTCTCGGCACGGGCGAAGCGGCGCACGGTGGCCCGCGCCAGACCGGTGGCTTTTTTGATGGCGCGCAGCGACTCCCCGGCGACGCGGCGTCGGCGCACTTCCTGGTAGCGCGCCAGCGAGCGTGCCCGGCTGGCGGCGGAGACGGCATGTGCGGTTCTGTCGCGTGGGAAGGCACGCAAGCGTACCCCGCGTCGTGGCGGACAGGCCGCGGGCACCGCAGGCAACCGGCGCAACCGCCCGTACACGCCAAAGAGCCAGCGGGTGAGCATCTCGCGCGTGTTCTGGAGCAGGTGCCAGCGGTCGGGCGGGTCGGCGGGCCGACGCTGGTAGCTGCCGTGTTCGGCCTCGCTCCAAACCCCGCATGCCGGACAGTGCGCCCCGTCGCGCGCGCCGTGCGCCTCCAGCCGGAAACCCGATGGATCGGCCCGGTGGATCCGTTCAACTCGACAGCCGGGCAGAAGATGAAAAGCGTTCATCTCCTACCATCCTCGCTTCCACACAAAGTGCGGAAGAACCGTTGATGCGGACCGGGCGGAGTGTGTGGTTGATGGTGTTTTAACTCAGGTTGTTTTCGAAGTCCACGGGTGAGGTGTAACCGAGCGCGCCGTGGAGCCGCACGCGGTTGTAAAAGATTTCGATGTAGGAGAAGAGGGCGCTTTTCGCCTCGGCGCGAGTGGCGAAGACATGGTCGCCGATCAGCTCGCCTTTGAGCGTGGCCCAGAAGCTCTCCATCTTGGCGTTGTCGTAGCAGTTGCCAGGGTGGCTCATGCTCGGGACCGCACCGTGGCGGCGCAGCAACTCGCGGTAGGCGTCGCTGGCGTACTGGCTGCCGCGGTCGGAGTGGTGCAACAACCCAGGCGTGGGCCGGTGCGTCTGGACGGCACGCTCGAAGGCGCGAGCGACTAGGCCCGTAGGCATGGCCTCGTCCGCCGCCCAACCCACCACCCGGCGCGAGCAGGCGTCGAGGACACCCGCGACGTAGAGCCAACCCTCGCGGGTAGCAACGTACGTGATGTCGGCCTGCCAGACCTCGCCGGGCCGGGTGGGCGGCGCGGCCAGCTCGGCTAGGCGGTTGGGCGCGACGGGACACAGGTGCCGACTGTCGGTGGTGCGGGGTCGAGAGCGGCGCTTCTGCCGCGCCCGCAGCCCCGCGCGGCGCATCAACCCGGCTACCCGCCGCCGACCACACGACTCGCCCGCACGGCGCAACGCCACCGTCAGCCGCGGGCTGCCGTAGGTGCGCCCGCTCGCCTCGAAAAGTTCGCGCGCCTTCTCGCCCAGGCGCACGTTGTCGCGGGCGAGGGGCCGCTCGGCCTTCCGGTGCGCGGCGTAGTAGGCGTTGCGCGCCACGCCGAACACTCGGCAGAGCTTTCGCACCGCGTGCTCTCCCACCAACGCGCTGATCACGCCATGCTTCATCGCGGGAGTTCGGAGAAAATGGCGACGGCTTTTTTAGGATGGTCCTCTGCTCACGCAGATCGGCGTTCTCGCGCTCCAGCGCCTTGATGCGCCGCTCCAGTTCCTGCACGCCGGCTCCGGGGCTGACCGTCACGGACGTGGCCGGCGCGCTGCCGCCCGGCAGATCACCGCCGCCGTACTGCTTCTTCCAGCGCGACACGCTCCAGGGGCTCACGCCCAGGTCACGGGCGACCTGCTCGAGCTTCGCGCCGGGCCGGCACGCCAGCGCGGCGACCTCGCGCCGGAACTCCTCGTCAAATCTGCGACCGTACTTGCTTTCGTTGTTGGGCATATCGGTTGTGCTCTCTTGTAGCACACCCGCTGGTATTCAAAACCGATGCAAGATCAGAACCGGCGCAAGATCACTGAAGCTGAGTGCGCAACCGGTGCACCTCCGCCTGCAACTCCTGGCTGGTCGGCGCAACGGCAGGCAGCTCGCTCTCCGCCGTGGCACTCGGCGCGGAGTTCGCCCCGGCAAACTGCCGTCGCCACGTGCGCAGGCTCTCCGCGGTGATGCCCAGGCCCTCGGCGACCCGTCGCGCCGGCACGCCGCTTTGCCACGGCGCGACCGCCGCCCGCTTGAACGCCTCGTCGTAGGGCCGGTGCGTTGCTCCTGTCTTCGTTTTGACTTCTTCGCTGCTCATGGTGTTGATCTGCCTCCATCCCGAGCCGCTGTCTACTTTATCCGGGCAATCTCAGAAGAACTCGGCCTGGACCACTTCGAAGGCCGCTCCTGCCGCCTCCACCTCTCCAAGCAACTAACGGAGTAGAACTAAGGACCCGAGCCACGACTACGTGATGCTAGATGCCAGCCTCATCAAAGCGACGGCGTATTACTAGAAGGCCTCAGGTTACGACCCTGTTCGGCTGCCGGTTGTGGAAACGATGTTGTGCGATGGCCTCGACAAACTCCTTGGCCACGTCGTCCACGCCGCCATCGACCAGGAACACGCCCGCGCCAAGCATCCCGCCACGGCCCGAGATCAATCCGCCGGTGCCCGCCGCCTTCACCAACTCGACACCTTCCGCCGTCGCCGCAATGGCCTTGCCGTGCTTGTACGCTTCGTCGATGAAATGGATGGCATCGCCCATGTGCTGGAGCGTTTGCGTGCTTGCCGCGCCGCCGGGCACATACACTGCATCGAAGTGCACGCTGCTCGTGTTCGCGAGCGTCTTCCTAGCTTCCACGCTACCACTCGTGCCCTCAATTTGGCCCAGGTGCGGACCCACCACGACACCCAGCGCGTCCTCCGCCTTGAGCGCCTTTTGCATGGCCGCCACCTGATCCGCCGCCACGCCCGGCGCAGCGAGGATGGCCACCATCCGCCCCTTGGCGCTCTTAGGCTGGTCTTCCTCCATGCTCAAACCCTTGGTGCGTTGCAATCCACCCGACGCCGTCGTCTCGGACATCGCCTCCGCGAGCACCTGCGTTTCCGCCGGTGAGTCCGCGGTGCCGTCGGGTGGCACGGTCTGTCGAGAGGTCTGCGGCGGTTCGCCGATGGCCAACGCCACCTGCGCATGGAGCATGTCATTGATCTTTCCCAAATGCCCGAGCATGCGCTGGCGCACCTCTTTTGCTTCGACCTTGGAAAGCTCGAACTGCAGGGCCTTGACGATGTGCTCCTTCTCCGGCGGGGTTTGACTGTTCCAGAACAGCTTCGCTTGGCCGTAATGGTCGCCGAAAGACGGGCTGCGTTCGCGCACCTTATTGCCCTCGACCCGTGCAGGATAACTCACGTAGTCTTCCTTGCCGCCCGGCGTCGCCTCCTCGGGCGAGTGACCGTCGAGCGAAGCGGGCGCATAGGCGACCCGACCCTTGTTGATGGTGTGACGCATCTGCGCGTCGCGTTGGTTGTTGGAGAATGGGCACACCGGCCGGTTGATGGGCAATTCGTGAAAGTTGGGACTGCCCAGGCGGCTGAGTTGCGTGTCGAGGTATGAGAAATTGCGCCCTTGCAGCAACGGATCGTTGCTGAAGTCGATGCCGGGCACGACGTTCGTGGTGTTGAAGGCAACCTGTTCCGTTTCGGAGAAGTAATTATCCGGGTTGCGGTTGAGCGTCATCTTACCCACGCGCTGCACGGGAATTAAATCCTCGGGCCACAGCTTGGTCGCGTCGAGAAGATCGAAGTCGTACTTCATTTCGTCTTCCTCGGCCAGCAACTGCACACCTAACTCCCATTCCGGGAAATTGCCCATGTCGATGGAGTCCCACAAGTTGCGCCGGTGGAAATCCGGGTCCTGGCCCGCGATCTTCACCGCCTCGTCCCACACCAGCGAATGCACGCCCAGCGCGGGCTTCCAATGGAACTTCACGAACGTGGATTTTCCTTCCGCGCTCACCAGCCGGAAGGTGTGCACGCCGAAGCCTTCCATCATCGGAAAGGCGCGCGGGATGGCCCGGTCGCTCATGATCCACATGAGCATGTGCATCGATTCCGGCGTCAGCGAGATGAAATCATAGAAGGTGTCGTGCGCCGACGACGCCTGCGGAATTTCGTTGTTCGGCTCCGGCTTTACCGCGTGGATCACATCCGGGAACTTGATGGCGTCCTGGATGAAGAAGACCGGAATGTTGTTGCCCACGAGGTCCCAGTTGCCTTCCGGCGTGTAGAACTTCACCGCGAACCCGCGCACGTCGCGCGCCGTGTCCGCCGAACCACGCGAACCCGCCACGGTGGAAAACCGCAGAAAAACGGGCGTCGTGAGCGACGGCTCCGTGAGCACCCTGGCCCTGGTGTATTTGGCCAGCGAATCATCGTACACCTGGAAATAGCCGTGCGCCGCCGCCCCCCGGGCGTGGACCACGCGCTCGGGGATGCGCTCGTGGTCGAAGTGCTGGATTTTCTCGCGCAGGACGAAATCTTCCAACAGCGTGGGGCCGCGCGGGCCCGCCTTGAGGGAGTCTTGGTCGGTGGAGACGTGCTGGCCCACGTTAGTCGTCATCGGCGGCTTGTCGTCGGTGGTGGCCCGGGTGAGGTCCTTGTCTTTATCGGTCATTTTCGGCGAATCGAAGAGGCTCATGAGTCAAAATGATGGTTCGTCTGCCTGCTGAACACAGCGTGATGGCGTATTCGCAACCAGACGATCCCTGCGGTTGTAAGATCCGGGGTTGCCCGCAGCCAAGCCGATGGAAAAGCCTGATTGGCTGGCTCGCCGCACCCGGCAGAAATTGGCAGAGCGCCACTAGTGGGGTCGACGTAGAAAACGGATGATAAAGCACGTTAAGCTGCCGAGAATCGTCGTTTTTGCCTCTGACCGACCGCTCGTGAGCGGGTGCAACCCGCCGCCATCGGCGTTCCACTGAGCATCGATCAGACTGCGCTCACGGTCGCGCCAGCCAGTCCAGCAGCCAGATTTTGGTTGGCAGGGATGGTGTGCATTCCTTCACGTGCTTTATCATCCGTTTTCTACGTCGACCCCTATCTGCGCGGCGGCCGGGCGGTGGCCGCCGTCGGCACCCAGCGCGACGCGGACCTGGCGGCGATGCACGAACTCCTGCGGCTGGAACGCCCGCCCACCCCGGATCAATTGAAAGCGGGCGGTTACCGTCCCGCCCAGGCGCTCGGGTAAAGAACTCTCAAACGATTTTCACTTCTTCTTGATCGGTGGGCACGGGCTCGACCCTGGCGCTCCTGACCGCGCAGAATGCGGCGGGTAACTTTGTGAAGTCGTCCAGCGGTTGCCCGTGCGCGTCGAACGGGCGGCTCGCGCCTTGCAGCGGCGCGAGCCAGCTTGGGACGAAGGTCTGCGGCATTATCTGTCGTCGCTGGACTGGGAACACATCTACCTCATTGGCGACTATATGTGTGGCGGCAAAACCGTACACGTTCGCCCGGCAGGTTCCGTCCCCTCCCGGGTGCTTCCCCAAGCTCAGCGTGCGATTTTTTCGTTTTCTGACGCCGCCCCGAGTTGCCGGCGTGCT
>CAXTBX010000180.1:0-6039 GCA_964242205.1 uncultured Chthoniobacterales bacterium
CATGCACCGCCCCCGCGCCGACTCAAACCACTACTGCACGGAGTATTACTAGGTCTCTGGTCCGACAAGCACATCGAACTCCGCGCGGGAATTTGGCGCCACGTTGGCCAGCAAATCCAGAAAATTCTTGCCGATGAGCCGTTCGGCGCGCTGGAGCAGTAGCGGCACGGGGCTGGCGGGTTCGTGGACGGCGTAATATTCGCGGATTTTGATCAGGACGTTGCGCACGTCGTCCAGCGAGCGGATCTCGCCCGGGGCCGAGGCCTGGGGCGCGTAGGCGACCGTCCCCGCCGCCGCCGGGACTGACCCGCCCGCCGCCGGATTAGCCGCCGCGTTCGCCGTGGCTGCGGCGGGCTGGAGGCTGTCGAAGTAGCGCAGGCCCTTGTCGAGCACCTTGATGAGCGGCTCGAAGGAAGGCGCAGCGCTACGCCCGAGGGTTTCGATCAGGTAATCGTCCAGGCCGTGCACCGCCGCCACGGCTCGGCGCAGGGTATCGATCCCGGCGTTGACCGTTTCGGGGTCGCCGCCCGCCATAATTTCCGGCAGCTTGGTCGCGCCGATGCCCGCGCCCGGGCCGACCTCCTGCGAAAGGAAGTTGAGCGTTACCGCCAGGCCCGGCACGCGGAAGATCGGCGCGGCGGAAAGACGTTCGATGAATTTGACCGGGTCGCCAAAGCTGCCCTGTTCCACGGTGAGTTGCGAGAGGATGTTGACCCGCTGCGTCGGGTCTTTGTCGTCGGGGTCGAGCTGGGGGAAGAGCGTGTCCCAATATTGCCGCACGATCCCCGCCAGCAATTCCAAGCCACGCGCCGCGCCTTCCATGCCCTTGGTCTGCACGAGGGCCACCGCGAAATAGACACCGATTTGCAGGTCCTTGGACCGCCCGAGCGCCGCTTCGGACTGCTTGCGCATTTCGTTCCAGTCCGGTTCCTTGGCCGAACCGGTCTCGAACTGGTTTTCCGGCGTGCCTTGGATCAGCACCCCCAAATCGTTGTAGACGGCGTCGTAGGACAGGTCTTCCCCGCAAGGGAAGTCGGCGGAAATCGGTTCGAGCAAGGGGTCCATAGAAAGGCAGAAGTGGAAAGAAAGTGAGCGCAGACGCCGCAGGCTCAGAAGATGGATGGCGACCTCCGGGTGCCATGGGTATCACTTGCGGCGCAGCCGCCTAGCCCTTGGACGTTCATCCGGTTTGAAAATTTTCTGTTGGTTGAAGAATTGGAGAACTTACGGCAGTGCCGCCACCGCCTGACGGCGGTCCAGCCTGAGCGGGTCCGATGGCGCGGACGGCACCGCGCGCGTCAGCTTGCGGACGGCAGCGGCGGGCGTGCGCGAAACCTGATCCGCCTTATCCGTGGGCGGGGTGGCTTCGGGCGCAATCTCGGGCACGGCGGGCGCGGTGTCGGGCACCGCCTCAATCTCCGGCATGGCGTCGGAACCGGGCGTGGGCGCGGCGGGTTTGGCCGCCGCCGGAACCGGGGCCGTCGCGGGGGCCGGGGCGACCTGGGCTGGATTGCTCGCGCCGGGCGCGGGATTGCTCGCGCGGGCCGCGGGCGGCAGCTTCGTCGAGGCCGCCTTCTGCGCCGGAGGCAGCTTCTTGCGCAGGCCATTGATCACCTTGACCAGATCCTCGGACGAGATGCCCGACACGCCCAGGTCGGACGCGATGTGCTCCTCCGACTTGGCCACTTCCTTCTCCGTCAGGCCCAGATGCTCGATGTGGCCAAATAATCCGTCGAAACTGCGCACCGCCGACTCGACCGCCGGGTATTTGCCGGGCTGGCCTTCCAGGTACGTGCCAAACCCGGCGGCGTCCGCCGTCTGCTTCTCCACGGTGTACTGGTTAAAGGCGTCCTGGAACGCGCTGCCGATGGCCGGGGCTTTCTCCTTGTCCTTGCCATACAGGGCCGCGAACTCCTGCAAGATCGAACTGACCTCGCGCTCGCCCATCCGGTCCACGACCACCACGAAGTCCGACGGCTCCAGGCGGCTGACACCGCCCTTGATCGGCTGGAGGCGACCGTAATTTTCCGGGTCCTGACCGTCCACCAACTGCGCGAACAGCGCGCGCTTGGAGGCCGCCGAACCGCGCTCGGTCGCCTTGGCCAAGCGCGGGTGGATGCCCAGCTTCTTGAGTTCCTCCATCTGGCTGGCCGAGATGGCGATGTCCGCCGCCACGTCCACCGGTTTCTGGTCGGGCAATGCGCCCGAGAGCGCCGCCGCCGTGTCGAGCGCCTGCGAGCCGCCGCCTACGGGCTGATTGATGAAGAAACCCGCGTCCACCGGGTTGAGGCGGTCGAGGTCGTCGATGGTGAACGAGGCGACGCGGAACTGGCTGTCGAGGTTCGGGTCCTTGAACAGCGAGACACCCTGCACGCGCTGGATGGTGATCAGGCCGTTGGTGGTGATGAAATTCGCCGTGCGGTTGGTGGACGTGCCGCCGAAGACGACGCGGGCGCGCCCGAAGTCGATGGAGCGGTCGGCGACGAAGTTCAGCCCGTCGTCGGGACGGCCCGCCTGGGCGGTGCCGGGCTGGCGCGCGAGCAGCGTAACCTGCGCGGCGTTGACATGCAGGGTATTGCGCGCGGCGATGTCGCCCAGCGTGGCGGTCCCGCCCCGGGTCTCGATGTCGATGGAGCCGAGCGCGAACATCTTCTGGAGCGGACCCATGGTAAAATTCGCGCCGCTGATGAGGACCGTGCCGGGGCTGCTCAGCAGGATCGACGAATAGCCGTCGCCCGCGTTGGGCGTTTGCCGCGCGCCGGGATCGTTGAAGAACACGCTGCCGCCGTTGCTGACGTAGCTGCGACCCGTCAGGAGCAGCAGCGGCGAGAGCGGCCCACCGAGTGTGGCCTCCAGCCGCAGGTCACCCTCCGTCGTGATCGTGTCTTTCGCGCCGACGCGGTTGCCCCGGACGTTCAGGCCGCCGCCCGCCGTCACCACGCCGTCGAAGCGCACGTCGCCCCGGTCGGAAACCATCCGCATGTCGGCGGCGTCCGCCGGGCGGGCGGCCTTGAGGGTGTCGGTGTAGTACTGGTTCTTCAAGGTGTGGACGTACCCGCCGCCGATGGCCAGCGGGGCGTTCACGGTCAGGCTCGCCAGCTTGAAGGTGCCGCCGACGTTGCCGGCGAAGGCGCTTTCGTTGCGCGAGGTGATCGTCAGCGCCGTGAGTTCGGTCTCGGTGTCGCCGCCCTCCCGGCCGTCCACGTCGCCTTGGAAGGTAACGGCGTCGGCGGCGCTCTCAAACTGCACGGCGTCCGACCCGAGGGACACCGCGCCGCCGTAGCGCTGGGCGTTCTGGGTGCGCATGGTGTTGCCGTTGACGCGGGTCAGCCCGCCGCCGTCCACACTCAGGCTGGCCAGCGCGGTCCGCGCGCCCACGTCGCCCTTGAAGAGGGTGGTGCCGCCAGTGTTGACGACCAGCGCCTGCCGCCCCGCCTCGTTGCCGTTGACCGTGTCGGCAAAGCTGATCGCGCCGTTCGCCGCGCCGCCCGTGCTGCGCAGGGTCGTGTCCGTGTCCAGCGTCACCGCGTCGCCGTAGGATTGGAACCCGGACGTGAGCACGCCGCTGTTGCGGAAGGTCGTGGTACCCCCCTTGTCCGTGGTGAGGCTCACAAGTTGGACGTTGCCGCCCGGCGTGCCGCCGACCAGGCCGCCGAAGAGGGTCGCGCCCTGGGTGTTAACGGCCAGCGTGAAGCGGCCATCGACCGTCTTGGCGAAGGTGATGCCGGTGGTCTTGAGCGTGCTCGGCACGGTCGTGAACACGCCGTTGGCGCGCAGGCGCACCGCGTTGCCGTAGACCTGGAAGCCGGTGGTCGAAACACGGCCATCGTCGAAGAGCGTCGTGCCGCCGCCGGTGGTCTTCAGGCTGGCCAATTCGTCGCCGCGCACGCCGCCGACCTCTTTCTCGAAAATGATGCGGTTGGGCGAGTTGAGCGTCAGCGCGAAGCGTCCGTTGACTGTGCCGTTAAACGTCAGGCCGCCGTTGGGGATGCTCGCGTCCGTGCTGGCCAAGGCCGCGTCGCGCAGCAGTTGCACGGCGTTGCCGTAGAACTGCAAGCCCGTCGTCGTGACCGACCCACCGTTGAGCACCGTCGCCGCGCCGTTTTCGGAGATCGTCAAGCTGGCCAGGGGGGTGGTGGTGCCCACCGCGCCGTTGAACGTGACGGCCCCGGGCGTGGTGAGTGTCAGCGCCTGCGCGCCGTCGACGGCCGCGCCGAAAAGCAGGCCGCCGTTCGTCGCGTTGGTGCTCGTCAGCGTCGTGCCCTGGAGCAACTGCACCGCGCTGCCGTAGGTTTGCGGACCGAAGGTGCGCACCGTGCCCGCGTTGAGTTGCGTCGCCGCGCCGCCGGAGCTGATCGTCAGGCTGGCCAGGGCCGCGCTGTTGCCTACCCGGCCGTTAAACGTCACCGCCGCGGGCGTGGTCAGGGTCAGCGCAAAGTTGCCGTCGAGCGTGCTGCTGAAGGTCAACCCACCGCCATTCGCCGTGGGGTTCGCGCTCGTCAGGACCGTGGTCTGGTAGAGCCGCACGACGTTGCCGTAAGATTGCAGGCCGGTGGTGTTCACCGTCCCAGCGTCGAGCCGGGTCTCCCCGCCGCCCGGCGTGATCGTCAGGCTGGCCAGGGGAGCGCTGCCGCCCACCGCCCCGTCCAGCGCCACCGTGCCGGGCGTGGTTAGCGTCAGCGCGAACGCCCCGTCCACCGTGCCACCGAGGAGCAGGCCGCCGCCGTTCGCGCCGGTGTTCAGGCTGGTCAGCGTGGTGCCCCGGAGCAGGGTCACCGCGCTGGCGTAGGTTTGCAAACCCGTGGTAGTGATCGACCCGGCGTTGAGCTGGGTCGCCGCGCCGCGCGACGTGACCGTCAGGCTGGCCAAGGGCGCGCTGCCACCCACCACGCCGTTGAGCACGACCGGACCGGCGGTGGCCAGTTCCAGCGCGAAGGGACCGTCCACCGTGCCGTCAAAGGCTAGCGTACCGCCGCCCGGCGCATCGTTGAGGCTGAACAGTCGCGTGTCGCGGCCCAGCAAAACGGCGTTGCCGTAGAACTGCGAACCACTCGTGCGCACCAAGCCCGCGTTGAGCACGGTTGCCGCCCCGCCGCCGCTGATCGTCAGGCTGGCCAGGGGGATCGCGCTGCCCACTGCCCCGTTGAGAACCGTCTGGCCGCCCGCGGCGAGCGTCAACGCGTAGGGTCCGTCCACCGTGGAGTTGAACGTGAGGTCCGCTCCGAGGCCCGCCGCGACCAGCCGCGTGTCGGCCCCCAAGGACGCCGCGTTGCCGTAGAACTGTGCGCCACTGGTCCGCACGAGGCCCGCGTTGAGTTGCGTCGCCGCGCCCCCGCCCGTGATCGTCAGGCTGGCCAGGGGGGTGCTGCCGCCCACCGCCCCGTTGAGCGTCACCGCCCCAGGCGTCGTCAAGGTCAGCGAGAACGCCCCGTCCACCGTCGAGTTGAGCAGCAGCCCGCCGCCGTTGGCGGTCGTGTTCAGGCTGGTCAGCGTGGTGCCCCGCAGCAGCGTCACCGCGTTGCCATAACTTTGCAGGCCCGTCGTGGTCACTATACCCGCGTTGAGTTGCGTCGCCGCGCCTCCGCCCGTGATCGTCAGGCTGGCCAGCGGGGTGGCGCTACCCACCGCCCCGTTGAGCACCACCGCCCCGGGCGTCGTCAACGTCAGAGCAAAGGGGCCGTCCACCGTCTGATCAAAGGTCAGCCCGCCGTTTGCGCTCGTCAGCGTCGTGCCTTGGAGCAACTGTACCGTGTTGCCGTAGAACTGCGCGCCCACTGTGGTCACCGTACCCGCGTTGAGCACGGTCGCCACCCCGCCCGGCGTAATCGTCAGGCTGCGGAGCGCCGCCACGTTGCCCACCGCCCCGTTGAGCACCACTGCGCCCGCCGTGGTCAACGTCAGTGCGAAGGGACCGTCCACCGTCTGATCAAAGGCCAGCGTGCCGCCGTTGAGGCTGAAGAGTTGCGTGTCGCGCCTCAACGCGACCGCGTTGCCGTAGAACTGTGCGCCACTGGTCCGCACGAGGCCCGCGTTGAGTTG
>CAXTBX010000181.1:0-5890 GCA_964242205.1 uncultured Chthoniobacterales bacterium
AGATCATGACGATCATCAACGCCCGGGTCAAGACGGACAACTATGACCTGGTCTTCGACAAGAGCGGCCAGAGCCTCAACGGGGTGCAGATTTTGTTGCACGCCAACGACAAGTTCGAGTTCAGCGACGACGTGATCGCCGCGCTCAACAAGAACCGCCCGACGGCGACCGAGAGCAGCACGGCCCCGAAGCCCGCAGCGACGGCAACCCCGAAAAAGTAACGCCTCCCACTCTCGAGTTCAACCTGTCCAAAAGGCAGAAGCGGGAAACGGTTCCCCTTCTGCCTTTTTGGTTGGGAGGTATGACAACGAACACCCTGGATTTCACCGTCAGCGAACTGGCCGCCACCCTCGGCGGCGAACTGCGCGCCGGTTCGCCTGACACACGGATCACCGGCGTCTCGTCGCTGGCCGAAGCGGGCGAGGGCGAGATTTCCTTTTTCAGCAACCCGAAATACCTTGCCGCTCTGCGCCGCAGCCGTGCCTCGGCGATCCTGGTGCCGCGCGAGTTTCCGGCGGCGGGCATCGGATTGGCCTGCGCGCTCATCGCGGTCGACAACCCGTCGCTCGCGTTCGCGGGTCTGGTGGAACGCTTCACCCCGCCGCCCATAGCAGACGTGCCGGGGGTCGCGCCCTCGGCAGTGGTCGGGCGCGACGTACAACTCGGCGCGAACGTGTCGGTCGGGCCGTGCGCGGTCATCGAGGACGGCGCGACCCTGGGCGACGGCGTCGTGGTCGGCGCGGGATCGTTCGTCGGCGCGGGGACGACGATTGGCGAGGGCAGCCGCTTGTATCCCAACGTCACGGTGCGCGAACGCTGCCGGTTGGGGCGGCGCGTCGTTTTGCACAGCGGCGTGGTGATCGGCGGCGACGGATTTGGCTTCGAGCTGAAGGAGGGTCGCCACGTCAAGGTGCCACAGACCGGCATCGTGCAGATCGACGACGACGTGGAGATCGGCGCGAACAGCACCGTGGACCGGGCGCGGTTCGGGCGCACGCACATCGGTGAGGGCACAAAGATCGACAACCTCGTGCAGATCGCGCACAACGTCATCGTCGGGCCGCACTCGATCATCTGCGCGCAGGCGGGCATTTCGGGTAGCACGCGGTTGGGCAGTTACGTGACATTGGCGGGGCAGGCGGGGACCGTGGGACACATCGAGATCGGCGACCAAGCGGTGCTGGCGGCGAAGGCAGGCGTCAGCAAAAACGTGCCGCCCAAGACGATCATGTTCGGCTATCCCGCCGAGCCGCTGGCCGAGGCGAAGGAAAGCCTCGCGCGAGTGCGGCGGCTGCCAAAGCTCATGGAGCGCGTCAAGAAGCTGGAGGCGGAACTGGAAGCGTTGAAGGCCAGGTTGACGTAACGCAAAGCTCCTCCCAACTGAAATCTTTTCGGGGCCGGATTACTTCGCCGGCCCCAGGTGGCCGCTGCTCAGACTTCCGGTTTGCACCTTGCCCGTCTGCACCTTGCCGAGTTCCAGCTTGCCAGCGCTCAGTCCGCCAGTCGCGGCATCCATGTCCTTGGGCTTCCCGGTGGCAGGGTCGGCAGCCATCACCGCGCCGCCGCCAGACTTCTCGAACGACAGCGTGCTCTTGTCGCCGTCGCTCACGTAGGCGGCCACGGCGGTCGGCCGACCCCAGACCCGCGTGCCCGTCACTTTGCCTTGTTCCTCCCACTTCTCCCCGGCGGCGTGTGCGAGGAGCAAAGCTCCGATTTCTTGTTCGCTGAAAGCCCCGGGCCCATTCAACTTGGAGAACGTTTCCCGGGCGGATTTTCCGTCCCGGTAAAGCACCAGGATGCGGTAGCCGGTAAATTCGTGCACACTTGCCTCCTGACCCGGCGCGAGTTGAGAGCGGCTCAGCGCTGCGCCATAGCGCGCCTCAATGGCTGCGAAATCGTCGCCGAGCAACGCCGCCGCGCGCGGGGCGAGCGCACCCGCCAGCAGCATCCCCAGCAGACCGACAACGACCTCCTTCAAGCGCTTCTCCATCGGCGTCATTTTTTGATCCAGCCGCGCTCTCCCAGCCACGCCGCCAGATCGCTCGTCCAACGGTGATAGCCGCCCGGCGCGTCGCCCTTGCTCAGCCCGATGCCGTGATCGAGCCGTTCGTAAATGTGCAACTCAAACGGGACGTTCTTCGCCCGCAGCGCCGACGCGAATGCCAGCGAGTTCTCCACCTTCACCGCGTGGTCCCCGCCCGTGTGCCAGATGAAGCACGGCGCGGTGTCCGCTTTGACCTGCTTCTCGTTGGAAAGGTCGTCCACCAGTTCCGGCGACGGATCCGGCCCGAGCAAATTGTGGCGCGAGCCGCCGTGGGTCAGCTCCCCCATGCTGATCACCGCGTAGCACAGCACGCCCAGGTCGGGCCGCGAACTGACGCGCTCCACCGGGTCGGCGTCGCCCGGCTTGCCCGCGTCGAAGTGCGTCAGCAGCGTCGCGGCGAGGTGGCCGCCCGCGCTGGAACCGATGATGCCGATGCGCCGCGGGTCGAGCTTCCACTCGCCTGCCCTGCTGCGGGTCAGCCGCAGCGCGCGGCTCACGTCGAGCAGCATCGTGGGATGACGGTAACCGCTCGTTCCCAGCCGGTACTTGAGCACGAACGCCGCGACCCCGCGCTCGGCGAGCCAGCGCGCGTAGGCGCTGCCCTCGTAGTCGGCCAACTCGGCGTACCCACCGCCGGGGCAGACCACGAACGCCGCGCCGGTGGCCTGGTCGGCGTCGGGCAGAAAGGGGGTCAGGGTGGGAACGTCCTTGTCCGCAGTGCCGAGGGCGTCGGGCACGGCGCCGTCCGGCCAGAGCGGGACGGGCGGCTGGGGGGTCACGGCATGGGTCAGCGATGGCAGCAGCAGCAAGGCAGCCAGGAGAGAGCGTTGGAAGGAAAGCATGCGGTGGCGGTGAAGACCGTTCTATCATAAACCAACGTGCTGGTGATAAGAGGCACAATGTTTGGAACGCCTGCTTAGCGCGTCCCATGCCGGAAGATGTCGGACGGGCGTGGGTTACGACGAATGGAGTGCGGCGAGCGGTTTGATGGGCCGCGAGGGGTGTCGCAAAATTATTGGAACGGGTTCGTCCGCATTCTTTTGACCAGGCTGTGGACCGGGGCGATCAACCGAAACTCATTGCGACGGTAGGTCGTCGGCGGGTACTCCGGGTTGAAAGAAGCCAGGCTGATGAGCTTGCCGCCGTCCAGCTCGTGGTAAAGTTTGAGGACCGTGTCGCCGTTGACGAAGAGGGCCACGACCACGTCGCCGTTGTGGGGCTCATGAGACGGCGTGACGACCACTCGGTCGCCTTGGCGGATGTGCGGGAGCATTGAGTCTCCACGAATCTCGATCGCCACAGCCTTCTCATCGTCGGCATCCGTGGCGACCCTGTCATACCAATCTTCGGGCAGGGAGTCCCAAGAAGTCATTACTTTTCCGGCTTGAGCAAGGGTCAATACAGGCACGAAGCGCGGCTGGATGAGCTTTACATCGCGCATGATGTCCCCGCCGCGAGCTGAAATCGGTTTTTCAACCAAAGCCTGCTCCATGCGCTCTACGTCGCGCTCAATCTTGGGACCGCCAGGCTTGGTGCCGTTCTCCATCTGCCAGACGTAGTTCTTCGACACCCGCAGGCGGGCACCCATCTGCTCCTGGGTCAAACCAAGGTTCAGTCGCAGGGCCTTGAGACGTTCAGCGAATTCCATCGTGGTTATATCGAAATCGAGAGCGGTCGGCATGGCAAGAAATGGGTCGAAAGAAAAGTTTTACGCGGAGAGAGACTTTTTGACTTGAGAAAATCTAACTAAAGTCTCATTTTTCATCGTTGTGCATCTGCACTACGCTGAAAAGTAAACAAATGAAGGCTGACAAGGCAACTAAAAAGTTTGCGGGCGACGCCCGCCGCGCGCTCTCGACCACGGGGCACAGCGTCAAGACTTTGGCTGCCGCGTTAGGTCGCCACCGCAACAGCGTCAGTCTGGCAATCAATCGCGGGCTGCCGTTTGTCCCGAGACCCACAGGGAGGTCGCTGATTACTTGAAGCTCAAACCCCTACCGAAAAAGCTGCAATGACTCTCGACGAAAGACAGACCCGCCTGGTGAAGGCGACGACCCGCGAACTCACGGCGGAGGTGATGAACCTACCGATCGAGAAGCGGGCGTCGCGACTCGAACTGATTTCCATCCTGCTCGCTGATCTCGAACTGCCTGAGTTGGCAGATGGAGCGCGGCACGCGGCCTGTCATTACGGCGAGGGAGAAGCCGCATACCGCGCCGGCACAACGCCACGCGTGAACTGCTCGCAACCCTAGAAAACTTGAGCTGAGGATCATGGGCACCGAGACACTAGAAATCGCAGGTCAAGTGGTGACGCGGACGCTTGCGAAGCTGAGCATTCACCCCCTAGCGCGGAAAATGCCGATGCTCGCGGTGGATGCAGCCGAGCGCGAAGCACTGCGGACGAGCATCGAGCTTTACGGTCTGGATCGGCAACCGCTCATCATCAACGAGCGCGACGAGATCATGGACGGCCGGCACCGCCGCGAGGACGCAGTCAAGGTGGGGATCATCGAAGGGCCATGCATCGTGCGACCTGATGAAGAGGCAGCGTCCATCATCGTGGAGAGCCTGGTCGGACGGCGTCATTACACCAAAGGAGCCAGGGCGTATCTCGCCGCGCCGCTGATGACGGCGGCGGCGGAAGCGAATAAGGACGCCCGCACCCAGCGGTTGATTGCCGGGGCAAATCCCCGAAACCCCACTCAGTGGGGTTTCGGGAAATCAGAGGAAGATTTCGCGGTGCAACTCGGCTTCGGAACCGAGCTGGCAAGGCAGGCGAAGGACGTTCATAAGCGGTTCAACCATTCGGACAAAGCCATCCATGCGTGGCATGGCAAGTACCCCGATCTGGTGCGTCGGATTGATAGTGGCAAGGGTGAACCCCTGCCAGCTTTTGCGGAAGCCTACCCGGAAAACTTACGGGAGCGATTCGAAAGCAAGATTCTCTCAGGTGAACTCGGGCTCGGCGCGGTAATTCAAGCCATCGCCGGTCTGGAATCCACCAAGGGGCAAGCCAAGGGCGGGTCCGACGACGTGCAACTCATGCTCGAAGGGTTCAAGGCGGTACAAAACCGCTTCGGGCGTTGGACCCGGATGGACCAGCCCGCGCGCGAGATCGTGATCGCGGCGGTGCCAGACCAGGTCGCGGCCGTGACGGCGGTCGATGCGCAGACCGAACGCGTGACGTTGAGTGCGCCGCTGACCAGCGGCGTGCCGGACGTGTCGTGGGTCGCGCACCGGCTTCTGTACGTGCGGCTGGCGGACGACGAGTTGGAACTCGAATTTCGCAAAGAGGGACGGGCAACATCTCAGTTTTCGGTATACGAGTTGCCCATCGAGTACTCGTCGGTGGAACTGGGGCTGCGGCCCGCGTTTGCCTACCATTTCTGGCGGCAGGTCGGCGCATCGCGGCAGGATTGGTATTATACGAGCTTTGACCGCGCGTTATCCGTCGGCACGTTGGCTTTGCAGCACGTTTGTACGCCTGCGCCGATTGGTCACGACTCCATCGAGCGAACGACGGCGGGGGACCGCGAGAAACTACGCATCCGCGCCTGGCGCTTTGCCGGATCGCCTTTCAACGCCTGGCAACCTTTCGCGCCGCAGTGGGATCTGCATGTCGAGGTGTGGGAAGTAGATCTGGCCAGTGACGCGCCGGAAATCGCCACCACCGTTTTTGCGGGTCTTGTCGAGACGCCGGAACCGGACGGCCGTGAACTCAAGGTCACCTGCACCACGCGGCTGGATCGCCTCGCCTCCCGGCTGCCACGCTTCCGCGTGCAAAGCTCGTGCAATCACGCGCTCTACGATGGGTGTTGCAAGGTGGACCGCGCGGCGTACACGG
>CAXTBX010000182.1:0-5814 GCA_964242205.1 uncultured Chthoniobacterales bacterium
GTTTCCGGGTGCACTTTGCCCTTTGGGAGTTGCTCCGGCGTGGGTTCGAGGTCGAGGATGTACTGCTGGATGCTCCCCGCCTCTCTTGGGCACAGGACGCGGGCAACCGTTGGCGGCTGCCGTCGGAAAAGTCCGCTGGTGCTCCCAAGCACGACCACGAAACTCTCCCGCCGGTGGACCGCGCCCCTGACCCCGGCTCCACCGACGAACAGGCATCTTCCACCAATCCGCCCCCGCCAGTGGCCCCGACCGTCGAAACACTTCCGGCGGAACCGGCTAACGAGACGGACGCCCCGCCCTCGGCCAACCGGCGGTTGGTGGTGGACAAATTTCGCCTGCGGCACGGCAGCATGGAGTTTTTGAACCACCGGCGCGGCCTGTTGGGTCACTTTGAAAACGTCAACGTGGATGGTCGGCTCGCCGGGATGGACCGGGCGGTGGGCAGCGCGAGTTTCGAGCGGGCGGCACTGCCCCGCGCGGGGGTCAAGCTCGCGCAGTTTCACTCGGGCTTTACCTACGACCGCGTGGAAGGGCTGAGCTTGAATAACGCCACGGCGAGCTTCGCGGGTGGAGCCGTCAACGCGAATTGTCACGTGCGCACCGGCGACACCGCCACGCCCTACGATCTCCAGTGTCGCTTGGACAACGTCAGCGTCGACCAGATGATCAAGGAAGCGGGCGGCAGCCACGGCCTTTTCCAAGGGCGTTTGCAGGGGACGCTGGACGCGAGCGGATTTTCCGACGATCCCGAACGGCAGCAAGCGTCGGGCGAACTAAGCCTGACGGATGCGCAGGTCCGCGACTTTCCAATTTTCCAGGCGATTGGCAGCATGTTACAGATCGACGACTTGCAGCATCTTCAATTCAAGACCGCGCGGATTGTCTACCGCGTCGAGGGAAGTAACGTGCGTATCGAGCCGCTCGTCCTGGTGTCGAACAATTTGCAGATCACGGCCCGCGGGGCGTACCACGTCCGCGAGGATCGGCTCGACCTCCACGCGCGCCTCGTGATCGACCAGGCCATCAGCCGCCAGTTGCCGAGGATCGTGGAGCAACAGTTTACCCGCAGCGACGAGGATATTGCCGGTGGTCGCTACCTTGACTTCGACGTGAACGGACCCATCAATAAGCCGAGCAGCAACTTGTATCAACGCGTGCTGCCCAACGCGCTCGACAGTTTACTAGATGGTCTGATGCGCCGCGGCCCCAAACGCGCCAAGGAACGGGCACCCCGCGCCGCCCCACCGCCGCCCTCGCCCGCTGCTCCCACCGACACATGATGCAACCCGCCCGTTTCCAGCTTCACCCCTTCGTCCGATGGCATTGCGCGTAGTCGCGGGCATCGCGGGCGGCATCCCGCTGGATTGCCCGCGCAACAGGGGTGTCCGTCCCACGATGGACCAGGTGAAGGGTGCGATTTTCTCCAGCCTGGCGGAATTTGTCGCGGACGCGCGGGTGCTCGATCTTTTTGCCGGGATTGGCGGGTTGGGCATCGAGGCACTCAGCCGCGGGGCGTCGAAGGCGGTGCTCGTGGAGCGCGACCGGCGCACCGTTGACGTTCTCCGCGCCAATTTAACGAAAACACGTTTGCAAGGCAGCGCCAACCCGGTTTGCAGCGACGTTTTCACATACCTGAAGCGTGCGGCGAGTGCGGGACCGTTCGACCTCATCTTGGCTGATCCACCGTACACCACCGCCGAGCAGCCGGTCGATTTCCCGGCGAAATTGCTGGCGTCCAGCGACCTGTCGGCGGCGCTTGCGCCGGACGGAATTTTCGTGCTCGAAAAATCTCCGCTCCACCCGTTGCCGACGGCCCTCGACGGTTGGGAAATCACCCGTCAAAAGCGCTACGGCACCACGGAAGTGCTGTTTCTGCGCCGCGCACCAAGCAATCAACCCTGATTCTATCCCGGCTTGTTCCGTCTCATTTACAACCTGCTTTTTCCGGCGGCTTTTTTGTTGCTGCTGCCGGGCTATCTGCGCCGGATGGTCCGCCGGGGAAATTATCGACGGCATTTCTGGCAACGCCTGGGCTGGTATGCGCTGGAAACCCGGCAACGATTCACCGCCCTGCAGGGCACGGTCTGGATCCAGGCGGTGAGCGTGGGCGAAATGTTGGTTGCCCTCAAACTACTGGCCGCGCTGCGGAAACAGTCCCCCGACTTGCCAGTCATTCTCTCCACGACCACCACCACGGGCTACACGCTGGCCGTCGAGAAAGCCCCGGCAAACGTACCCGTGATTTATTCACCGGTTGATCTTGCGGGCGCGGTCCGCCGGGCGTTCGAGGCCATCCAACCGGCCCAACTGGTCGTGGTGGATGGCGGACTCTGGCCGAACCAACTCTGGGAGGCACGCCGCCGCCAAACTCCCACCTCTTTGGTCAACGCCCGACTCTCCCCCCGTTCAGAGCGTCGTTTCCACCGCTTTCCACGTTTGACGGCGGCTTTGTACGGGCTGCTCGACCTCGTCTGCGTCACTGAACCGGCGGACCTACCGCGCTGGCAATCTTTGGGCATCGCGGCGGCCAAACTTCAACACACGGGCAGCGTGAAATTCGACGAAGCGTCGCCTGCGGCGGAATCCAGAGAGCCAATCGCTCCACAATTCCGTTTTGACGGCCCGATCCTCCTCGCCGGAAGCACGCACCCGCACGAGGAGCGGACGTTAGCCGAGACGTTTCTTCGGCTGCGCACGCAGTTTCCCGATCTGCTGCTGATCATCGCCCCTCGTCACGTAGAACGCACGCCCGAGATCGCGGCGGAATTAGCGGCGCTCGGCTTGCGGGTAGTGCTACGCACCACCCTCCCGACCGCCAGTCTATCTGCCGCCTCTCCAACCGTGCTATTGATCAATACCACCGGCGAACTCCGCGATTGGTACGCCCTCGCCACCCTGGTTTTTATCGGCAAAAGTCTGCACGCCGTTGGCGGGCAAAACCCGGCGGAGGCCATCGCGGCGGGCGTCCCAGTGATTTGCGGTCCGCACATGGAGAACTTCGCGGAACTGACTACCAGCCTCCTCTACGCGCGCGCGGTAGTGCAGGTCGACTCCCCGGCTGCGTTGGAGCAACCGTGCGCCCGGCTCTTGTCCGACCCGGCGGAACGGCAACGCTTGGCGGCGGCGGCCCGCGAACAGGTTGCCCGGCACCGTGGGGCAGCGGCGCGCACCGCCGCGCTGCTTTTGGAGCAGTTGCGAAATTCCGCTTGCCAAGGGGAGTGAACCTCCCCATATTCCCGCTCCCGCTTCCCCAGCGGCGGTCAGCGAACTGACCCTATCGTCCAGCGGTTAGGACAACGGATTTTCATTCCGTGAACCCGGGTTCGATTCCCGGTAGGGTCGCCACCGTCAGACCCGCAAAAACGCACGGCCGATAACGTTTCCTGTTGACCGCCTGCGACCGTTGCCCTACATACGGGAACGATCCGGTGCCGCCTAGGCACCGACACTTTTGGAGTGGTGGCTGAGCGGTCGAAAGCAAAGCTTTGCTAAAGCTTCGTAGCCTTTAAAGCTACCGAGGGTTCGAATCCCTCCCACTCCGCTCTTTTCCCGGCGGCCCGTTTAGGCCGCTTCCACCAGTTGCCGCAGCACGAACGGCAAGATGCCGCCGTGGCGGTAGTAATCGACCTCGATGGCCGTGTCGATCCGCGAGCGCAACGATACTTCTTGGCTCGTGCCGTCCGCGCGGTGGATCACCAGCGTCAGCATCTGGCCGGGATACGTCTCGTCGGATAAACCGATTAAATCGAACGTCTCCGAACCATCCAGCCCCAGGGTCTGCGCGGTGGTGCCTTCCAGGAACTGCAACGGCAACACCCCCATGCCGACGAGGTTGGAGCGGTGGATGCGCTCAAAACTGGCGGCGATCACTGCCTTTACCCCTAGTAAGCGCGTGCCCTTGGCAGCCCAGTCGCGGCTGGAGCCGGTACCGTATTCCTGCCCGGCGAAGATTACCAGCGGTACGCCGTCATGCTGATAGCTCACGCTAGCATTGTAGATCGGCATCACCGTGCCGCCCGGGTACTGCTTGGTCACGCCGCCCTCGACGCCCGGCACCATCAGGTTCTTGATCCGCACGTTGGCAAACGTCCCGCGCGTCATCACCCGGTCGTTACCGCGGCGGCTGCCGTACGAGTTAAAATCCTTCGGCTCGACGCCACGCGCGATCAGGTATTGCCCGGCGGGAGAAGTCGCTTTAATCGCCCCAGCGGGCGAAATGTGGTCGGTCGTCACCGAATCGCCGAAGATGCCCAGCGGTCGCGCGTCCTTGATCTCGCTGATGTGCCCGGCTTCCATGGAGAAATCCAGAAAGAACGGCGGTTCCTGGATGTAATCGCTCTCCTTGTCCCACTCGTAGATGTCGCCTACGCTGGACGGAATCTCGTTCCACTTCGGGTTTTGCTCGGCGAAGTCCGCGTACAACTGGCGGAATACCTCGGGTTTTAGTGCGGACGCCATCGCCTGCCGGACCTCGTCCAAAGTCGGCCACAGGTCACGCAGGTACACACTTTGGCCCTGTTGATCCTGGCCGATGGGATCCGTGGAAAGGTTCAGATCTACCCGCCCGGCTAGTGCAAACGCCACGACCAACGGCGGCGACATCAGGAAGTTTGCCTTGATGTTCTGATGCACACGCGCCTCGAAATTCCGGTTGCCGCTCAGCACCGAGGCCGCCACCAGATCGTGCTCGGTGATCGCTTCCTCAATCCTTGGATGCAGCGGCCCCGAGTTGCCGATGCAGGTCGTGCAGCCGTAACCGACGATCTGGAAACCGAGCTGGTCCAGGTACGGTTGCAGCCCGCTCTTGGCGAGATAATCCGTCACCACCCGCGAGCCGGGCGCGAGCGAAGTTTTGACGGCGGGATCGACCCGCAACCCGCGTTCCACAGCCTTCTTAGCCAACAGGCCTGCGCCGAGCATGACGCTCGGGTTGGATGTGTTCGTACAACTGGTGATCGACGCGATGAGCACGCTGCCGTGCCCGATCTGCGTGTCGCCTTGCTGAAACTCCGGTTCGTGCGTTTCGGCGAGCAATTCTGCCGGGGTCGCCGTCGGGCGGTTGGTGACCATCTCCATCTGGCCCATCGTCGCGCCGATGCGCTTGCCGCCGTCCACGACCATGCCCTCGCCGGTGTCCGTCGCCGAGTCCGGGTTGTTGGCGGTCTGTTGCTGCGACAGCACGGCGTCACCGTCCAGGTGCACCGCGAAACGCTCGCTCAGGGTATGCGAATCCTTGCCGTAGCCGCCATCGGGAACAGGCCGGTCCATCAGTTGCCGGAAAGCTTCACCGAGTTCGGGCAGATTGAGACGGTCCTGCGGACGCTTCGGACCGGCCACGCTGGGTTGCACGCTGGCGAGGTCCAGCTCCAAGTTGACGCTGTAGTCGATCTCGCCCTTCTTGGGCATCCCAAACATCTCCTGCGCGCGGAAATAAGCCTCGAACGCCGCGCACTGCTCCTCGGTGCGGCCCGTCGAACGCAGGTAGTTGACGCTCTCGGCGTCCACCGGAAAGAAACCCATCGTCGCGCCGTACTCGGGAGCCATGTTGGCCACGGTGGCGCGGTCGGTCAGCGGCAGCGAGGTCGCGCCCTCGCCGTAGAACTCCACGAACTTGCCCACCACCTTCTTGGCACGGAGCAATTGCGTCACGCTCAACGCGAAATCCGTCGCCGTCACCCCTTCGCGCAGCGCGCCGGTCAGGTGAACGCCGACCACCTCCGGCGTCAGGAAATACACGGGCTGGCCAAGCATGGCCGCCTCCGCCTCGATGCCGCCGACGCCCCAGCCGACGATGCCCAGGCCGTTGATCATCGT
>CAXTBX010000183.1:0-5757 GCA_964242205.1 uncultured Chthoniobacterales bacterium
GTGTTGATGACTTCGATGTCCCGCACGGGATCAACCGAGCCGCTGACGTGGTGGATGTCGGCGTCCTCGAAGCAGCGGACGACCTGCACGATGGCGTCCACCTCGCGGATGTGGGAAAGGAACTGGTTACCCAGGCCCTCGCCGCCGCTCGCGCCGCGCACCAGGCCCGCGATGTCCACGAACTCGATGGCGGGAGGGATGATCTTCTGCGAGCTGCTGAGCTTGCTCAGGGCTTGCAGGCGCGGGTCAGGCACCGTGACGATGCCGACGTTGGGCTCGATGGTGCAGAAGGGATAGTTGGCCGCCTGCGCCTTGCGGGTGCGGGTAACGGCGTTGAACAGGGTGGACTTGCCCACGTTGGGCAAGCCGACGATTCCGGCGCTTAGCATATTGGTGCGACTGTAGCCGTGATTTGCGCGATGAACAGAACCGGTTTTGTTGACGGCAACCCCATGGAAACCTCGCTGGCCACGTTGACGGCATACCTAGACCGACGGTTGCGCACCACGGAGATTGGTGATTACCCAAATGCACTGAACGGGTTGCAGTTGGAGAACGCCGGGACCGTTCAACGAGTAGCCGCCGCCGTGGACGCGAGTCTGGCAACCGTGCGTCAGGCCGCGGCGCACGGTTGCGAGTTATTGCTCGTTCACCACGGAATGTTCTGGAGCGGATTGCAGCCGCTCACCGGCAACCGTTATCGGCTCGTGGCCGAGGCCGTGCGGCACGGGTTGGCGATCTATAGTTCGCACCTGCCGTTGGATGCTGGCGAGGCGGGGAACAGCAGCCTGCTGGCCGACGCGCTCGGCTTTTCGCCCGGGGAGCTAGGCGCGGAGGGGTGGCAGCCCTTTTTTGCCCCCAAAGGCACGGAGATCGGCTGCCGGGCGCTGTTGAACCGGGCGATTTCACGTCAGGAACTGGCGGAGCGGCTGAGCAAGGCACTGGCGGGCGGGCCGGTGAAGGTCTGTCCCGGCGGACCGGAAGCCGTCCGGAGTGTCGGCGTCATCACGGGCGGGGCGGGGTCGGAGATCCGCGCCGTCGCCCACGCGGGTATCGACACCTTGATCACCGGCGAAGGTCCGCACTGGACCTTCGCGCTTGCCGAGGAAGTGGGGGCAAACATCCTGTACGGCGGCCATTACGCGACCGAGACGTTCGGGGTCAAGGCGCTCGCCGCAGAACTGGAACGCGAGTTCGGGTTGCCCTGGGAATTTATCGACCATCCGTCGGGCCTCTAGCCGTGAGCCGACGGGTTTGGCGCAGGCAATACCACAGCAGCGGAAATCCGAGCACGCCGAAGGAACAGTCCACCAAGCGCCAACAGAACGGAACACCGTGGATCGGCCCACAAATCAGCGCGAGCGGCAGCACCAGAACGCACGACCAAAGCCCGACCTTCAGAATGAAGATGTTGCGTGCCGGTTCCCGCAGGGGGCCTACAAAGAACAGCGCGATGATGAGGTGTCCGAAGGCGAGCCAATCCGTGCCATAGGCGATGAACGGATATTTTGCGTAGGTGTCCGCCAAGGCATCGCGGACCCGGACGATCCAGGCAGCGCTGTCGACGAAGGTGCCGTGGCCAGCGGCAAGCTGTTCCGCACCAGTCCAGCGCACCAAGAGGTTGAGTTCGTGCAACAGCGGGAAAGCGGTGACGCCACTGAGCACGAGACCACTGATGAACACCGCCAACGCCAAGCGAATGTTCTTGAGGATGACCGCGTCCGGCGTTGGCGGGTGGCTGGGGTACACGGTGATAAAAGGCGTCGGCGATCAGAACGAGACGTTTCACTCTATCATGGGTCCGACCGTGTTGAGGCAGATGTTTTTCGCCTCAGGTTCGCTCATGCCCGCGTTGGGAAATACTGGTACGGTAGACTCAAGCCGACAGAACGCTTTTGAGGATTGCCGAGAACGCTGGTAAGCTGTTGGAGTGTGACCAAGTCTACCTGCTTCGCCGTTCTCGTGTGTCTGGTCCTGACCGAAAGTGTGGTCGCGCAAACCACGCTGGCGCGGGCGGCAGATGCCCCGGCGGCTGAACAGGCCCCAGATCGCGGGGCGCGCATTGCAGAACGTTATCGCGCGATGCTGGAAGCCAACCCGGTCGAAAGCATGGCGCTGGACCGGTTGTGGAAATACCACGAAGAGCACGGCTCCATTCCGGACCTGCTCAACTCCTATCGGCAGGCGACCGAGGCAGCCAGCGCGAACGTTTCGGCGGCGTTGATCTACGGCTATCTGCTGAAGAAAGTCGGGCGGCTGGACGATGCCGCCCGCTCGTATCAGGAAGCGTCCGATCGCGCGCCGCTCAACCCGCTGCCGAAAACTGCGTTGGCCGACTTGGCCATCGCCCGGGGGGAGGCGGCCCCGGCGGCGGCGCTGTACGGCGAGGCGCTCCGCCTGACAAAAGGCGGCGGCCGCGCACAAGCGGATCTTTTGCTCAAACAGGGGCGAGCGTACCTCGCGGCGGGGCAGGTGGAACAGGCCGTGGACAGTTGGGAAAAAATCGTGGCGCTCAACCCGGCGGATGTCGGCGTGCGACGGCAACTGGCCGAGGCCTACGATGCCAACGGCTTGTCCGAACGTGCCGTCGCGCACTACGAGTACATCGAGGCGCACGCCGGACCGGCGGAGCGCGCGACCGCTCTACGGGAGCTGGGGCGGCTGCACGAAGCGCGGGGGCAATTTGACGCCGCCCGCGACGCGTTGGAACGCGGCCTCATGCTCACGGCGCGCGACAACTGGCTGCACGGTGATTTGCAGACGCGGCTGATCCGCTTGTACCAGCGCGCCGGGCGGGTGCCGGAACTCGCCGCCCGGTGGCAGGAAGCCATCGCGCAGGCTCCCCGTGATCTGGCGGGTTATTTCCGTTTGTCCGCGCTTGCCCAGGCCGAGGGCGACGCGGCAGGTGACCGCGCGGCGTTGGAAAAAATTCAATCACTGGCTCCGAACGACCGCGAAACCAACTTGCGTCTTGCCGCCCGTCTGGTGGAGGCAGGTGAAACCGCCAAGGCGGCGGATCTCTACGACGCCGTGCTCCGAGCGCAGCCGGGCAATCTTGACGTGTTGACCGCGCGTGCGGACCTCGACGTACAACAGGGCAAACTGGCGCAGGCCACGAGTCGCCTGGAGGATCGTCTGGCCCGCAGTCCAGCGGACGAGAGTGTTGCCACTACGGCGCTGAATTTCTTTCTCGCGCACCGCCTGGACGACGCGGCGGAGCGCGTGTTGCGGACGAGCGCCGCCCGGACGCCCGGAGCGACGGAGCCGACCGTGGCGCTGGCGAGGTTTTTATTCGCTCGCCGGCGGAATTCCGAGGCCGCATCCGCCCTGCATACGCTGCTCGGGCAATCCGTCGACGACGCGGCGGCGGCGCGGCTGGTCCAGGTGGCGAACGTGTACCGGGAAGGGGGACTGGCTGCCGAGGCCATCGGTTGCCTGGACCGTGCGGCCAAATTGCAGCCCGCCGACCCTGCTCCGCTTTTGGCTATCGCCGAGATTCTGCGGGCAACCGACGATACCCCAGGGGCCGTCGAAACCTTGCGCCACGCCGTGACCGTGACGCCCGCCGGACCCGGCCGGATCAACGTGGAAAGGAAATTGTTCGACGTGCTGAACACCGCGGCAAAGCAGACGGACAACCCGGTGTCCGTGACGTTGGGCACCCCGCGACCGCCACGGACAACGAGTCCGCTGCTGGCGGCGTACATGAAAGAATTGGAAACGCTGGCGCGAGGGCAGCCGACGGTGGAAAATTACCTGCGTCTGGGTCGCTGGTGCGGTTGGTCGCACGACGGCGAGGGCGCACTGGCTGCGGCAAACGCGGCGCTGGCGCTCGACGAGCAAAATTTGCCCGCGCTGGAGCTGCTGGCGAACACCGCGCCGGATTTGCACCGTCCGGATCTCGCCGAAAAAACTTGGCTGCGGATTATCGCGCTCGATCCTTCACGCGAGGGCAGCGTGCTGCGCCAACTCGCGCGGTTAAAACTCCAGACTGGCAACAACGAAGACGCGCTCAAGCTTTACACGCGTCTGGCGGAACTCGACCCTGGTTCGCGGGCCGCGCTGGGTGATCTCGCGCTCGCGCAGCAACGCTCGGACCGGTGGTTCGATGCGCTGGCGACTTGGGAGCGCGCCTACGCCCTGCCCGGAGCCACGCCCGCCCAGCGGGCGGAGGTGCGGCGCACGCTGCTGGCCGCGTGTGAGCACGTGGGGCAGCACGCGCGGGCGGTGGACGTTTTGCTGGGCGCGACCGACGAACAAACGGACGCCGGAGCCCGCGAGGATCTTTACCGGCAGATGACCGACGTGGCTTACAAACATGGGCTGGGCACGGCGTTGCGCGCGAAGTTCGAGGAGCGGCTGCGGCGCAAGCCAGACGATTTTCTGACGTTGACCGCCCTGGCCCAGTTTTGCCGGGAAGAGGGCGACCGCGACGGTGCCTACAGGCTGCTCAAGCAGGCCCAGTTTTCCGCGCCCGAACCGGCGCGCTACCTGACGACGTTGGTGCGGGAAGAGGAGGAGTTAGGCGAAATCGACGACGCTGTGCTCAACCAAAACCGGTTGCTGACCCGGCCGGGCGAGTTCACGTCGGATAACTTGCAAAAATTGGCCGCGTTGCAGGAAGAGAGTCAGGATCTCGACGCGGCGGCGCGCACCTGGAACACCGTCGTCGCCCGCTACCCCCGCGATCCGGCGGCCCTGAACCGGGCGGCGCAATATTTCGAGCGCGCCGAGCAATTGCCGCGCTCGCGGGAGTTGCGGCGGCAGGTGGTCGCGCTGAATCCCGCCGATCCGCAACCGGCGATGCAGCTCGCGGCGCTGGACACGTCGCTGGGCGACGCGGAGGCCGCGTTGCAGGATTACGAAACCGTGCTGGATCACACGTCGGCGGAGGGGCTGAATGAGGCCCTGACGCTGCCCGACGATCTGGTAGCCCCGGAGGGTCCGCTGCTCGCGGCGTATGCCGGAGTGGCCCGCAGCCGGCTGCGTACGCCAGACCCGACCGCGGCCCGGGTGCCTTCGGCCACGGCGAAGGCACCTACGGGTGACCGCCCGCTCCGCTTGCAAGCCATCCGCGAGATCGCCCGGCTGCGCTTTCCGGCGGACGGCGGGGCGATCAAGTTTGCCAATGCGGAAAACAAGGCATGGCTGGCGCGCTGGCAGCGGGTGGCGGACGCCGGGGTCCGCAGCGAACCGCTGCACGCGCTGTATTTCGCCGGTCAGACCAACGGCGTCCTCACTCTGCTCACCAAGTGGCTAAAAGAGGACGCCACGCAAAATCACGCGATTCGCCACGCGTTCCTGGCCGCCGGGCTGCGTCTGGGCGATTACGCAACCGTTGGCCGCTGGGTCTGGAGCGAAGGCGAAAGCCGGGAGCGCGATGGCCGCGCGGCGGAGCTCGTCACCGCGCTGGACCAGTTTCTAGGTACGGGCGGCAGGCCAGGACCGGGGATGGTGGCAGCCCTTTTCCCGCCTGGAATCGAGCGAAACGATCTGCTCTGGGATTTGGCGCGGGAATTTGCCGCGCTGCATTGGTACGGTCAGGCGAGCGAGATCGGCCAGCGTCTGCTTGCCCAAAATCCGGGGGATCGCGTCGCGCACTTGGCCGAGATGGTCGAATGGCAGCTTTACGCGGGTTTCAACGAAGCTGCTCGGCAAACGGCCAAATATGCCCTCGACGCAGGCGGCGGCTGGACCCTGGACCCCAACGTGTCGCCCGTTTTCGCAGCCCTGCGGCAATATTACCTGCTCCTGCCC
>CAXTBX010000184.1:0-5731 GCA_964242205.1 uncultured Chthoniobacterales bacterium
CGCCCGAGGCTGGTTCAAGCATTGCCAGTTCCCACTCGATGTTCAATCATTTTGAAAACCGCTGTAACGTACAATTTTTTCCGTTTCCTGACGCCGCCCCATCACTTGCCTGCAGGTCACGGCGAGCGCCGCGTGCGTCGATGGCCCCGGTAGGAGCCGGTCTCACCGAGCAGCCAGGCAGTGGAGACGTTCAAGCACCGGGCCAAGGCGATAAGTTCGTAGTCGGCGACGTAGCGCTCGCCGCTCTCGATTTTCTATACCATCGAGCGGCATACCGCGATGCCAGAGCCTCTCAGACAGTCGGAAAGGGCGACCTGTGAGAACCGGAGGCTGGGCCGCAGGCGCGCCTGTCGCACGCGCGGACCAACGATGCTTTTGGGCGTCGATGACCGCATCTCGGCTCTCCTGTTCGCAACGGGCGGGCACGGTTACCACCCGCAACTCGCACGGCTGTGGAGATCCTGGGACGCCTGGATGATGTTCTCCACGTCCCGGCATCTTCCCCATGCAGTGTTGTCGGCGGCAGGACCCGCTCCTAATTTTAAGCACTCAACCGCGCCAAGCGTAAACGCGCTCAGGCCACAGGCGGGCGAGCATTCTATCTGACACCGGCGCGAATGGTTGTTGGAGCGAAATGCTCTGCTTCATTCTTGTGCTTGGTGTGCACACGCGAAGAACTGGGCAGAAGAGGTCGCGCCTGGAACCGGCTCGGTGACAGGCACGCCAAAGTCGATCCAGCCCGAGTTGAAGCCATCCTGCATTTCCTCCCAGTTCTCCATGTGTTCGGGCGGGAGTCCCATCGCGTGTAATGCCGCCTTCCGCTCCCCGCGGGGGATGGCCCGCGCCAGCACCTTCCGGCCAAGCGCCTCGCCTATCGCGACGGCGAGTTCATCCAGAGTATACCGGGAGCCGAGTTCCACGGTCTTCCTGCCCTGCCAGCTGTCCACGAGCAACCGGGCAGCCTCCGCGCCGACGTCCACGGTGGCGACCATCGGAAACGAGCGGTTTGCTGGCTGGAGGAAGCTGTCGAAGAATCCGGTGGAGGCAACTTTTTTCAGGTCGTGGAGGTAGTTCTCCAATAACGAGCCGGCCCGCAGGAAAGCGGTTGGAAAAAGCAGATCGCCTACGGCTTCTTCCCGCAGATGGGTCTGCATGATGTTCCCGAGCCCCTCGGACTTTTCCGAACCAACGGCAGAGAGAAAGACCACACATGGCGGGGAAGCCTGGCGCAACGCTTCGCAGAAAGCCGCGTCGAGGGCCTTCGCTTCTGGAAAGTCCCGCGTCGCTCCACGCGGTGTGGGCTGCATTAGGAAGGCGCCCTCGATGCCTTCCAAAGCAGCGGCGAAGGTAGCGGCGTCCGTCAGGTCGCCCCGGTGCAACTCAACGCCCTGCTTGGCCCAATCGTCGGCTGCCTGCGGGTCGCGCACCAAAGCGCGTACCTTTCAACCCCGTGCGAGGAGTGATCGAGCGGTGGCTCCGCCCACGTGTCCGGTGATGCCCGCGACGAAGTACATAGGATGGTCCTCCTGGTGGTTTGGTAAACGTTGCGGGGCACATCAGGCCTTGAGAACTTGGAACAACTCGAAGAGGTTGCCCCACTCATCGGCAAAAAAGGCGAAATGGCGGATTGCGCCTCCAGGCTCAGCCGAAGTCGCGCGCAGGCACGCGGGAGAAGATGGCGCCAAGGCGAGCGTCAACCACCGTGCGGGGTGGCGATGCGTTGCAGCAACTCGTCCATCAAGAGGCGCTCCCCTGGTGTCAGGTGCGCGACGGATTTGACGTGGGTGCGCAAGGCCGACGCCAACTTGGCCGGGGCATTGCGAGCGGCAGGTGCTTTCTCGTCGAGCACCAAGGAAAGGACTCCCTCCCGCGCCGCCTTGGCCAACCCAGCCCGTTGCACGGCAGGCATGCTTTGCAGGATCAGGACGGTGCCCGTTGACATGGCATCGATCAGCGCAACGGCCCGCTCCTCGCTAACTTTCAGCCGCCCCGTCCGGGCGATCAGGCGCACGCGCTCCCTCAACACCGCCAAACCCGCTTCCTTGGCCGGCGACGGCGCGTGGCTGTGCGACGCGTTGACAAGGACAAAGACCTCCTGGTGCGCCAGACCGAAAGCGACGTATTGATCCCAGCCTGCGCGCAGTTGCTGCACGACGTCGCCCTCGGGATCAGGCGCGTGCTTGCTGGCGACAAAGCTCCTCCGGTACACTTCTTCGGCCACGGCGTGGAGCAGGCCGTCCTTGTCCCCGAACAAACGGTAGATCGCCGGTGGCTGGACGGAAGCCGCCAGGGCGACTGCCCGGGTGGTGGCCGCCGCGACGCCGCCCTTCGCCACGAGGGCAGAAGCCGCTGCGATGATCCGCGTCCGCACGTCGCTTTCAACTGCCTCGCCCTTTGGAGAATTTGTTGCCTTGGCCACTTCGCCGATAAGCTGACCTCCAATCGCGGGCAGGTCAAACCACCCTGGCGAAAATGGTCTCGACGGGCAAACCGGCGGCCCTGCGGCACAGGCGCAAATCGCAAGGCCGTCGGGGTCGTCAGAAAACCAGTGCTTGCGAAAGACGATATCATTGATACCTACGAATAAATACCAATGGTATCAGCATCCACGTCTTCCTCGCGGTAAAATCTCGCGCTTCCCGGCGTCCATCGGAGTTCGTCGTTCTGACGTGGGTTCCTACCGCCTCCCCGATCTCATGTGAAAATGCAAACAGTCAACCCCGTACAATGGCAGCGAGCCGAGGTGTCAAGTCCGCTCCTGGCCCAGCCTGTCCCGGTCGTCGCGGCGAAAAACGTCGCCTATATCGCCAACGCCAATCGTTTCCAGAACCTCAACCTCTACCTGCCCGCCACACCGGAAATGGCAGCGCTGGTCGATATTCTGGCCCAGTCCGTTCCGCCCCCGAACTTCCAGTCATCTTTTCCGAGGTGCCACGTGCATGTCCACGGTGGTGCGTGGCGCGACCCCCGGCTTACTGCCGCGTCGGTCGAACCCACCGTCGCCCACGCTTTCTCCGCCATCGACAAGGCGCGCCCGATCACCGTGTTCGCCTCGATCAACTACACGATTTCACAGTTTCCCACCCACCCGACCTCTCCCTACGACGCCATCAAGGACAACCACACGGACCCCGCCCGCGAGGCCGTCCATCCCCAGCACGTGAGCGACGTTCTCCATGCTTTCGCGCTGCTTCGCTCGTTCGGCCTCACGGACCGATCCTACCTCCTCTCGGGCCATAGCTGCGGTGCCTGCCTCGCCTTCCAAGCTATCCTGCAATCCCCCGGGCGCTACGGATTGGAATACTTGCCCGACGCCCCTTGTCCGGCGGCGATCCTCGGCCTCAACGGCCTCTACGACCTTCCCACGCTCGTCGATGGACTCGGAGCCTCTCACGCGCACCTGCGCGACGACTACGAGATGTTTTTGTCCAACGCCTTCGGCAAAGACAAAACCCGGTGGCCGGCCGCGAGCCCGGCGCGTTTCGATCCGGCGGAGATCGCCGGTCGGGTGCAGGCAGGCAAGGCTCCGCGGCTCGTCGTACTGGACCACAGCACGGAGGATCAACTGGTGCCGATGAACCAACGGGAACGATTCGAGGCGACCTTGGGCGCGGCGGGAGAACTGCGTGTGGTTCGCGGCCATCGTTGCACCGACGAACACGCCGCGCCTTGGGAGGGCGGCAGGATGATCTGGGACGGTATCCAAGACGCCTTGAAACTGTTGCATGAAGAATGGCGATCTCAGGCGAACGCCGCCAGATTGGGTGAACGGCGAGATCGAGTCCAATCGTCTTGAGCGGCAGCGCCGCACGGTTTTGATCCGGTGGCGCACTTTCAGTGGAGCCGACTTGGCGTTGATCCGGCAAAGGCGAAGAGAGCCTGCTGCCAGCGGTCGCTCGCTGGGCGCGCCGATGGAGTCAACCCTGCGCTGTCGGGCGGACGATGATCTCCCCTACGTCCACGTCCGCCGGCTGCTCAATAGCGAACACGATGGCGCGGGCAATGGCCTCCGGCGAGATCGCCATCTTGTCCATCGCGGCTTGGGTTTGCGCCTTCAACTCGGGATGTTTCATGGATTCCGCGATGTTGGTCCGGGTGAACCCGGGAGAGATGACGGTCATACGCAACTTGTCGCCTGCCTCCTGGCGCAGCCCCTCGGAGATGGCACGCACCGCGAACTTCGTGCCGCAGTACACCGCCATGTTCGGCACGATACGATGCGCCGCCGTGGAAGCGAGATTGACAAAGTGCCCGGAACCCTGCCGACGAAAAATCGGCAGCGCTGCAGCGATGCCGTAGAGGACGCCTTTGATGTTCACGTCGATCATGTCCTCCCATTCTTCGACCCGGAGATCGTCAAGGGGGGCAAGCGGGCCTAAGCCCGCGTTGTTGACGAGCACATCCAGCTGGCCGTACCGCTCGCAGGCCAGCTCGACGAGGGCGGAAAGATCGTCGCGCTTTTTCACGTCGGTGCGCGCATAAGCAGCCTCTCCGCCTGCTTGCGCAATGCGGGCCGCCAGGGCCTCCAGACGATCCAGCCCACGCGCCCCGAGAACGACCTTCGCGCCGCGCTCGGCGAGCAGGAGCGTCGTGGCCTCGCCGATCTCGCTGCTTGCCCCTGTGATGACGACAACCTTGCCGCTAACCTCCGATGGAATGCTCATTGTGTGTATGTGTGTTCGGAGCCTAACGCCGCCAAGCTCAGTCGCCGGCGGGGCGGGAGTCAAGCCCGAACTCGGCAGGGACGCTGAACGCCCTGGCGGTCGGCTGCAGCGCATTGTTAGGCATGATAACTCAGTGCCGTAGTGTAACTGACTCCCAAACACTTCAGTATTGAGCATTGGTCGAATACTCATCCAAAATGGGCGTGTCGCTGTAGCCCAAAGGATGAAAGAGGGCACCATAAGCAATCCAGCCTGCCAATGGCACAAGCAAAATGAAGCTCCAAAGCAGCTTTTTGAAGAAAGTGTCCTTGCGATGAACCGACCACATGCGGCAGATGAGGACCATGCTCGCAGCCAAAGAGAGGCTGGCCAAGACCAAGGCAGCAGCAGGGTGGTGGCTGAACAGCCCCTCCAACGGGTTGAGCAGCGGCGAGGGTGCAGGCTCCGGTTGCATGGGCATCTGTGATGGTGAACGCGAGTGTGCCTAACGAATCCAAGCTCAGCGAAGGGTAGGGGCGAAGCAAAGCTCGGAATGCAGAAAAGAGCCGACCGCCCCTACCCGTTCGCTGGAGCGCGTGGTTAGGCCGTGGGGGGGAGGGCGCGAGCAAACGATCGCTGACCATTGTATCGGAGCAGAAACTAAGTGGCGAAGAAGCCAGCCGTGTGGACGATCTTTCCGTCGCGATCTACTCGGGCGTAGTTGTGGCCGATCAACAGCGCCGAGCCGTCCTTCCCGCGGAGGGTCCACGAGGCGAGCAATTGATCGTGATGGACGATAAACGTCTCAACTTCAAAATGCGCACCGGGAAATTGCTGCTGAAACTGAAGCATCGCCTCAATGAGCGCCGCGCGGCCGTGACCGATCAACTGGGGATTAGAATAATCGATGTCTTCCGATACGCTCGACGCCATCAGTTCCTCTCTCTGGGATGCATCGAGATCGGACCATCCGTCGGTGTAACCCTGCCAATTTCGTTGAATCGTTTGCTCGTTCATAGGTTGAATTGCATGGGCCTAACTATACTTTGTCAGAAGAGTTTGCCCGTTGCGTCGTTGAGGGCAAGCTA
>CAXTBX010000185.1:0-5716 GCA_964242205.1 uncultured Chthoniobacterales bacterium
GAGAACATCGCGCTGCTTTAGCCGTGGTTCAACATCGGGGTAAACACCACCGGATAGCGAAAGCGGCGCGGCTTGGGCACCGGCAACAACGGCTCCACCCGCTCCCAAAGCGCATCTTCAACGAGTAACTTGCTCATACGAAAACATCGCCCCTGCCTGCAAACTCGGTTTCATTCCTAAACAAACTCTAAATAGAACGGAAACAGTCTACAGATCAATGGTCTTGAGGCGTAAACCGTGCAGGCACCATTCCCATCCAAAAACATACATGGCAAATTCAACGTTTTGAATACGTGACCGGTCGTTGGGTTACGCCTCGCCGAGCTGAATGCCTGTTCGGGTTGACCGGATGCTGCTTGCAACCGTGTAATCTCATCGGAGGTGAGAAACACCCAATCGTATGGCTGACTGCAGCATTTATGAACGCAGGAACTGCAAGTCGTCCTTAATCTTAATTGCTCTATTTTCAACATTTGCATAGCGAGGTCCGCTCAGAAGGCTCATATCCGAAAGGTGCCTCTGGTTGCTGGATAATCTTCAGTTATCCTTTATAAATATCGGAACGCAAGCCTTTGATGGACCGTCTGCGCGGTTTGGATGCTCAATGGCGAAATTTCTGCAATCTGAGGCGGCGGAGGCTCTGCCTCTCGTTGCCCGCAAACTTCAACAGCAGACTGTACGTCCCACGGCTTGACGCTCCTGCGTCAGACGCAGCAGGCGGAGGGCGGCGTGTGCACCGGCGCGGAGTTGCGCACCCGTCTCGGGCTCGCTCCGAGCTTGCGGTGTCCAACCGGCGCAGTTCGCCTTGCGGGGAGCGAACTCGGCGGTGGGCTTGCTGTTGGCGGCCGTGTATCAGCCGGTGTGGACCGGTGCCGTGCACGGCCCGTGTCACTTCCATCTTGGCTTTGATCGCTTACGGTCCGCTCGTGTTCTGGCCTCGTCCACCCTGGCTGGTAGTGGGGCTGGCGGCAGCGGCCGGCGCGGCTTTCCTGCGGTGAACTATGCAAATTACCGGCGCGAAGCCTTGTCAGGCAAATGCTCCATACTGCGTTTGGTGGATCATCTCCCAGATGAGATCCCGTTCGCCTGCCTCGATTAACTCCTTGGGCGAGCGACCGTCGAAGCCCGGGTTGGGCGTTTGCAGCCAAGCCGCCAATATGTGCACGGGAATGAGTTCCGATAATGCCTTGATCAGCCGCACAGCTTCGGTCACCTGGACTCTGGCGGCGGCGGAGAGCTGCGGATGCTTCTCATAGGTCGCCAAGGTGCGCTCGGAGACATTCGCCAGCCAAGCAAATGTGGGGCGGTTCAATCCCATCGTTTTACGCCAGGAATACAACGCGGACCCGCTCTGGTGGGCCTGCCGCCAGGAAGCGGCGGATTTCTCTTTGGTGACGACGCTCATGGTTCGTTAGAGCCTTGTACGCGCATCGCATGCGCATCAAATGCGTACATGATGCTTGGCTGCCAAGCAACTTAAAAACATGCAAGATTGCAGGTTTTTCCGGTTATTAAGTCCAATGCACTTCTTGATCCACCACCAACCGGCTGCGCGACAGCAGTTTACCTGGAAAGATCAGCACATTGGTCCCTCCCGGCGGCAGGGCGCTGCTCGGGGCGACCACTGCTTCAAAGCCGGCTGCTCCGAAAGCACTTCCCCACGCCTGTGTCACGGCTTCTTGGCCGCCGCGATTGTTCTTGCGCCAGTCCGTATCGAGGATCGTCGCCAAGGAGAGGCGCAACCTACGACGCAGGGTGCCGTCACGCAGGTCGAGGACACGCGTGGCGCGCAGGCGCAGGCCCACCAGCACGCGTGGGAGAGCGGAAAACGACGGCAGCCGGAAGTACCGGGCGTGCGCGAGCGTCTCCGCCAGAGCAGTTTCTGGCTCGGCGGCGGTGTAGCTGAGTTTCAACGTGCTGCCGGGCGGATTCCAGCGTCCGGCGGCGTGCAGCGCTCCTTCGCCACTGAGAATATCTGCGGCCGAGGAATACTGCGGATTGATGAAGCGGAACAAGGCGAGTGCGCTTGGCCGATCCCATACCCGGCCAAGCGCACTCGCCCGGGCGAGGAACGTCGCGCGGTCAGGATGTGGTCGGATGATCGAGGCCACCAGCAGGGAGTCTAAAGCCCGGCGCTGCAAATGCGAGCGTGGCGATGAATATTAACCGCCTTATCGCCCACGCTACGGCAAGCTGGCCACCATTTTCTTGGCGGCATCCCAGCCGCTTTCCTGGCCGTCAGCCTCAAGGGTATCGTGAATCTGCTTTGCCATCTCGTTGATTGAAGAAACATCCCTTGCTTGTTCGTGGAGGCGCAACGCCATAATCTGCCGACATGTCCGATGACGGCATCCACGTACCCTACAACCGTGACTTGAAGAAGCTGGAGAAGCTTCTCTCCGGCGTGCGGCGACCCGGCGACTTCTTCGTGGAGGCCAGCTTCGAGACGGCGCTGCCACGCGTCGAGATCGCGGATGTGGGCACGCTGTCCTTCCCCGTGCCCGCGGCGCAGGTGCGCCAGCTCGTCGCTCAGGCCAACCGTGCTCCCTTCGGTCGGGGCGAGCAAACGATCCTCGACGAGTCGGTGCGCAAGGTGTGGCAACTGCCGCCGGACAGGGTGCGTCTGGGTGGCAAGTCGTGGGACAAGACGTTCGCGCGCATCCTCTCCGCCGTCGCCGACGGCTTGGGGTGCGCGCAGGCTGGCGTCACCGCCGAACTCTACAAACTGCTGATCTATGATAAAGGCGGCTTCTTCGCGGTGCACCGCGACACGGAGAAGACCGCCGGCATGTTCGGCACGCTGATCGTGGTGCTGCCCTGCGAGCACACGGGCGGCGAGTTGATCGTGCGCCATGCGGGCCGCGAGGTGATATTGGACCTGAGCGGCGCGGAGACAAGCGAACTGCGCGTGGCTGCCTTCTACGCGGACTGCGAGCACGAGGTGCGACCCGTGACGGGCGGTCACCGGGTCTGCTTGGTGTACAATCTTCTGCAGCCACGCACCGGCAAGGGCAGCCGCCCGCTGGCAGCGCCCGCCTACCACGGCGAGATCGAACAGGCTGCCGCCACCCTGCGCGAGGCGTTCGCAGGCAAAGGCGCGCCCGCCAAGCTGGCGTGGTTGTTCAAGCACGAGTACAGCCCGGCGGGTCTGTCGTTCGCGGGCTTGAAGGGCGAGGACGCCACCTTGGCCAAGGTACTGCGTCGCGCGGCGGAAGCGGCGGACTGCGCCGTGCATCTGGGCATCGTCCACATCGAGGAGACCGGCCCGGCGGAACCCGACTACAGCGACTACCGGGGCGGCTGGTACGACGAGGGGCCGGACGAGGAGGACACGCCCTTCGAGGCCGTGGAGGTCAGCGAGAGCGAGTGGCACGTCGGCGAGTGGCACGACACGGAGGATCACCCCGTGGACTTCGGCGACGTGCCTTTGGGAGGAGGCGAGGTGCTGCCCGCCGAAGCGTTGGACGGCGAGAAGCCCGACGAGCAGCGACTCCTGGAAGCCACCGGCAACGAGGGGGCGAGCTTCGAGCGTTCCTATCACCGCGCGGCGCTGGTGCTCTGGCCGCGTGACCGCTTTGCCGACGTGCTTTTGCAGGCGGGCGTGGCGGCGGTGCTGCCCTACTTCGCCGAACGGGTGGCAGCCTGCGACGGGGCGGCGGCCAAGGCGGCACCACGCCGGCCCGTGCTCGCCATCGCCCGGCGCGTGCTCGGCGTGTGGGAGCAGGAGGCGGCCCGGCCCGGGCATGTCCGCCTGCAAAAAGACGCGGACCGCGCCGGGATGCTCACTTCCCTGACGCGTCTGGGTGACGCTGGGTTGTTGGAGCGTTTCATCGGCGGGGTCATCACGAAGTGTTTCGACGGCAGTGAGAACGAGACCTTGGCTGCCGCCGTGACGCTCTTGGAACCACCAGCCGTGGGCAAACACTTGAGCGTACTGGCACGGGTAAAAATGCGCGAGGCACCCGGCGCGGTGGCCGGTTTGCTCGACCGTCTGTGGCAGGAAGTCGGCGAGCCGCCCGCCGCCCGTTGGAAAAAGGCGCTCATGGACATGGCGGCTGCCATCGTGGCGGCCTTGTCGGAACTCAAACCACTCCCACCAACGACGCTCTCTGCTTCCTCGCGCACGGAGTCTGCGTACAGCCGCCTCGTACGGCTCCGGGCGCAAATGGAGGAAGAAGGCTTCATCGAGGATGACTGGGACGAACCTGATGCCTCCGCATCCCGTGCTCCCGGCGCGGCGGATGCCGCCTTCGTCACGAGTCTGCTCACCAGCCTGCGCGCGCTCGGCGCGGACGCACTCCACGCGAGGGCGGTCGCTGCCATCGTCGCCGATCCCGCCGCGTTCGATCCGGTCACCGTGGTCGTGCCCGCGCTGACGGCACTGCGCCCGGACAAGACCACCGACGCCGACTTGGCGCGACTGTGGCGGCACACGGCGGAGTTCGTGCTCGCGCGCAGCGAAGAGCCGCCCGCGCCCCCCATCGGCTGGTCGCAAAAGATCACGCTGGTCTGCCGCAGCGAGGACGACCGGGAGTTGATGGCGTTTGCCCGCGACCTGGCGCGGCGGGAACACCGTTTCCGCGTCAAGAAGGAGCGCCGCCACCATCTGCACCAGACCATCGACCGACTCGGGCTGGACATGACGCACGTGACCGACCGCACAGGCTCGCCGCAGACGTTGGTCTGCACCAAAACGCGGTGGACTTTCGAGCGTCAGTGCGCGCAACACGCAACGGATGTTGCCGCCATGAAAGCGCTTTTGGCGTGGCCGTCCGAAGGGCTCGACAGGACAGCCAATCGGCTGGCCGCGCGCATGAATGCAGCCAGCCGACGCCGTCCCTCAGCCGGTCCGCTAAAGGCGGGGTGATAGTCGGAGCCTTCATAACCTCAGGATTTACTTGTCGCGCAAATATCGAGGAGGAGAGGGCGGGGGAACGCTCAATGACTAAATCAAGTCAAAACGAGCAGGCGACTGACACACAACCCACGAGAAATGATATTTCATGTGAGTTTTTCACAAAATTTGGATTTACCTCTCGAAAATTCAGTTTAGAAAATCAAGTGTAAACCGTTCTTGGATAGGTTGATATATAGCAAAAAATTTGACCTTAAAATCCACTAATTACGAAGCCGCTGAGACGATTTTCATCTACCCTGTAAACTTCTTAAAGAAAGTAACTTGGGAAGATGGATGTGTATGGTTTTGGACGGTAGAATATGGTTGTTTTCAACGATTGCGGTATTTATCGGTACCAACTATTTCCTGCTGATTGGTGAAAGATCGAGCGTTCAAAAATCTGGAAAAACGACTACTTTTGGTGATTGTGGTATTTTTCGGTACTGAAGCTTTCCTGCTGATTGGTAACGACACGGGCACAAAATTCTCAAGGATAGCCTCCGTTAACCTGTCAAGTATGGAGCATTATTCCCGACCGTGTTTTGCGCGTTCGGTCGGGCTTACACCAACCTCAATTTGTAGTTGAGGCTGATGAAGATGAAAATCATCCCCCACATTCGAGTTGCGGCAAAAATGTTGAAACGGTTGTACAAGATCTGCGTTGTGGACTGAGGCTGATCCTGACACGCACCGGCCAGCCAATCGCCCGCCTTGCACCCATCTTCTCTTCTGCTCATTCCACAGTTCGGGCCGGTGAAACCAAATTTGGTGGTGATGAACCGTGTGTTGCCAGCGGGTTGAATCGTGTGAGTATCCAGG
>CAXTBX010000186.1:0-5714 GCA_964242205.1 uncultured Chthoniobacterales bacterium
ATGCGCAGCATGAGGGTCACGCCGGCGTACGCCACCAGGGCCACCACCGCGGCTTTAATTTCGTCCAGCGGCTTGCCGGACGAGGGGTTTCGGTAGCGGCATCGGCGGCTGGTTCGCGGGGAAGATCGGTGGACTGTCGGTCGAAGTGCTCGCTCACCGCCGCCTGGTCTTTGGCGGTGACTTCTTCGATTTCCTCGCGCGAGAATCGCCCCGACCAACGAACCTCATCCCTAGTGATCCAGTAGTGCGCTCGGCACGGAAATTCCCAGTTGCCGATGGACGGCGACAGGGAAACGGTTTCGCCGTCGAAGGTCATCTTCCAGAAAGCCGGGGAGAGTGGCGTGACGACTTCCCGGCCGCAGTCGCACGCGCAGAGGTGCGAAGCGGTTTTGTACCGGATGGAGACGTAGAGCACGCCCTTGGCGAGCCCCTCGGGGACCAAGTCAACAAACTGGTGGGTGAACTTCATCGCTGACGAGTTGGTTGACGTTGGTCGAGTAGGTGGACTGGTGTTCCCGTTTCAGATCCTGGTAAAAGCCACAGAGCTTCTTCCATTTGATGACCGCCAAGGCGGCGTTGAGCATGTTCAGGTCCGCAATCTGGATGTTGGTCGCATACTCGTCTTCCTTGCCTTGGTCAAAGGAGACGTACTTGTGCAGATGCTCGCGTTTGTCCGGAGTGCTGGTCGTCGTGCGCAGCATCCCCCACAAATTGTTGTCGCCCACGTGGACACCCATGCCCACATCCGCGAAAGCGATCAGCCGGGCCTCCAGAGACTTGATGACCACTTTCTTCGCCGCGCCGTTGTCCACGCAGACGAACACAAAATTCAACCCGGCGAGCTGGTCCACGTTCGACCCGTCGAGGAACTCCGCGTGCGCGAAGATGCCCCGGCGCATCCGCGAATAGATTTCGCTGAAGTAAGTGACCTTCTTCGGGGGTGTGCGCAGTTGTTCGAGCGACGGCGCGCCGGGAGAGCGGAAAGCATTGTGTTGGGCAAACTCGTCGCCGTCGTAGAGGTGGATTTCCTCCACGGGGGTCTTCGCCACCAAGTCGAGCACGTAGGAGCCAGTGCCGCCCAGGCCGACGATGCCGACCTTGCGCCGCTTGAGCTTGTCACTGATCGCCTCGATGTCGGCGCGGCTGGAGTTGGTGTCGAGGTAATGGAACATCGACTCCTCCGGCTTGGCCTCGATGACCTTGAACGTCATGAGCCGGATATTTGGATCGATAGAGAATGCCGGGTCCGAGATGATCTGCGCGTAGCGGGTCATCTTCTGATAATAGTCCGGGTAACCGCCATCCGGTTTATTGGAGAACGAGTGATCCACCCAGAGGCCACCTCCGAGGTCCCGGCGCTGGGTAATGTATTGAATTTGCGACATCAGGGTGCCGTCGCGGTGGCAGGGATGCGCGCCCGCGAAGTGGATGACGTGATCCTGCGGCTTGACGATCTGGTTGGCGGAAAGCTCCAGTGTGCAAACCAGCACCCCGTACTGGATCGTCCGGTTGGAATCCACGTAGGGCACGTGAGAGACCAGGAGGTGCGCCCCCCTGATCTCCACCTCGTAGCCCTCGTTGCGCAGGCGGACGATGTCCGGACTAGGAACGACGGGTGGGAGTGACATTGAAGATCATGCCTTTCTGGATGCGGACCGTGGTACCAGCGACCATGCTGCCCTCGCGGTTGGCTGCCGGCCCTTCCGTGTAGGCCATCGTGTAGATGGTCTGCGCATCGACCGCGCCGAAGGCGAGCACAACCACCTGCTCGAAGCTGATGGTATGGCCGGTGACAGTTTTCTCACGCCCGTTGACGATGATCTTCGTGTCGAGGCTGGGCGGAGGAGCGACCACGTGGCGCGTCTTGAACACGCAGCCGTGTTCAAAGGAAGCGTCGTCGCGGTCGGCCACCACTTCGTCATCGGGCGAATGGCGGTCACGCAGCAGTTCCACATCGTCGGCCAGTCCGAAGAAGTCGCGCAAGGTGCGGCCGGTTTGCCGGGGACGGATAACTTCCTGCCACTGATCGTTGACGCTGTAAGCGAGCTTGGCGGGCGCTTGGCAGGTCGTGCGCGGCTTTTCCACGTCCGCCTTGGCCACACCGTTGAACACGTTGCCTGCGGCCAGATCGACCAGGTCCGCGTCGGCGATGACAGGATCGTGGTCGCTGTTGTGGTCGCGCAGGAGCACCTGGTCATCCGGGATGCCGCCTTGTTCACGCAGCACGGCGGCGCGCACGCGCTGGCCGGGCATGGGGATCAGGGTGTCGTTGATGATGGCCGCCCACTTTGGCGCGGGGCGATCCTCGGAGGCGCATTGTTCTTGATTAGTATTCATCGGTCATTTACGGTCACGGACGGTTTGCAATGCCGTTTCCGTATAGAGCGGCTCGCAAAAATTACGGAATACGATTCCGTATAACCAGACTTTACCATTTCGTATAGACCATGCAAGCAATAATCCCCCATGCCCTCAGAATTTGAAAAGCGTCTGAGAATCGCCCGCGAGGCCCGTGGTTTGAGCCAGGCAGACTTGGCCAAGCGCACCGGCCTCCAACCAGCCGCCGTCTCCCATTTTGAGACCGGTCACCGCTCCCCATCCTTTGAAAACCTGCGTAAGCTCTCCGACGCCCTAGGCGTCAGCGTCGACTACCTCCTGGGCCGCATCGACGAGGAACAACACGGTGTCGGGTTCGCGTCGGCCCCCCGGGCGCAGCAGTTGTTCCGCCACGCGGAGAAGCTCTCCGATGCCAGCTTCGAGGCTCTGGAAATGATGGCCCGGGCACTTTCGGAGAAAGAACGCGACCGTACCTAACTATTAGTTCGAGATGATTACCCGCAGCCGCCGACTCGCCATTCGCTTGCTGGCCCGTGAAAAGCTCGTGGAACACGGTTCGATGTCTCTGCCTGTCCGGCCCAAACTGTTCGCCGAACAGAAGCTGGGCATCGTCGTGCAGCCCTTTCATCCGCCGGAACCCAGCGTTTCCGGCTTTTTGATGAGGGTCGGCAATTCCTTCGGCATCGGCTACTCGACCGCCATCCGCTGCCTGGGTTTTCAGAATTTCACAGTGGCCCACGAGATTGGTCACTTCTGCATTGATGACCACGCTCTCGCGGTCCTGGCGGACGGGAAACATTTTTCCTATTCCGGTTACATTTCCAAGGATCGTTTCGAGGTGGAAGCCGACGCCTTTGCGACCGAGTTCCTGATGCCTTGGAAACTCGTCGAGGGTGTCGTTCACGGCAAAGAGGTTGGCTTGGCGGCGATCAAGGATCTGGCGGATCAATGCGAAAGCTCTCTGGTGGCTTCCGCCATCCGGTACACCGAAATCACCGAGGAAAGAGTCGCGGTGATCGTGTCCCACCGGGGCATCGTGGAATTCATGACCGCTTCGACTCCGTTCCGTCAGATTCCCGGTGTCGAATGGTTGCGTCGGGGCGATCCTCTTCCCGGCGACACTGCCTCCTCACGTTTCGCCTCCGCACGGGATTGGATTGGTGCTGGGTCCACGGTCGAAGATGGTTCCCGGTTGCGTGACTGGTTTTCCGCCGCACCACGCCGGGATGTTCGGGAAGACGTGGTGGGGCTGGGCAGCTATGGTCGGCTCTTGACCGTGCTCTCCGCCGAGTACGAAGACAACGAGTCGGAGGAAGAAGAGGAGGAACCCGAAGACGATTATATCGCGCGTTGGGAAGAAGGTCGGTTCCGTCGCAAGTAGGATCAGGGTTCTGGTAGGTTTTCTAAGTTCTACCAGGACGGGCGAAGGGTCCGAGCGGGTGGCGGCCGGGAAAGGTCTTTCCCTGCGCGGAGAGCCCAGAGCGTGTCCCGCTCCCCAATCTAGCGGGGACACCCCGCAGCCCCGTGCGCGGCCAGTCGCGCAACGGCGGGTAGTGGTACAGTTTGAAACCAGCCCGATTTGATTTGGCTGGATTTTCGGTTTCGGGTCGGCAGACTTAGGGCCTATCCGAATAACCGGCTTTGGTGGCAGCATCGGCAGTGATGAAGACTGCCAAGCAGAGAACGCGACCTACGACCAAGCCGGTCCCGTCGACGGGGCGGCGTTTCACAATCAGCGACGAACTTTGGGCACTGCTGGAGCCACTGTTGGCCGAGCACCAGAACACCCACCGCATTGGTGGTGGACGGCCCCGCGTACCCGACCGGGTCTGCGCCGACGCCATCTTTTTCGTGCTGCGAACCGGTTGTCAGTGGAACGCGCTATCCTCCACCAAGCTGTGCGCTTCCTCCACGGCGCACGACCGCTTCCAGCACTGGGTGAAAGACGGCTTCTTTCTGCGTTTCTGGCAGGCGGGTCTGGCCGAGTACGACGCCTTCAACGGGATCGACTGGAGTTGGCTCTCGATGGATGGAGCGATGACTAGGGCTCCGCTGGCCGGGGAAAAACCGGTCCCTGCCCGGTGGATCGCGGCAAGCAAGGCACCAAGCGTTCGCTCTTGGTGGAGGCCGGCGGCGTGCCGGTGGGCTTGTGCGTGGCCGGAGCCAACAAAAACGACTTCAAGCTGCTCGCTGAGACGCTTTGGAGCATTCCCGTCGAGCGACCCGAACCGACCGCCAAATCGCCGCAACACCTTTGCCTGGACAAAGGCTACGACTACCAGAAGGTGCGCTGGATCGCCGGGGCGTTTGGCTTCGTGGCCCACATCCGCTCGCGTGGCGAGGAAGTCACCGAAAGGAAAGTCGGGCAGAAGGCTCGACGTTGGCTGGTGGAACGCACCCACTCCTGGATGAACCGCTTCCGCAGCATCCTTACACGATGGACGAAGAAGGCCGCCAACTACGAAGGCTTGCTCCACTTCGTCTGCGGCCTGATCTCCTACCGTGCCGCCGGGTTATTCGGATAGGCTTTTAGGGATGTTTAGATCCTCAAGCGAGAGATTCCGAGATGTGGACCAACTGTCCCCGGAACAGGACCCGCCCGCGCCGAAAGACGACCCTGATGACGATACGGAGGAAGTCCATCAGGAAGAACTGGCGGAGATGGAGAAGATTAAGAAATAGAAAAACCGGCAGTAGAGCCCTGATTTAGATCGGGCCGTTTATCGCTGTGGATTTCCGGTAGTGTCCACGGTGAATTAGCTTCCGAGCGATTTTGCCTGTTCTCTTGCGAGGTGCTCTTGGCCCAACCTTTGGAAATCATTCAGGTCTGAAAGGAGTTGCTCGGCGGTGGTGAGCATCTCCACATGCCCTTCCTCTTTGAGTCGTTCGATGAGGCTGCGCTGTTTGGCGATTCGCTCGGCACCTTCGCGGACGTGCCGCGCCGTTTGCTCTAAGGGCGTCTCCATGATGTAAAAAGAAGGACGGTGTTAGCCGGGCTTTTTCCCGCCGTAGAATTCACAGCGAATCTGATCCATCGCTCGCTTGCGTGCATCCGTCACTTTCTTCATTTCATCGAGGATTCGCCTCGATTCTTTGATGGATTGCTTGAAGCGGAGCCACCGTTCCGGTTCGCGGTCGCGTTTCAGCAAGATCACGCGCTGGATCTAACCCTTTTCTTGACTCGGAGGCAATCGCCACTTTCACGGCAGGTTCCACCGGCGAACGAAGGACAGAATGACGGATGCACTTGAAACGTGCCGCGCTGGCAAGTTCTCCGGCCACCACAAAATGTTAATCCGAACTGTACCACTGCCCAACGGCGAGGATCGTCCCTGTTTGTCTGGCAACCAAATCAGCGGGCCGGAACCGAGGCACCC
>CAXTBX010000187.1:0-5569 GCA_964242205.1 uncultured Chthoniobacterales bacterium
TCCCTGAACATCGTCCTCAAGCAAGCAGCCAGCAACAACGAGGAAAACACTACCGCTTCGTGTTAGTGGCTTGCCGCCACTTGAGGAACAGGCACAAGCAAGTCCTATTGATTGGGTGCGGTCGATGGCTGGCGGGGTGTAGGTGATCCACTTGGGGTATCTTGGACAGGAGTGACAGCCAAGCGATCGTTGAAGACCTTGATGGCGCTCTTGTCCTCTGCTGCCTTTATCAAGCCGGCCACGAAATGTCGCTCGTTGTCCTCTGCTAAGCGCTTCTCGATCTGCAAACGGACGCTTTCCATAGGACGCGGGGACGCGTTGTGCTTCGCGGTGAGCTTGACCAAATAGTAGCCACGGTCAGTCGAAACCACGTCGCTAAGCTGATTTGGACTGGTCAGCGCCAAGGCAGCGTCGATGACCGGCTTCTCCCAGATTGGATTGGCATGGCCCTCGACGAAAAAGCCCATGTCGCCGCCTTTGAGCTTGGTTTCCTGATCATCGGAATATTGCGCTGCCAACGGGCCAAAGCCGACGGCGCTGGGCGGCAGCCCCGCCGCGCGCTGGCGGATGGTGTCCATGGCAACTCGCTTCTCCGCGCGAGTTTCGGCAGTCATTTGGGGGGGCGTTGCCACGAAGATGACAGCGGCCCGGACGGCGGTCGGCGTCATGAATTCCGCGGCGTGGGCTTTGTAGTACGTTTCGATCTCTTGCGATCCCGCCTTGGTCTCCGAGCGGATTTCTTGTCTCAGGCGATCTGCCAAGAAGTTGTCGACCGCTACAACCACCTGTGGATCGTGCTCGTATCCACGTTGACGGGCTTCCTGTCCAAGGAGTCGCGTGCGTATCATTTCATCAAGCAGCGCCTTTTTGGATTTGGCATCGTCGCCGATATGGCGACGGGCGGCTTCGACGGAAAACTGCGCGGTGGTGATCGGCTCGTCACCGACCATGGCGATCACATCGTGAGGCACCTCTGGTTGCGGAGGGGAAGGTGCCCGCTTTGAACAGCCGGAGTTCATCACCAGCACCAAAACCATGGACAACCTAATTTTATGCATCAACCGAACATGCTGTGTAGGATAAGAGATAAACTTCTCTTCTTGGCACGTTCGAATCATAAAAGGGCATAGCTACTTTTCGTCTTTGCTACGGTATAATTCCATCGAAGAACACCCATCGCCCCCTCTTCTTAACAATGATGTAGCACGACAATTTAGAATTAGTGATCTGAGAAAAGTAATATTGATTGATCTGTCCGACAACGCTCAATGCCGGTGCTTGCCCAAAATTAACCGTCGTCTCTTTTTGTGCAATAAAAATCTCAAATGCTTCGGCGGCCTCTCTAGCGTTGTGGACACGTTTCTTTAACCTTAAAGTATTAGCCTGATAAACTCTCCCGGAGTTAAATTTTTTCACAAGATAACGTACAATTTGTTTATCCGTCTTGGATGGCATCCCATCGCCCTCTTGGCTCGCACTAAGTGCATATTGAATGCCTACGAAATGGTAGCAGCACACTAGCAGCAGATACAGCAGATACGACGTGCTATTGATCCTTATATTTTTCTTCATTTTTTTCGACTCTCTGCCTAAACTCAGGCGAGGAATAATCGTTTCTGTTTATGTTCTCGTTGAGAACAGAAGTGTCTATTTTGGTGATGTCCCAAACAAAGGGCTTTCCTGCGGTGACAGCTTTTTCAAACTCATTGTAAAATCGAACTCCGATCATGTTCGCCTCAATATCAGCGCGAGAAAAAACACCTGTCATTTTGAGTCCATTCGTGCCTTTCTCGAAATCTTCGGAAAATTTACGAGCTAAAGCTTCGTCGCGATTCTTCCTTGCTTCGTAGCCATCGAAGAATATATGATCAAGTTTGTCTGTACCCACCGCTTGGCCGTTGATATTCAAACCTCCAGCTAGAACGGCATCATCATCCCAAAATCTTACGCCGCTTACTACATGAACGCCTTTGACTCCCGCGAGTATGTTAATCCCTTCTGCTAGGAAGGGTAATCCTCCTTCGTATCTACTGCCGGCGGAGGTGGCGGGACGATAGTATTCAAGGCCTAACTTAGCAATCTGCATGGCAATATTTGTATCATTGCCAAACTGCCCAGATGGGATTACCAACCTTTGGTATAACTTGTCAGTAGCCAATCCCGGAGTCCAGCCGTTTTTCTTCGCATCTGCCATGACCGATTGAATCATAGCATTAACAAATTTGTTAATTTCAGACGCAGAATCTTTCAATTGCAAAGCCTGTTTGTTTGTAATTACCGTCTCTTTTAATCCTTCCGGATCAAACTTGGTCCAGGGGTTTTGGCGCACGTAGGCGTACAGGTTCGGTCCATCGACCATCCCCGCTGGGTCGCGCGTCAGAAAGCTGCCCGTCTCCAGGTCGCGATAGCGCCGGCCCTCGCACAGCAGCCCCGTGGGGTCTTCTTCCTTGGTGTTGGCGCGCTGCCGGTCCTGGTCTTGCCCGTACTCCTGCGTGCGCTTGCCCCACGCCTCGTACTCGGCCTGGCAGCTGACCGTGCCCGTGCCGCTGGTCTGCGTGGACACGTCCCCGCGCGCGTTGTAATGGTCGAAGCTTGCGTTCCCCCCGCGCACGCTGTAGAGGATGCCGCCCACCCCGCCACCCCAATCGCTGCCGCGCACGAACTCCACCGTCGGGCCGGTGCTCCCGCCGCCTGGATACTCGGCGATGCTCGTGCCGCCGCTGAAGACCACGGCCGTGGACACACTGCCCTCGGTGCGCCCGACCCGCCGCGTGCGGTAATCGTACGCATAGGCATAAGTCGGCGGCACTGTCCCCGCCCCCACCAAGGCCGGTGGCATCACCTGGCTCAGCCGGTTCTCCAGATCGTAAAGGTAGGTCGTCATCGCTTGGCTCACCGAGAACTTGGTCGAACTGACATTCGCGCCCACGTTGTTCGTCACCCGGATGGTTCCCGTCGTGGCACCCGGAGGCACGATCAAGGTGATCTGCGTGTCGCTGTCCACGCGGAAGCTGGTTACGTTGACGTTTCGGAACATGCTGACCGCCGTGGTGCCGGTGAAGTTGGCTCCCTTGAGCACCACCACCTCGCCCACGGGGCCGAAGGCCGGCGCAAACGAACTGATGGATGGACTGGCCGTGGCAGTGCCGCTGACCGATGTTCCGGAAGGCAGCGTGTTGCCGACCGACACGGTGCGCGAGGTCCGGTTGCCGTTGGCGTCGTAGCCATAGCTGATCCCGTTGTAGCTCGTCACCTGATTGAGGTTGTTGTATGTCAAGCTCGACGGCGCGTTCCCGTTGACCCTCGTGGAGGTGCGGTTGCCGGCTGCGTCGTAGGCATAAACTGTGTCTGACACCAGCGACGCGGGTGCCGCGCTGGCACCGTTGTAAACCGCCTCGCCCGTGAGCCGGTCCGCTCCGTCGTAGCTCATGACGGTCGTGCGCGTATTCGCGCTCAGGCCCGGCTTGTACTCGCTCATCAGTCGCAGGTTACCGCCCGCGTCGTGGCCGTAGGTATACGCGTAGAGCGACGTACCAGTGGCCGACGCGTCGACGCTGTCGCTCTGGCGGCTAAGCGCGTCGTAGCTGGTGACCTCTTTCTCACCACTGGGCAGGTCCTTCCCCCGGACGTGGCCATCCAGGTCGTAGTGGTACGTGGTCGTGCTGCTACCGTCCACCAAGCTCGTGAGCCGGTTGAGCGCGTCATAGCTGCTGGTCAGCGTGCGACCTGCCCCTCCACCCATCAGGCCATACTGCGTGCTTGTGCGGTTGCCTGCCAGGTCATAGCCGTAGGCGTGCGTGGCCCCGTTGCTCGTCTCTGTCAGCACCCGGCCCAACCCGTCGTAGATGTAGGACACCGCCGTGGCCGTGTTGCCATTGTCATCGACCACCGAGCGCAGCCGCCCGGCGGCGTCGTAATCGTAGGTGCGGTTCTGCTCGGCGTGGTCGACGTAGGTGACGTGCTTGAGCCGGTTACGCTGATCGTACAGGTCGTAGAGCGTCGTGTTCCCATTGCCGTCCACGCGCTTGGTCTTGTTGAGTCCGTCGCCGTAGGTGAACTTCGTCATGACGCCCGCGGCATCGGTGGCCGTCACGTTGCGATTGAGTCCGTCGTAACCATAGAGAGTCGTGTGGATGTTGGCGTCCTGCACGCTGGTGCGGTTGCCCGCCGCGTCGTAGCCGTAGGTCACCTTGTCCTGCTCGTCATCCTTCGTGGTCCCAAGCCGGTTGAGCTGGTCGTAAGTGTTGGTCGTCGTGTGGCCGTTGGCATCCGTGAGCGTCAGCACGTGGCCGTTCTCGTCGTAGACGGTGCTGGTCACCGGCTGCCTCCACGCGCTGCTGCCGTCCGGCAGGATGACGGGCACGCTCGGGGCCGTGACCTGATAGGGGCGGTTGGCCCAATCGTAAAGGGTCTCGGTGCGGTTGCCGCGCGCATCGACTATGGCCTTGACATTGCCGACGCTGTCGTACTCCCAGGCGAGGTGCGGGCGCAGGGTCTGGCCGCTGTCGTAATCCTCGACCGCCGGCTGCCACTCGTCGGTCTTGCGGTTGCGGCGGTCGAAGACGAAAACGGTTTCCCTCGAACTCGGATCAGCGAGTGCGCTGAAACGCGGACCGATGACTACGTTGACGTTGCCGTTGGCATCGTAGCCCGTGCGGCTGAGCGGGCGCACGTCCGGGGCGTTGGTCGGATCGGGAGGCGGGCCGTAAGTTTCGACCATCCGACCCGCGCCATCGTAGTGCATCTCGGTCGCCTGAAGCAACTCGTCGATGGCCTTCCACTTGAGGCCGGTGGAAGTGTAGAGCATCTGCGTGGACGTGCCGTCAGCGTAGCTGACTCGCACTGCCCGGTTGAGCGCATCGTAAGTCATCTCGGTTTGATGGCCCGCCGGGTCGGTGCTGTGGCGCACGTTGCCCACGTTGTCGTAATCGTGGAGAGTCACGGCGTCCGATTCGGTGACACCTGCCGGCAACGGAGTGGCGGAACTGACGACCTGGGTAGGCCGGTACAACTCGTCGTACGTGGTGACGACGGTGTGCCCGCGTGGGTCCGTCACCGTGGTGGGCTTGAAGGCGGAGCTGTCGAAGGCGCTCGCACCGGCATTTGGACCATCGTAATCGTAAAGGGTGGTTTGTTGCAGAGCATCGACGGTGTCGATAGGCCGCTGGAGCGCGTCGTAATCGGTGGCGGTGGTGAGCCCACGCGGGTCCGTGACACTGGTGCGGGAGTTCACGGCGTTATACCCGTAGCCCATCACCAAGTTGGGTGCCGTCGCCATCAGGCGCGTGGTGGCCGTCAGCCGGTTCAAGCCGTCGTAGGTGTAGTTCGTCGTGTGCCCGTTCTCGTCGGTCTCACTGGTCTTGTTGCCGTTGGCATCGTAGCCAAAGGTTTTCTTTTGCACCGGGCTGCCACTGGCGACGGGATAATTGACTTCGTAGAGTCGATTGCGGCCGTCATAGTGGAACGTGGTGGTGAACGTGCGGGGATCCTGCACGGTCAACTTGTTGTTGTTCAGTAAGCGGTACGCGGAGCGCCTCTATCCGAGGGAGTCATCAGTGTCGTAGGCATA
>CAXTBX010000188.1:0-5553 GCA_964242205.1 uncultured Chthoniobacterales bacterium
AGACGCCGCAGGATGGTTCCAGTCGTGCGGCTACATCCTCGATTAAAATGCTCTAGCTGGGATTTCCTCGCAGGTCGAATGGCTGCAAACGGTTCAATCGATTCAGGAATGCTGCGAGGCTTCCGCGCCGTTGTCACTGGCCACCGAGCGCTTCGGCTCCCGCAAAGGTGTGTCCGGGTATGTCCTGCATTCCGTTCCCTTCGCCATCGTCGTGTGGCACCAGCATTACGTAGATTATCGGGCCACCATTGAGGCAATCGCCCAAGCGGGCGGTGACGTGGACACCGTGGCAGCCATCGCTGGCGCTCTGGCCGGGATGAGTGCAGGTCCGGCAAGCATCCCACAAGATTGGCGCGAAAATATCGTGGACTGGCCGCATGACCTCAGCTACCTCCGTGAGCTTGCGGCGGCCTTGGCGGACCCGACCGTCACGGTAAACACCGCGTTTTCACCGTGGCTCTTCGTGCGTGGCATCGTTTTTACGGTCCTGGTTCTTGCCCACGGTTTCCGCAGGTTGCTGCCTCCCTACTGACTGCTATGAACCCGCTCGACTCTCAACTGCGTGCCGACGTGGCCGCGCTTGCCGCCCCAGCCGGGAGGATGGTGGGCAGCCTGGGTCACGCGGAGGCGCGGCGATTTCTGTGCGCCCGCATGGCCGCGTTGGGCCTGGAACCGTACAACCATTCTTCCAATTACCCGCTGCCTTACCAACAAGGCGGACGAGAGTTTTTCAACCTCCTGGGGGTGCTGCCAGGGAAGGATCGTCGCCTTCGGCCCATCCTGCTAGGTGCGCATTACGACAGCGTAATTGACGCTCCTTGCGCGGACGACAACGCGGCGGCGGTAGCGATCACTCTGGCGATGGTGGAACGGTTGCGTGAAACGCCGCCCGCCCGCGATGTCCATCGTGGCGTTCTTCGACGCCGAGGAACCGCACTACTTCCTGTCTCAGTCGATGGGCAGCATCCGCTTCGTGCTCGATCAGATGGATGCGCGCGGCGTGGGCTTCGCACTGATTCAGGATCTCACAGGCCACGAAGTCAGCGTGCCTTTTCTGCCGCAGACCATCGCGGGCGCGGTGCTGCCCAGACTCAGAAACCTGCTTTTCTTGACCGGAGCCGAGAGCCATCCGACGCTGCCCAAATTGGTTCGAGACTGCCTGTCGGCGGATGGCTTGTCGCTGATCGCCACCCTCAACGAAAACGTGGGCGACATGAGTTACCACCACATCTTCCGCACGATGGGCGTGCCCTACCTGTTTTTCTCCTGCGGCCGGTGGGAGCACTACCATCAGCGCAGCGATACGCCTGAGAAACTCTCGTACTCGAAGATGGCCCGTATCGCCGACTTCCTCTCCGGAGTTGCCCACCGGTGTGCCAGCCAGGATCTGCCCAAAGCGGGCGAACACGACACCACCGAATTCGAGGTGGGGTTGCTCAAAGAAACTCTCGGCATGTTCCTGCCGGTTTTCTGCCGTTGGTGGGTTTGAAGAAGCTGGAAACCCGCGCGGACCTGGATGCCTTGGCTGCCCGGCTCGCCGGGCTTGGTCTGTGAGGTGTCTTTCATTCTGAATAGCCAGCGGCCACGTCACCAAAAGCAAACACAGGCCGGGAGACGGACTGTCTCCCGGCCTGGTTCTATCGACTCTGGCTTACTTCGCCGTTGCTTGCGCTGGCACCGGTTCGAAGCGCGCCGGACGCATCGAGTACGACGCGCGGCCCCAGCTCAGCGAGCGGATGGCGTTCGCGTAGCCGAAGAGTTCGGCCAGCGGTGCCTCGGCTTGGAGGATTACCTCCACGCTGTCCGCGCCACGTGCTTGCTCCTCAACGCCCACGATGCGTCCGCGCCGCCGGTTCAAGTCGCCGAGCAGGTCGCCCCAGCACTCGTCCGGTGCCACGCACTCCACGGCCATGATCGGCTCCAGCAGGATCGCTCCTGCCTGACGTAGCGCATCCTTGACCGCGAAGATCGCCGCCATGCGGAACGCCAACTCGTTGGAATCCTTCGCGTGGGCTTGGCCGTCGATCAACTCAACCGCCACGTCCACGACCGGGTTCCCGCCAAGCACACCGTCTTGCAACGCCTCCTCCACGCCCTTGCGGCACGCGGCTAGGAACTGGCGCGGGATTACCCCGCCGACGGTCTTCTCTTCGACAAGGTTGCCCATGCCCCGCTCGCGAGGAGCGACCCGGACAGCCACCTTGGCGAACTGCCCGCTGCCGCCCGATTGCTTGACCTGCTTGCCCCGCCCTTCGGCGGCGCGGGTGACGGTCTCGCGGTAGGCGATGCGCGGCTGGCCCGTCGTGGCTTCGACGCCGTGGTCGAGGGCGAGCTTTTCCCGGATGATCTCCAGGTGCAGCTCGCCCATGCCCGCGACGAGTGTCTGGCCTGTCTCGGCGTCCGTGCTGACGTGAAACGTCGGGTCCTCGTCGGCCAAGCGGTTCAAGGCCGCCCCCAGCTTCTCTTGGTCGGCGCGCCTCTTCGGCTCAATGGCCATCGACACGACCGGCTCGGGGAAGCTCGGTGGCTCCAGGAACACGGGGTTGCCCTCCTCGCAGAGGGTGTCGCCCGTGCGCACGTCCTTGAGGCCCACCACAGCAGCGATATCGCCCGCCATGCAGACTTCCAGTTCACGCTCCTTGTCGGCCAGAAGTTGAAGCAACCGGCCCACGCGTTCGCGCTTCCCGGTACGCGGGTTCAGCATCGCATCGCCCGGACGCAGGCACCCGGAGTACACGCGCACGAAGACCACGCGGCCCTTGTACCGGTCGCTCCACAGCTTGAACGCCAGCGCGCATGCTGGTCCTTGAGGATCAGCGGACAACGAGACGCTCTCACCCGTGTCAGGACGGTGACCTTGCGAGGGAGGTCGGTCCAACAGTCCCGGCAGGTAGTCGACGATCGCATCCAGCAACGCGGGCACGCCCACGTTCTTGAACGCCGAACCACCGAGCACGGGCACGAAGCGACCCGCGAGGGTCTGTCGGCGGATAGCCGCTTTGAGCCCGGCGTCGTCGATCTCCTGCTCTCGCAGAAAAAGATCGCCGATCAGGTCGTCGATTTCCACTAGCAATACTTCGTCAGGTAGAGTCAGGTGGGTGGAAGCGGGTGTGACACCAGGGGCAGCGACCGCTCAGGTGGATGAGGGCGACCTGGAGCGAGCGGCGCACCTGCGGCAAGGTGGGTGGCGGTCGATTTTTTTTGCGCGCGGTGCTGTTCCTGGCGCAGGAAGACGAACGCCGCCGTGACCAAGGCGAGGTGATGGCGGAAGCCTTGCCAGGAGCGGCCCTCGTAGTGGTCCAGCCCGAGTTCGTCCTTGAGTTCGCGGTAGTCTTGCTCCACGCGCCAGCGCGCTTTCGCCGCCGCCACCAGTTTTTTGAGCGTGGACTTCCTGAGTAAACGCGCCAGCCAGTAGCGCGTCGGCGTGGGTTCACCTTGCGGCCATTCGATCAGGATGGTTTCCTCGATCCGTTCGGGTTGCGCCCCCTGCTTCCAGCCATGGGCCGCCCACACGCTCAGGCTGGCGAAGCGCGAGCGTTGCGGTCCCTTGGTCCCCTGCCGCCAAGTCACCTTCTTCCACGCCGAGGCAGGCAGTTCGCGGGCGATGGCCAGCAGGTTCTTCGGCTCCGGGCTGAGCAGCGGACCGCGTTTGGCGCGAAAGCCCCGGCGCACCGGCTCGGGCGGCCCGAAGCGCGGCGCTTCCTGCCAGGCGGTGGTCGTCCAGGGCACGCGCACACAGTAGGAGAGGTCGCGCTCACGCAGGGCCAAGCGCCACGCAAAGCTGCCGCCGTAGGCTTCGTCGGCCAGCACGACGCCCGCAGGTAACTGCCAGCCCAGCGCCTGATCAAGCAAGCCCAGGGCGAGATCCTGCTTGCTCTGGTGGACGACGCCGGACGGCACGCCCGCGCGCTGGCAGCGGACGGGATCGTCGGCCCAGCTTTCGGGTAAAAAGAGTCGCCAGCCCAGCGGCTGGCTGGTGCCCGCCGCCTCGTCGGCGCGATGCAGGCTCACCGCCATCTGGCAGTTGGCCGTCTTGCCCAGCGCGCCGCAGTACTGGCGTTGCACGCCCGCCGAGTGACTGCCCGCCTTGGGAAAGCTCGTCTCGTCGATGATCCAGTAAGCGGGCACGCGGCGCACGGCGCTTGCCAGCGGTGATGTCGAGGCCTTGCTCATCGACGGGCACGGACAGCACGCGCACGCGGCTGCCCGCGAGCACCGCACGGGCGGCGCGGTAGCCGGGATCTTCCATCCAGGCGCGGTCGCCCGGTTCGAGCAGAAGCCGGGTGGCCAGGTCCAGGGACTGCTGGGTGCTGGTGGTGACGATGACCTGCTCCGGCAGACAGCGCACGCCGTGCGCCGGTCCGAGGTAGGCGGCGATGGCTTCCCGCAGGGACCGGTAGCCGCCGGCCTCCCCCCCGCGCAGCAACTCGGGGTCCGCGGAGCGAGCACGTCTGGTGAGGAGACGATTCTAAAGCGTGATCGGAAAATGGTCGATCGCAGGGCCGCACGTGGCGAAGGCCAAACGCGGATCGAACGTCGGCTCCGGTGGTCCGGAGGCATCGACCAACGCATGACCGCGCGGCGAGAGCGGAGGTTTTGGCGCTGGATGGTATGTCTGCTCGCCGGGCGGGCGTCAGGCTAACGGGGCGCTCAGGCCCTGCGGGCGGGCGGCAGTTCCCTGAAGCCGACCGGGGATCGTTCGGCAGACGCAGGTGCCCGAACCCTGCCGCCGCACGAGGAAGCCTTCGGCCTCCAACTGGGAGAAGGCGAGTTCGATCGTGTTGCGCGACAGTTCGAGGTCCAGGGCCAAGCGACGGCTGGAAGGCAGGCGCGCGCCCGGGCGCAGTTCCCCGGCCAGGATCGCCGTGCGCACTCGCCGGTAAACTTGGCGATAGAGCGGTGCGTTCGATCCGGCGTCCGGTGTCTTGAGCAGCGTAAGCAGTGCGCCTGCGGCAGGTTTCATGGGTTCCCCAGAAGAAAGGCAATCATCGCTTTCCGCGCAAGCTCAAGAAGACCGGTCCCACTCCTCCTGAGTCTCCGACGCCCCCTGGGGTCAACGTAGAAAACGAATGATAAAGCACGTTGAGGCGCTGGAAGGCTGTTTTTCCCTCCGTCGTCCCGGAGTTTATTCAGCAGCGTGAGCGGAGTGTTCTCATGGATGGGACCCCGTCCAGTTCAATATACGTTCGAAAGCTGGTAGTCATGCGTCCGTTTAAGGACGCTTGACCATGCCTCGCCGCACCATCCTCTCGGACGCCGAACTCGCCGGTTTGCTCGCCCTGCCCGACACGGAGGCGGAGCTGATCCGCCGCTACACCCTCACCGCCTCGTTGATCCTGTGCAAGCTCGGCAGCTACCCGTGCTAGAACGGCTTGGCGGTGGCTCTCCGGGAACTGGGCCGGATCGAACGTACGCTCTTCATCCTGGAATGGCTCCAGAGCGTGGAACTACGCCGCAGGGTCAACGCTGGCCTCAACAAGGGCGAGGCGCGAAACGCCCTGGCCCGTGCCGTGTTCTTCAATCGCTTGGGTGAACTGCGCGACCGCAGCTTCG
>CAXTBX010000189.1:0-5356 GCA_964242205.1 uncultured Chthoniobacterales bacterium
AGCTCTGTCCGCCCCGGAGGGGTGTCAGATGTTGGTCGGCGGCGTCAGCCACCGGAATCAATGCGAGGAACAATGCGCCCCGGAGGGGTGCCGGAAGCGTAACATGCGGACCTGATTCGGCACATGGAAACCGCAAACTCATTCCCTCACCGCCCCGCTGTTTTCCTCACCGCCGAATGGCGCTACCTTGCGTTCCTCAACTACGAGGTCGATCCCGCCGTTCTCGTGCCGCTCGTTCCGCCGGGCACCGAACTCGACGACCGCGACGGTCGCCATTTCGTCAGCATGGTAGGCTTTCGCTTTCTCAAGACGCGCGTCTGCGGCATCCCGTTTCCGTTTCACCAGAACTTCGACGAGGTAAACCTCCGTTTCTACGTGCGCCGCCGCATCCCGGGCCAAGACGGTTGGCGGCGCGGCACGGTGTTCGTGCGCGAGATCGTCCCGCGCTGGTTCATCGCCACGACGGCCCGCTTGCTTTACAACGAGCCATACCTCGCCTGCCCTATGCAGCACGCGGTCTATCCGGGTACCGAGGCCACGCGAACGGAATACCGTTGGAAGTACGCTGGCCGCTGGCAGACGCTCGCGGTGGACGCGGCGGGCGGCGGACCGATGCCCATCGAACCCGGTACCGAAACGGATTGGATCACCGACCACTTTTGGGGCTACAACCGGCAGCGCAACGGCAGCACGATGGAGTACGGGGTCGAGCATCCCCGCTGGCGCTCCTGGCCGGGACACCGCCACGATTTTAAATGCGATGTCGCCAAGATCTACGATCCCAGATTCGCGCCCTTCTTGTCGCAGACTCCCGCTTCCACTTTTATCGTGGAAGGCTCGGCGGTCAGCGTCCGCCGTGGCGTCAAGCTAGGGTAGTAAAGCCTCTTCGAGCCCTTCCCTGACTCGCGCCGCAGGCACACTCTGGAGGTCGTCTGCCTCAGACGGAGCGCTCCGCGCAGAACAAGCCAAGGTGGATGGCGACCTCCGGGCGCCATGGCAAACCCCGCAGCGAAGCTGCCTGACGGTCTGCACACCGAGCGACCGCCAACGGTTACCAGCCCTGCCCGCCCATCACGTCCTTCGTACCCCACAACCCACAACCCAGCAACATCCTTCATCCTTTGTCCTTCATTCCGCTCTTCTTCGGTAACACCGCCAGCGCCAATGCCACGCCCAACCCCAGCGCGCCCGCCAGATACGGCACCGGGTCAGACGGCTTCGGCGGCAGCGAATCCACGCCGCGCTCGTCCGTCCGCGCCGGTTCTTTGACGTACCGCCCGTGCGGAGGCCGCGAGAAATGCCGCGCGAATCGCTCCAAGTCCCCCGCCACCTCGCCGCCCGTCATCGGAATCCCGTGCCCGCACGCCAGCGTGGTCGGCTCCAACCCCGCCACCACGCCCAGCGAAGCCTCGTACTTGTCCCAATCGCAGATGAACGGCGACCCCGCCGTGGAAACCTCCTGCTGTTTGATGGCCAGTTCCAGGTACGATTCCATGTCTAGCGTGGCCACGGAGTCCCCGGCGATCAACACACGGTCCTCGTCCCGAAAGTAAACGACGTGCCCCGGCGAATGCCCGGGCGTAAAAATCCATCGCCAACCGTCCATCCCCGGCACCGAACCCTCGCCGCTTCCGCCCGCCAACGGCTCCAACACGCGTACCCGCTCCTCCAGGTCACTCCCGCCGTGGGGCAAAAACCGCGACAGCATCGCAATCGCCCCGCCCACGGTCGGGTCGGGCGGCGGATACCCCGACCGCCCGGTCAGGTACGGCAGTTCGCAGCGTTGCGCATACACTGGCACGCCCCAATGATCAGATAGCGTCTTGGCATTTCCCGAATGATCAAAATGCCCGTGCGTCAGAAAAATGGCCACGGGCCGCGCGTCGCGCCCGAAGCGTTCTTCCGCCGCTGCTTTGACCTTCCAGGCAAACCCGGGCAGCCCGGTGTCCACGACCGCCCACGGCCCGCCGGGTTCGCCGATGAAATAAGCATTCACGAAACTGGTCGGTACGCAGGCGACACCGGGGGCAACGATTTCCATAGGGACCCCTGAATCGGCTTTCGCCCATCTACCGGATGCGAACGAGGTAAGGACGGCGGTCCCCCGCCGCGTTGCGCTCTCAAAACCCCTCCTATCCGCTGATCCCCTCGTTCCCAAGTTGCCCTTGGGAACGCCCGTGCCCGCAAGTTGTCCTTCGCTCGGTTGGCATTCCGCTTCACCCTTCTCTCCTTTGTGGACTTTGCGAACTTTGCGCGAGGCATCTAACCTTATCTCGGCCGCAAGGCCACCTCCGGTATCGGCCAACGAATCATCCTCGGCCGACACCTCCCTTCGCGCCCTCTTCTCCGCCCATCTCCTTCCCGTGAAAGTCGAAGTCCTCAACACCGGCACCGAACTCCTGCTCGGCAACGTCACCAATACGCACCTCGCCTTCCTCGGCCAGGAGCTTTTCCCGCTCGGCCTGCGCGTGGACCGCCAGGTCTGCGTGCCCGACGGCGACGCCATCCGCGATGCCCTCACGGAAACCGTCGGTCGCGCCGACCTCGTCCTCGTCACGGGCGGCCTCGGGCCGACCAGCGACGACATCACGCGCGACCTCATTGCCGACCTGCTCGGACGCCCGCTGGCCGAGGACGCCCGCATCCTGGGCCGTCTCAAAGCCTTCTTCCGCAGGCTCAACCGTCCCTTCCTGGACAGCATCGCCCGCCAGGCGCAGGTCCCCGCCGGGGCGACCGTACTCGACAACGACCACGGCACGGCCCCCGGCCTTTACCTGCCGCCCGGCCCGCTGCCCGCCGCGCCCGAAAAATCTTCCCCGCACGTCTTCCTACTCCCCGGCCCGCCGCGCGAACTGCGCCCGATGTTCAAGGACAAGGTCGTGCCCATCATCGCGGGTTTCCCCAAGCCGGACGGCCCGCAAACCTTTTGCCGGATCTACCGTGCCATCGGCATCGGCGAATCGCAGGTGGAGGCAATGGTCGCGCCGCAATTGGAGGCCCTGGGCGGCCTGGAGATCGGCTACTGCGCGCGCCTGGGCGAGGTGGACCTGCGGCTCATCGGCACGGCGGACGGGCTCGCCCGCGCCGAAGGCATCGTCCTCCCGGCGCTCCAGCCCTACCTCCTCGCGCGCGAGGGCGACACCTTGGAAGGGGGGCTCGTCCGCCAGTTGCGCGAGGCCGGGCAGACGCTCGCGGTCGCGGAAAGCTGCACGGGCGGCCTCCTGGCTCACCGGCTCACCAACGTGCCCGGCGCGAGCGCGGTTTTCGTCGCGGGTCTGACCACCTACGCCTCCCGCGCCAAATCGTCCCTTTTGCACGTGGACCCCGCCCTCATCGAACAGCACGGCGCGGTTAGCGCGCCGGTGGCGGCGGCGATGGCCGCCGGGGCGCGGACGGTCACCGGGGCAGACTTCGCGCTGGCGACGACGGGCGAGGCCGGACCCGAGAGCGGCGAGGGCAAACCGGTGGGCACATTGTTCGTGGCACTGGCGGACAACTCCGGCGCGGAGCCGACCGTGGAGCAACATTACACGCCTACCGACCGCGAAGCCTTCAAAATCCGCGCTTCGCAAATCGCCTTGGACCTTCTGCGCCGGAAGCTCGCGTAACCTGCGTTATCTGCGTTATCCTGCGTGATAAAAATCGAAGAAAACCGATTTTATTCCTGCACGAGCACCGGCGTCCCAACCTTCACGCGCTCATAGATTAACGGCGCGATGTTCACCGGCAGCCGCACGCAGCCGTGGCTGGCCGCGTACCCAGGCAGGATGCCGACGTGCATCCCCACGCCGCCGTTGGTCAGGCGCATGAACCACCGCATCGGCGCACCCTCGAAATGCGTGCCGCTGGGCGCGCTGTCGATCTTGGCGCTCACGCCGCTGCGCACCACCCGCCCGCCCTTGTCCACGAAGTTGCCGTAGATATTGGAAAAATGGTTCGGCTCCTTGACCAGGATGTTGAACGACCCGCTGGGCGTCGTGTGGCCCGTCTTGCCGCTGGAGATCGGCGTGTCGATGACCACGTCGTTGCCGTAGGCGAGGTACGCGCGCTGCCGGGGCAGGGACACCACCACGCGGGCGTTGTTCGCCGGAGGCAGCGCCAACAATTCCTGGTTGATTTTCGGACCTTCCTGCAAGGGGACGACCTGCTGCGCCACGGGCCGTTGCGGCGCGCGGAACAGGAAGAACCCACGCGGCTTGGGCGTCGGGGCCGGGAAGGCGGTCAGCTGCGCGGATGCCGTCCCCGGCGCGCCGCCTAACGCCAACAACAATAACACCGCCGCCACCGCCCAGGTCTGGCCGCCTGAAAAAATCGAAAACGAACGGCGGAACCAGGCGGATGCTCTCATGTATGGTAGGATGGTCTTGTGCGCTGTGACCGTCCAATGATAAAGGTCGGGCGGCGATAATCAACCCTTTGCTCCTCATGCGCGTGCGCCTCCCCCGACGGTCCGGTCTCTCCCTCGCTGCCAGCCGTCTCCTCCGCGCGCTTTCCGCTTCTCTCCTACTCTGCTGCCTCCTGCCCTCCGCCCTGGCCGACATCCAGGCCCCCCCGCGCGCCACTGCTCAGGGCGAGCGGCGCGTTCAACGCCGGGGCGACGGCCCGGCCACCGCGCTGCCGCTGGATACCAGCGTGGAAGAAGGCGGGCGGGTGGAAATCATCCTGCGCGCCGAGGGCCAGGTGGGCCGCATGATCTATTTCCTGATCCGCAACCCGCCCAAGCACGGCTCGCTGGTCGGCCCGCCCACGCAGGTTAGCCGCAACGTCGCCTCCATCGGCTACGTCCACGAACCCGGCGGCGACGCCACCGAAGATGAGTTCACCTTCTGCGCGCAGGCGGTCGGTAGCGCGGTGTCCGCGCCGGAGACCGTGCACATCCGCATCCTGCCCGCCCCGCCCGTCATCGAGATCTCGCCGCCCGAGCTGGACTTCGGCGCGGTCAAGGCCGGAGAAACCGCACGAGCAGAGTTTACCCTCTCGAACCGGGGCGGCAGCGAGGCCCGTGGCCGCGTGGACCCGCCTTGGCCCTGGACCGTGGACGGCGCGTCCGACTACCGCCTGCCGCGGGGCGCGAGCCAGACGTTCCGGCTGATTTTTCGGCCTCAGGACGAGCAGGTGTTCAACAACGAACTGCACTTCCAGTACGAGGCGCACAACGGCGTCCATCTGGTCGGCACCGGTCTGTTGGATCCGGCCCAGCGGGCGGCCCTGGCAGCTTCCCGGGGGGCGGCGGCGCGTGCCGGTGACACCGCAACGGCCGGTGGCGGCACAAGGCCGCCGGGCGGCGCAGGCGGGGTTGCCGGCGGCGGCGCGGCCACCGGGAACGGGATGGCGCTGGTGCGGAACGGCGCGGGCA
>CAXTBX010000190.1:0-5218 GCA_964242205.1 uncultured Chthoniobacterales bacterium
CGCTCACACGTCGTTCCCGGTCTGATCGAACGGCAATTCGCCGCCGGGAACGCGAACCTCCCTGTTCTTGGTCTGCGTTTCCCAAAAGAGACTATTCACTACAACCAAGCTTGTTCGCCGCATTGCTATGTCTACCGACCTGTTCGAGATCAAACTGGGGGCGTTCGGCTGTCGGCTCAACGCCATCGAACTCTGGCGTCGGCTGTCTAGCCCAAAGCCCTCGTGCTCGCAGGTAGGCGAACGCTTTCTAAGCCTTTTCCAAGCGCATGGGGTGACCCCCGAGCAGATCCAGCGCTTCCTGCCGCAGGTGACTCTGCAACATTTGACAGGCAACCGGCTCAATGAGGTACTTACCAACGAAACTCTGGACCAGGTTGCCGCGCTCTTTGGCGTGCGTCGAGAGTGGCTAGAGGGAGTCGATCAGCAAATCTACGAGCCAGTTTTTTGTTACAAAGCACCCGTCTTGTTTTTCCATGACATGGCCCGATGGCAGGTCAAGCCGCAGACGTTTTCGGTGCGTGCCCTGTGCTGCGGCGAACTGGACAACTCATCGTCGCGAGAGCAACCGTTGGTGCTACTGACGATTGAAAAAGTGGGGATGATCGGGGACGAGGAAGTTTGCCGCTACCGGGTCTACCACGATGCCTGGAACTGGGGATACTTTCCCTGCCGCTTGCAACTCAAGGCTCTGGCCCGGCTCGTTCATCTCGGCTGGAAAACACCGATCCCGGTCCATCGGGTGCAAAAAGGAGTGTTGAAAAAGATCCGTGCGGGTCAGCGGGTGCCGCGGCTGGAATTGCGGGGCTGCTTGCTGACCGAGCCTTGCTTGGAGGATTTTGCGCTGGCCGAAAATGAGAGTGGCAAGGCACGGGAGACGGAAGAACTCGAAGAGGTATTTCGCTACATCGAACTCAACCGGCTGGCCGGTTTTGGCGGGGCCGAGGGGATGGGCTGCAAGTGGATTGAATAAGTCGCCTCTAAGGCGGAACAATCCTCAGCCCGGGTGCGCCACCGGCCGTACAGCTAGTTTGCGGCGATGTTGGTGTGCCAGGTAGACGACGCTTTCGCTGAACTCACCTAGACAGGTGGTTTGATCCGCAATCCGCCACTTGGCTTTTGGACTTTTCAACACTTAAGGCTTGTGGAAATCCTGTTTTGGTATTATCAATGCCACGATGAACCCCACGACAATCCTTGCCTATACTGCCTGCTTGTCGGCGGCGTCTTTGCTTGTTGGTCATGCGCTTCGGGACGTGCGTAAACATCTCAAGCTCTGCCGTAAAGTTGCGAAGGCTTGGCGCGAGTTGGTTTCCGAAATTTCTCCCAAAAAAAGCTTGTCTTCGTTCGCTATCGAAAAAAGCTATCTGTGAAACCTCCTTGATTGTAGAAGATTTTACACTTACGGTTTCGCATGTCACGCGGACCCGGAAAAATGCAGGAAGCGGTTTTGCACTCGCTTCGCACCTCTCAAGGGGAAACGACGGTGGAGACGATGCGGTGGGAACTCTACGAGGAGTCGGACAATTTTTCGACCACGCGGGATCTGTCTAATTCCTGGAATACTTCTTTGGCTCGCGCCACCAAGGGCCTGGAGGAACGTGGGCTCGTCGACATTACTGCACGCCTACTAGTAAGTCTGGAGGAATGTGTCCGCCATTATCCAGGAAAGACCATGCAGGCCGAGAAGCGGGCGCTTCGAGGCCGGTTTCTGCCAATTCTCTGCGACCGCACGAAAGATTCGGGTGGAATAACCAACCGATATGGCGTTGCCGCCAACGAAGAATTTCACCTGCGACAACTTCCCTGCACCATTGTCGATGAACTTAGTTCCCGTTGGGCTGGGTTGGAAGAGTCGTTGCGGCCAATTTACGGTCAGGCCCAGAGGTCAGCGGACGATATCCTAAGCCTGATTTGCAAAGGCCGACGTTTGTTCCGCCGCCGCAGCATCGAGGCCCACATTTCGCTGAGGCTCGCCATCGACAATGTTTGCCGAAAAAGTCTTGTGCCAGACCACTTGGCGAGTGACCTACAGAATTTTTACGAAGATTTTCTCACAGAGGAGCATGCCGGGTCGTTGAGTTTGAAAAGCTTTGTCCGCAGCGTGGCCGATGTGCCTAGACACAGGCAGTGTTCGCTGCGGCCGACCACTTTGAAGTACCTGCATGAGCGCGACCGCCAGTACATAGAATCGATGCCAGGCTTCAAAGTAAACGAGAGCCCATTCGGCCCTGATTCCGACATGTACTGGAATGATACCGACAGGTTCACCTTCCCCAAGGGATTAGGGACCCTGTTCGATCAAACCGTGTTCCAGAAGTTCGATTTCATCACTCTCAACAAAACTTGATCAGTAAGCCACTTTGAACGTTGGGCTGTCTTCGGGCCTCGTTCTCCGACGGTCATAAAGCCGGGTGGTCGCGATGTTCGCGTGGCCCAGCCATTCCTGCACCTTGGCGATGTCCGCTTCGTGGTCGAGCGCGTTGGTGGCCGCCGTCGCCCGCAGGCTGTGCGTGCAAAAGCCCGGCATGTCCACCCCGGCTGCCCTGGCGTAATGCTTGACCACCCGCGCGTAGATCGCCCCGGAGGACAACCTTCCATCGAGCCTCCCCTTCCCCGTCGGATTGCGCTCGGGACGAAATAAATACCCGTTCTGGTCCTCGGCGTGCCCGGCCTTCTCCAAATAATCGCTGATCTTTTCGAGCGCGGCGGCGTGCGCCGGGATGAAGCGAATCTTGCTACCCTTGCCGTGGACGCGCAGGTGCAGCACGCCGCGGCGCAGGTGCAGGTCTTTCACCCGCAACTGGCAAAGCTCGTCGCACCGCAGGCCATGAAAAAGGAACGTAGCGAGGATCGCCCGATCCCGCTTTCCCTTCAGCGTGTCGGCGGGTGGCGCGTCGAGCAGCGCCCGGGCCTGCCCGTCGCCGATGGCGGGTGTTTTGCCTTCCGCCGTCTCCGACCTCGGCCGCTTCACGCCCAGGACCGGATTGTGGGTGACAGTGTTGGAGTCGCACAGGTGGGAAAACAACGAAGACAACGCGGAGAGCTTGCGCCGGATCGTCGGCGTGGAGAGCCCCCTCCCCTCCAGGCTCTGCCGCCAAGCAATAAAGTGAGCACGCGTGACGATCCGAAATTCCTCGGGGCACTGGATACCCACGAACCGCATGAAGTCAGTCACGTCCATTCGGTAGGCTTTGCGAGTCCGGGGATTGTCGATGTTGGCGAACCACTCCATTTCCGCCGGCATCGCCGCTAGGCCCTGGAATTCCGGCGCGGTCAGCACCCGCGAACCGGCTTCAATCGTCGAAACCGCTTCAATCTGGCTGTCAGGTTCGTCTTCGCTCATGGTCATCCTCCAGTATGGATAATCGGTTTTATCCATACTGAAGACGGGGGAGGGGGAGTGGCAAGAAAAATGGGAACGTGGTTGTAAAATTGCTTTGGAGATTGGAAATGGGATTTACTGGCGTACAATCCCATCACATGAAAACGCAAATTACCGTCGATACGGGCGGGCGGGTGCTCATCCCCAAGGAACTGCGGGATCGGCTCGGGGTCGGACCGGGCGACGTGCTGGAACTCTCAGAGGCCAGCGAACAGATCACCCTCAAACCCGTGCGTCAGACGATGCCGCTGGAAAAGCGGCACGGGTTCTGGGTTTACACCGGCCAGCCACAGGCGGGGGGAGGGGGGGCGAGTTCCGAAACGCTTGTCGCCGATGACCGGGAAGCTCGCGCTATTTCGTTGCTGGGAATTGGGACGCCAAGGAAAGAAAAAGACCAATGAAGGCGTTCTTCGACAGCTCCGTGCTCGTGGCCGCATTCTACGGCGCGCATGTTCACCACGACGCGAGCTTGGCTGCCATCCAATCGGCGACGAAGAAAACGGCGTCTTGCGCGGCGCACACACTGGCCGAAGTATATTCGGTGATGACCCGGCTGCCGGTGCGGCCCCGGATCAGCCCGGAGCAGGGACTGCTGTTCATCGAGTCGATCCGCGAACGGTTTACCGTCGTGACGCTCAGTGACCGCGAGTATTACGAGGTGATCGCGGCGGCGGCGGGGCGGGGGATTGGCGGCGGAAAGATTTACGATGGGTTGATACTGCGGTGCGCCGAGAGGTCCAAGGCAGAGACGATTTTCACCTGGAATCTGGAGGATTTTCGCCAGCTTGCTGCCACCGAACTGGCGGCGCGGATCAGGACGCCATGAGGCACAAATTCTGAGGAATTTGTGTATAGGCCATGGCTCTCAGAATTGAGAATACCTGACGAGATCTGAATTAGTTTCACCATATTCAAAAGGGCACCCACACTTTGTGGCGTTGCGGGTCCTACGAGAAGAAGCAATGAACGTCGCAATCGCGTAGCGGATATTGTTCCACTTCAGTAACATCAAAGCTTGATTATGGTGACGCCGAGTTCTCCAAGACGTTGCGTTTGTGGTGCAGTTAGCGCGGGTCCAGTCAACATGAGCTTATTTTTTGCTCTGCTGATTCCAACATAATTAATTCTACCTTCGTCGTCTTTAGGCGGAAGAAGCCCTAGAAGCTGGTTAATAGCAGTAGGTTTTTCGCAAGCAACAAGTACTTGGTCAAATTCTGCACCTTTAGCCTTGTGAATTGTACGAATTTCTCGTTTGTCTTCTGTTAAGCGCACTGATGTGCATAGCGAACCATACTGCGCACCAATAGAAAAATCTTTTGCTTTGCCTTTTGACAAGGTAGTTAATCTCAAATCACCCCTTTGGGTAGTGAGAAGATCAGAAACCTCGTTGTAGACACTGAATAAAGACTGTTGAGCGAGTCTTCCGTAATTCGTTGTGGTGAATTCTTGGAGCGCGACAGAGCAACCGCGTACATCCAAGTCTGTAATTGGATAATCATTTTTTACAGGTTCTTTGAGAAAGTTTCCTTGAACCCGAAAAGCTTTGGTTATCTTACGGAACGCCTCCGTATACTGGTGCCTTCTTACAAGTTCAGTAGCGCCCACTACAGCCTCGAAAAATTCCGCCCTCTTATAATCAGCAGCCATAAATTCTAACCACAACTGGTTTGCATTACCATTCGGGAGGCTGCGCAGCATACCCACATGATCATTGCTCCTTGCTAAGATAGCCAAAGAGCTGCCAAGCGGTAGGCAGGATTTTACATGAGCAACTACTGTTTTGGGTGGTGATCAACCGTGTGTTGCCCGCTGTTTGACGGCGAGGTTGTAGGTGGT
>CAXTBX010000191.1:0-5049 GCA_964242205.1 uncultured Chthoniobacterales bacterium
GGGGACGACGTAGAAAACGGATTATAAAGCACGTTAAGACATGCGGAGGGCGCGAAGCAGGCGGTACTTTCCCGGTCCGACAACTCGGGTTTGCTTCCAGACGTAGTCACCCGTCAGATTGATGTGTTTCCAGCCGAGCGGCGACAAGTGTTTGCACAGTGCCTCGTCGAGTTTGTGATCGTGCCGCCAAAGCACGCGAACCGCGCGTTCCAGGTACACCGTGTTCCAGAGCACGATAGCCGCTGTCACCAGATTCAGGCCACTCGTCCGATGGCGCTGTTGCTCGAAGCTGCGGTCGCGCAGTTCACCCAAGCGATTGAAGAACACGGCACGGGCCAGCGCGTTTCGCGCCTCGCCCTTCCGTGCCGTACTTCGGGTTGACGTGACCGGTGCTCTCGGCGCGGCTCGTCGCCTTGAAGCGCTGCCCATCTGAGGACGAGGTGACGCCCTCGCCCCAATGCGTGGCGAAGGGCTGGCGGAACTAGAATTACCATCCATGAGAACGCTCCGCTCACCGCTGCTGAATAAACTTTGCGACGATGCACGAAAACGGTCTCCCAGAGCCTTAACATGCTTTATAATCCGTTTTCTACGTCGGCCCCGGATTGCTCGAAGCAGCCGCTACCAAAACGTTAAAAACCCAACGTTAGCTCGAAGAACCTCGGCCGCCGACAGCGTGACTTGGCTCGTCAACTTACCAGGGGTCCGGGATGCTTGAGGTATTTGTTGATGAGCGCGTCGGCGCTGCGTAGCGCCAGCGCGGCGACGGTGCCCGTCGGGTTGTAGGTGCTGTTGTGCTGGAAGTTGGATGCACCCACTACGAACAAGTTGGGCAGGTCCCAGGATTGCAGATAAGTGTTGACGACGCTGGTGTTCGGGTCGGTGCCCATGCCGGTGCCGCCGACGTTGTGCGTGCTCTGGTATTTTGTCACGTCGAAAGGAGTCGGGGTCATGTGAGTTGAAACGCTTTTGCCACCCATGTGCTCGCCGATCTCCTTCGCCTTCGCCGTGACGTAGTCCATCATCTTGAGGTCGTTAGCCGAAAAGTCGAACGTCATGCGCAGCAAGGGCTGCCCCCAGGCGTCGCGGTACACCGGGTCCAGACTCAGGTAGTTGCCGCGCGTCGGCATGGAACTGCCCGGCAGCGTCAGGGAAACGGTGTGATTGTAGTGGCGGCGGGTGGCGTCCTTCCATTGCTGACCCCATTTCGGCGTGCCGGGGGGAACCGGACGCGACTCGATGGGCCGTCCGTTGGTCTGTCCGCTGGCGATGAAGGAGCCGCCGATGAACCCGAGTTTCGAATGGTCGAAGTTGTCGCCGGAAAAATCGTCGATGACCGTGCCGATGGCCCCGGACGCCATGAAGGGATTGATGTGCACATCCTCGTCGTAGTAGATGTTCACGCTGGTCATGGTCTGATAGGCGTAGTTGCGCCCCACCACGCCTTCGCCGGTGTGCGGATCGTAAGGTTTGCCGATGCCTGAAAGCAGCATCATACGCACATTGTTGAGCCCAAACACGCTGGTGATGACCAGGTCAGCCGGTTGCTCGAACTCCTTGCCAGAAGCGTCCACGTAAGTGACACCCGTCGCACGCTTTTTATCGGTGTCCTGGTTGACCTTCAGGACGTGGCACTGGGTGCGAAGCTCGAAGTTCGACTTCTTGAGCAAAGCAGGCAGGATGGTGGTCTGCGGCGTGGACTTGGCGAAGTGCTCGCAGGCAAACCGCTCGCAGAACCCGCAGTACATGCAAGGCCCCAGCCGAAGGCCGTCTGGATTGGTGTATGCCTGGCTCAAATTGGCCGAAGGCTGCGGGAAAGGATGATACCCGAGGTTGGTTGCCGCTTTGCCAAAGAGCGCGCCGCCGTAGTGCTGCTTCATGGGCGGGGTGGGGTATTCACGCTTTCTCGGAGCCTCAAACGGGTTGCCACCCATCTGGATTTTCCCGTCGAGGTTGCCCGCCTTTCCGCTAATGCCGCAAAGATAGTCGAACTGGTCGTAGTAAGGTTCCAGTTCCTGGTAGGTGACCCCCCAATCTTGCACCGTTAGTGCAGGGTCGATGAAATTCTTGCCATAGCGAGCCTCGTGGTGGCTGCGGATCGTGAAGTCGCTGGTCTGGCAGCGCCAAAGCTGCCCGTTCCAGTGCGTCCCGGAGCCGCCCAGGCCCGTGCCAGGCAAAAACGCGCTCCATCGCCGAATGGGCAGCGCTTCCTCGTCGGGGTGATGGCGCAACGACATCGGCTCGCGCACGTTATCTTGCATGAGCGCCTTGCGCACCGCGAACCGGAGTTCGTCGTGAACAGCGGGGCTCTGGAAATCAGGCACGGTGTCACGCGGGCGACCACGCTCCAAACCCACGACTTGCAAACCGGCTCCGGCTAGCGCGCGGGCCATGATCGAGCCTGCAAAACCCATGCCGATGACGACGGCGTCCACTTTTTTGAGAACTGTTGCCATAATCGAATAAATAAAAACGTAGACTGCGGCTAAATCGGTCGAGGATTACAGACCGTTCAAATTAGCTGGCACCTCCGGATGCACGTGAACGTGTCCGTTGTGCTCCGCAAGACTCTTGGGCGGACGGTCCACTTTGATCCCGTGTTGATCGACCAGATCGTAGTAGTCGGCGTAGGCCCCGGGGAAACCGATCATCTTCCAAGATGTCATGTCCTTGTTGCCTCCGTACACCGGGTCGCTAAAGAAGCCTTCCATTGTCAGTTCCAGCAGCTCTTTGAAGAAGATGTTCGAGGGAATTCCTCCCAGGTCATATTTGCCATCTTCTAGCTCGTGCAAGTAGGAGCCCTGAAGGCTCGCGGAAAGGGAGGAGAACGTGATCTGAAGCCCGGCAAAATGGGCATTGATCGCCCCGATGGCGGTGTGAAAGAGCTCCGCTGGGGTGAATGGAAGTTGGTAGCCCAGACCCGGTCGGGTGGGCTTCCAGGGTCCCCCGAGAAAAAGCCTTTCGCCCGCCCCCCAAGCGCCGGCTAGTTGCTTGTCGATGTAATTATGGACGTCTGCCTCCAACGCGCCAGGCCATTGTGGGTCGGCAGGAATCAGATGGGCCAAAGCTGCCTCCAGAAAACTGGCTTCTGCCTGATTGAAAAACAGGTAAGTGATGCCACCAATCGCAGGGGCGTGCGGAGCACTGGAGGGAGAAGGCGCAGGCGGCATCTCGTGCTCTGCTGGAGCATTTTGTCCGAGGGCTGGAACCACACCTGTGAGTCCACCCAAGCCGACCATCTTGAGCAGTTTGCGTCTGGAGATTTTTTCCATCGAGTAATCAGGATGTTTCGTCGCCCATGCAGGGAGAATTTGGATCTGCCGCAGCGGCGGCAATCGACGTTTGGCCCTACTTCATCGCAAAATAGAACGTCAGCGACGCCCCCGTCTTCCAAGTTTTGACATGAATTCCAATTTTATCTTAAGAAAGTTCTTCTATTAGCAGAATACCGTCCGACGCTTGGAGCATCCCGATTTCATCGCAGGCGTGCTACGTCCATCCGCAACCGTGTTAACTCGGAGGCGTCGGTACTTTCGTAATAGCCGCGCAGCCGGCCCTCCTTGTCCACGAGCGCGAAGCGGGTGCTGTGCAAAAACTCGGCCAGGGAAGTTTCGCGATCTGCGGGGTCGATTTTGGCAGGTCCGGCCGCTGCCAGATGGAAACCTTCTCGGGCGAGTCGGTAGATGGCCTCCTGTGTTCCGGTCAGAAAAACCCAGGATTCATCTTGTGGCTCAATGCCAAAGCGCGCGGCATATCGGGTGAGAACAGCCGGTTGATCAGTCTCGGGATCGATGGTGATCGACACGCAGCGCATGCCGCCGGGTAGTTGCGCGCGCAATTCCCGCAAATGCTGGCTCATCACCAGACAAGGCCCTGGGCAAGAGGTGAAGAAAAAATCTGCAACCCACGCGTCGCCGCGCAGGTCTGCGGAGCTGAACGGGCGGCCGGACTGATCAATCAACTTGAACGCGGGCAGCGTACTTAAGATCGGCAACGCTGCATCTTCATCGCCACGATGTTGTTTGAAGACCGGCGCGACGGACAGCCCTGCCATCAGCGCCGCGCCCGCAGCGAAAACCAGGCTGGCGACAGTCCGGCGAAGCACGCCCTGGCGTTCGGCCGGAGAGCGGTTGGAGGTGTTGGATGCATCCTCCATCAACGAGCGTCTCGTGGACCTTTGCCCTGCGCCAAGAACAAACCAAGCGCGTTCATTTCATCCGGGGAAAGCTGGCTGGCGATGGCACGCATCTGCAGGTGCAGATCGTTGGCCCGGTGGCCTTGCGCAAAGTCGCCGAGCTGCCTCGTGAGATAGGCCGGGTGCTGCCCTTGCAAGTCCGGAGCGGCGGTCATGCGCGCACTCGGTCCGTGGCACGTGGCGCAGGCTGCCACATGGCGCAAGGGATCACCGTTGTACACGAGCTTCTGGGCGTCCTTGAACCGCGCGTCGGTGAGCGGCAGGTTAGAACCTTCTTGGCCGAGTTGGAGTGGAGGCTGCGCCTGGGAGTTGAAGTACGCGGCTACATCGGCGCTGTCCTGTTCGCTCAAAGCCATGGCCACCGCATTCATGACGCCCCACTGCCGGTGCCCGCTCCGGTAATCCGCGAGTTGCTTGTAGATCACCAAGCGGTCCATGCGCGCGAGCTTGGGGATCCACGTCTGCTTGCCACCTTGCCCCTTTTCACCGTGACAGGCCGTGCAGTTGAGCGCGATGAACTCTCCTCGCGCTCGGTCGCCCGATAGCGCGAGGTGCACGGTGTCTGGCGTCCACTGCATGTCGGAGGCCCAGCGAGCGGGCGGCGCAGCGGTCGCCGTGGCTTGGGCGTCGCCGGTCCAACCCAGCCCGCGGCAAAACGATGCGAACCATCCGCCCGGCTTTTTCAAGCGGTCGCCGAACACCGGCCGTTCCTGAACTTGCGGCAGCCACAGGAAGCCGATGGTGATGCCCGTGACGAGCATTGACGCAACGAGCACCGCGCCCCAAAACTTCCAAGAGTTATGGATGCTGAAAGGGCCGTGGCGGCTCATGGTTGCGCGTCCCTTTGTCCACGG
>CAXTBX010000192.1:0-4965 GCA_964242205.1 uncultured Chthoniobacterales bacterium
ACGGCGGTGGCAAGTTCAGCACGGGTGGGCTCAGCGAGGGCCCGGCGAATGGTGTTAGCGGTCAATCCGCCGCCATGGGCGCGCTTACCTTGGGCAACAACTCAACCATCGATTTCACGACGGGGGCGACGGGGGCGGGGAGCAACCTGCTCTTTGCCAGCCTCAGTTACACGCCGGGCAATGTGGTGAGCATCCGCAACTTCACCGGGGCGGCCGGGTCCGACGACGGCACGGCGGGCAACGACCGGTTGCTCTTCACCACGGACCCGGGCTTGAGCGACGCGCAGTTGGCTTCGATCACGTTCTACAACGACGCTGGCACGGCGTTTGCCACGGGGGCGACGGAAATCTCGTTCAACGGCTACACCGAACTCGTGCCCGTGCCGGAACCTGCCACTTGGGCGGGGGCGATTCTGATGGTTGGGACACTGGGCTTCGTACGGCGGCGTCAAATCGCTGGCTGGGTGGGGCGGGCGCGCGCCTGATCACGTCCCGTCCTGCTGTCACCCGTTCCGCCGAGCGCCACCGCGATAAGTTCGCAGTGGGCTTTACACGCCTGAGCGTTCTGCGGATCAAGTCGAGGATCGTGCCGTGGGTGCTGCCGCGCCCTGCGCCGCCGCCAGCCACCGGGTGCGCCGTTGCGTGCGCCGCGATCAGGCCAGGCAGCCCGCTCGACAAAGGTGTGACGCGTACGGGGCGCGTTGTGGCAGCGATAGACGACGCGCGCGCAAGCTGATCTGCACGGTCTTGCCCAGCATTGACAGGTCAGCTGGGTGGCGCAGCAAGTAGCCGCCATATCCAGCCTAGCTCCGAAGCCTTGTATGCCGGACAACGCGCCCCGCCGCGCCCGCCCTGCGCCGTCACTCGCAAACTCGGCGGATCGAGCTGGTAGATGCGTTCGATGCGACAACTTGGCAGAAGATGAAAAGCGTTCATTTCCCACCATCCTTGAAGCCACACAAAGTGCGGAAAAACCTCAGAATCGTGGCAAGATCAGGTGGCGTTGCTTGGCCAAGCGGCCAGTGGACACGGTGGTGAAACGGCGGAAATCCGATAAAGCCTGAGGCGCGACCGCTCTCTGTTGCCAAGCTGCGCCTCATCGACTAGTAGATGTCTGCTGATGTATGTCATCACCACCCGGCAAACTTTGATCGCAGCGATTTTTTTCGTTGCCTGTTTGCTATCAATACGTTCACCGGTGGCGGCGGAAATCCGGACATGGACCGATGCTTCGAACCGGAGTTGGCAAGGCGAGTTTCTCCGGGTGGATGGATCCTCGGCGATGTTCTTGGTCGATGGCAAGGAATACCCCTTTCCACTGGCTCAACTGAGCACCGCGGACAAGGTGCTCATTTTTAAGCTGCGCAACGCGCCCCCCGCCGCGGCTCTTCCCCCCGCGCCCAATCTGACTGTTACGCCCGCCGCAACCAAAGAACCAACCGTTTTGCCTTTCGGAAACGCCAGGATGGCCGACGCGGTCTTCGAGGCCTACAACGCGGCGTTCCTGCTGCGGGAGAACAAGGACACGTTCTACAAAAAAACTCTCGCCAACAACAAGCGTTGCGGCACCTGGGTCGGAGCCCTGGAGATTCAACTCGCAGAAGATGCCTACGACCGCACCAAGAGCGGCGCGCACTCCAAACTGGTCCGCGATCTCACGGATACTTTCCTGGCCAAGGAAGGGACCGATTGGAAGGGTGACAAGTGGAACGACGACGTCCAGTGGATGATGATCGCGTGCATGCGCGGTTACCAGATCACGGGCAACCCTGTGCTCTTGAAGACCTCATTCACCGCCTGGAACTTGGTGTACGACCGGGGCTGGGATACGACCTACGACGGCGGCATCTGGGAGAACATGGATAATGTGCCCGAAGGCGGTAAATGCTCCCTGAGCAACTGGCCGATGATCATCTCCGGCATGCTGATCTATCAATCGACGCACGACAAGGCCGTCCTGACCAAGTGCCAGGCGATCTATGCCTGGGGACGCACGCACCTTTTTGACGTGAAAACGGGAGTGCTGTACGAGCAGATCGGCCCGAAGGGCCAGACAGGGAACGATAACGTGTACAACAGCGGGTCGTTCCTCAACGCTGCCAATGCCCTCTACCAGGTAACCCACGAGCCCGGCTACTATCAGGATGCCTTGCTGGCGGCGAACCACGTGGTGACCAAACACGCGGTCCTGCACCATGACGGCCGCCTCGAAACCGCGTGGGAGGACCAGTTCACGCGGGCGCTGGCGCGTTTCTGCCGGGACAACAACCTCTGGGGACGTTACCGCTCCTGGTTTCAAGCCAACGCCGAGGCCGCCTGGAAGGCGCGGCGCACCGACCATAACATCACCTGGAACGACTGGACCAAAACGACGGCGACGGACGATTGCACCTCCCTCGAATGCATCAGCATGGCCGTCCTCTTTCAGGTGATGCCGGACCCAGCTTCGCCGGGTGTTCACTAACCGCTTCCGTTTCCCTCGCGCAAACACGCGACGAGCAGCCTCCTCCAAATCCGATCATTCTCATGAAGTTCGTTCCTTTATCGTTGAAACGATTGCTCGCCGGCGCGTTGCTGTCGGGAACCGCGTTTGGGGTATGGTCGCCGCCGCGAGCTTGCGGTTTGGAAAACCTGACCCAGTTCGTGTCGACTTTTTGCGGCACGCAGGGCGAGGGCAACACCTTCCCGGGAGCGGTGGCTCCGTTCGGGATGCTCCAGTGGAGCCCCGACACCACGACCAAGTGGCCGGGTTGTTACCGCTACACGGACACGGAAATTCGCGGGTTCGGCCTCCTCCACGCCAGCGGGGGAGGCTGCCAGTACGGAGGGGACTTCGGCTTCTTGCCGTTTCTGGGCAAGATCGAAGGTTCACCCTACGACGGCAGCAACTTTTGGAAGATGAACCGCCGCTACTCCGGCACCATCGCCAGCGGTAGTCAGCGCGCTTCGCCCGGGTATTACGCCGTCCAGTTCGCCAACGGGATCAAGACAGAATTGACCGCCACGACCCGCACCGGATTCGGCCGGTTCACCTTCCCGGCTGGAGACACCGCCGGGATGCTCATCAACATGGCCGGCGACAACAACGGCACCCCCGATGCCTCAATCCAGATCAACGCGAACGGGCGCGAAATCAGCGGCTGGGCGCGGGTGGCTGGCATGTGCGGAACTGCGGCGGGGATTACCTATTTCGACGTGGTGTTCGACCGCGCGTTCACCGCCTACGGCGTGTGGAACGGCGCGACCTTGAACAACAAAGCCGCGAGCACCACCGGCCCCAACACCGGTGCTTATATCAGCTTCGATCTGCCCGGCGGCGGCACGGTCCTGGCGAGGTCAGCAATTTCGTATGTCAGCGTGGCCAACGCGCAGGCAAACCTGACGGCGGAAAGTCCGGCGGCATCGTTCAACAGCGCGGGCTTCGACGCCATGAAGACCAGCGTCGACGCTGGTTGGAATGCCTACCTGAACAAAATTCAGATCAGCGGCGGGTCGCCGACGGAAAGGCAAACGTTTTACACGGCGCTGTACCACTGCCTCCAGGCACCCAGCGTAGTCAGCGATGCGAACCGCCAATACATCGGCTTCGACAGCAAGGTGCACACCACGCCGCCCGGCCGCACCCAATACGGCTGGTTCTCCGGCTGGGATATCTACCGGTGCGAGTGCCAACTCCTCGCCATCCTGGACCCCGCGCGCGCGGGCGAGATGGCGCAATCGCTGATCCAGGATTTCCAGGAAGGCGGAGCGATGCCGCGCTGGGGCGATGCGTTCGGCGACGGCGGGATCATGGTCGGGGACTGTTCGGTGCCGATCATCGCCGGGATGTACGCGTTCGGAGTCAGAAATTTCGACGTGTCGGCGGCGCTGACGGCGATGGAAAAAGCGGCGACCACGCCGAATCTTAAAAGCAAGAACGGGACGTACGAGCGACCAGGCCTGGGCGACCATCTGCAGAAGGGCTACGTGCCCTCCGGGGTGGGTCAGGGCGGGTACGGCCCGGTGTCCATGACGTTGGAATACTGCGCCGACGACTTCGCCATGGCCCGGTTCGCCACCGCGGCCGGCGACACCGGCAAAGCGTCGCGGGCGATGGACCGCGCCCAGAATTGGCGCAACCTGTACAACCCCGATTCAGGCTACCTGCAAATGCGTGACGCCAACGGCCAGTGGTCGACCGGATTTCCGACCTACGGTGGCAAGGGCTACGTCGAAGGGACCGCGTACCAGTACGTCTGGGCGGTGCCGTTCAACTTAAGTTCGCTCATTGATCTCATGGGGGGCGCACAGGCAGCGTCGGAGCGGCTGGACACGTTTTTCACGAAGCTGAACGACGCGGATACCACCAATTCGCATTATGCGTTCTTGGGCAACGAGCCTTGCGCCGCCATGCCTTGGGTCTATCACTACGTTGGCAAGCCCTCCAAGACCTCGAGCGTCGTGCGGCGCGCCATCAACGAAATCTATTCACCTGGCCCCGGCGGCCTGCCCGGCAACGACGACCTCGGGCAGACCTCCGCCTGGTACGTCTGGGCGGCGCTGGGCATGTACCCGGCACTGCCGGGCGACGACGTGCTGCTCTTGCACGGTCCGCTCTTTACCCGGGCGGTGATCCACCTGGCGCGTGGGGACCTGAGCATCACCGGCAGCGGCGCAGGCACCAACGCCCCGTACGTCCAGAACCTCACGGTGAACGGCAAACCTGCCACCGCCGCATGGACCCGGTTCGCAAACCTCGCCAACGGCGGAACGATGAACTACACCATGGGAGCAGCTGCAAATCCCAGTTGGGGTAGCTCCAGCCTGCCGCCGTCTTACACGGAAGGAAAGCCCGTGACCGCGCCTCGCCCCAGCCCCTGACGGTGAGGCCACGCCGTGTCTTCGGCGAGAGAAATTTGTGCCGCCTTTTATGTACGCGTCTCAGCGAGCAACGGAACCTGCCAGGCGCTCCCAGTTGCCGTGGGC
>CAXTBX010000193.1:0-4858 GCA_964242205.1 uncultured Chthoniobacterales bacterium
CTCAGGTGGTTCATACTCCACCATACACCGACTTACCTGCTTGCAGATGCTCAGAGCACATCCCGATTGGCCGAGCCTCGCCGTAGATATGGCGTTGGAAGGTCCTTCGGCTCGCAAGACTCGCTCAGGAAGACATACCTCCGGGGAGAGCAGGAGGCTCATCTAACCAAAACCCACTATATCAGCCAATCTACCTCAATCGTCGGATGCTTCCGCCGAGGGACCTACGGTTTCCGGCAGTTGCAAAGCCTTCACCTCGGCCAGCAACAAGCTCAACTTGGCATGCGCGGCCAGGCCGGTCCGCGACCGCACTCGACGCGCGAAAATCGCCAGTAACTTTTCGGCGGTGGCGGCGGTCTTCCGCAATTTCGGCGAGTGGACCCGGTCACTCAAGTTATCGTAGAGATCGGCCATCTTGGCGATGATCACCGGCTCCGGTGCGGTGCTCAGACGCTCGGCGTAAACCTGCTCGCGCTCCTTTTTCGGAAGCATCACATTCTTGGTCAGCAGGACCACGTACTCCGCGACCTTTTCGCCAAATAGAGAGGCAATCTCGTCGTAATCGGTCGCGGTGTCTTCCAGCGTATCATGCAGGAGCGCGGCGGTCAGCGTGTCCTCGTCATCCACGCCAAAGACGTGCGACAGGATCAAGGTAACGCGGGCGACGTGTGAGAAATACGGCGTCAAGTTGTCTGCCCGAGTCTGGCCGTGGTGTTTACGCGCCGCGAAACCCGCCGCACGCAGCATCGTTTGCACGGGATTGACCGGCGCAGGCTGCCGGGCGACCGCTGGCGGGAGCTTCGGCTTCGGTGTACTACGGCCCGCCTTTTTACGCACGCGGCCAACGGCACTGAGTTTACGAATCAATTTCTTGCGAAAGGATCCAGGCAAAGTAAGAAAAATGGAAGTGGAACGAGGCTCATCTTACCCACCTATTGTTGTGTTTCAATCCAAAACATCACAATAACGGCTATGCTTGGTGGGACAGGTAACTTTCATGCGCTCTTCTTGCGCCCGGACCCACCCGGTTTCTTGCCGCCGCCATCCTGCTTATTGACAGTCGCCCAAGCGCGGCTTTCAGCCTCGTCCTTTGCGACGCCGCGTTTTTCGTAGCCTTCCTCGATGTGCTCGGCCTTGCGCTTCTGCTTGTCGGTGTACTTGTCTTTGTCGCCCTGGGGCATGGTGGATTACCTCCGTGGCAGTTAGTTCGCATGGACGCCGTCCGGCGGTTTGCCGTTTTGCGACAAAATTAGAAAGCGAAACCGAACGAGAAGTGGAAAGCGCCGTTGTTTTCGTTGCGGTGCGGGTTCGGATTGACGCCGTAGTCGATCCGCAACGGCCCGATGGGCAGGTTGTATCGGACACCGACCCCTACCGCATAACGCTCGTTGCTAAAACCAAGCTCGTGCGCGTACTGACGTAAATTGCCTGCGTCAAAGAACACAGCGCCCTTCAAATCCGCCACGGATGGCAACAGCGGAAACTGGTATTCCGCGTTGAACAACGTGAAAGCTTGCCCACCGACCGGTTGCTTCGAGCGCGGGTCGTATGGGCCCAGCGTCCGCTCCGGGAACGAACGCACGCTGGTGCTGCCGCCCAGGAAAAAGCGCTCGTCGATGGGCAGGCGCGGCCCGGCGGCGAACCCGGGCGTCTTCGGGTCGGTGTCCGGGTTGATGAAGACCTGCCCGGCGGTGTCGCCGAAAGGCGAGATGATGCCCAAGCGGAACCCGACGACGAGCAACGTCTTCTTGCCGATGGGCTGGAAATAGGTGGCCCGGGCGGTCGCGCGGATAAAGTCCAGGTCGCCGCCGACCGCACTGGTGGCCAGTTCGCCCGTCGCCGCGACCACCAAGCCCTTGGTCGGCGTGACCGGGTTATCCCGCAGGTCGAGCGTGGCCGTGCCGCCGAGCGAGTTGACCGTGTAGTCGGACAACCCGAGCTGAAAATCTTGCACGGCGTTTTCCGTGATCTTGACGCTGGAGGACTGCACGAACGCGCTGACCTTTAGTTTGGGCGTGATGTAGCGGCTCAGGTCGGCCAACCCGGAGAATTCCTGCTTGGCGTAGTTCGTCAGGTCCTGCGTCAGGGCGTTGAGGCGCAGGCGCAGCTCATAGTCGCTCTCGAACAGGTATGGATCGACGTAAAGCAGCTCGCCGCTGACCGTACGGGTCGAATAATCGAGATTGAAGCTGATAGGCCGCCCGGTGCCATTGAAGTCACGGTCACGGATCTCAATCCCGAGAATGGGTCCCTCGAAAGTGCCGTAGCCGATGGAAGCCCCGAGGTCGCGCGCCTTGGCCTCCTTGGCCTCGATGTCCAGGCGTAGCGTGCCGTCGTCCTGCGTCTTCGGCTCCACGCGCAATTGGCTGAACAGGCCCGTGCGGATGAGTTGCTGGTAGACATCGTCCAGCGCTTTGGGGTCGTAGGTTTTACCGCTGATCTTCTTGAACCGGTTCTGCAGGTAGCCGGGTTTCAGGCGGTCCGTGCCGACCACTCGCACGCCGTCGAAATGGTACAGCGGCCCCGGCTTGACCACGTAGCTCGTCTTGACGCGGTTCGCGCCGTCGGCCTTCGTCGGGTCGCTGCTAGCGGTGACGGTCGCCGTGAAATAACCTTTCTTCTTGTAATAATCCTCCAGCCGCCGCTGCATGTCATCGACCCGTGGACGGGTATAAGGCATCTTCGTCTGGTCGGCGATCAGGCCATACACCTCTTTCGGCGGGAAAACGAGCTGCCCCTCGACCGTAACCGCGCCGAAATGGTAGGACTGCCCTTCGATGATCGGCACCGTCAGGTTCGCGCGCGAACGGTCGGCGGTGTACTCGACGCTCGGTTGGCCGACGCGGGCTTCCAGGTAGCCCTGCGACAGGTAAAAACGCTGGACGAGGTCCGCGCCTTTTTGCACGTCGGCATCCACGTAGGGCAGCTCCTTGCGCGAGGCCGGAAACCGCTCGCGCGTCTGGCCGATGATGTACTCGCGGAAGTTCGCCGGGTCCTTGAAGTGCTCGTTCCCCGTGAACGTAATGTCGCCCAGCGCCACCAGCGGTCCCTCGATGACGTTGAGTTGCAGATTGCGGCTGCCGTTGAGGTTGTAGCTGATGCTGGCGAAGGTGTAGCCGTTTTTGCGGTAAAACAGTTCCAGGAAAAACGCCGTGTCGTCGGCGGTCGCGGGCGTCAGGCCGTCGGTTTTGATGGTGTCGAGCGCGTCGAAGAGCGTGTCGCGCAGCTCCGAGTCCGTGAACGCCGTCACGCCGACGAATTGTACGGTCACGTCACCCGCCGTCGCTGTCGTCGCCGCGCCTTCCTTGTGTTTGGGCCGGAACAACTGGCAAGCGGTCAGCGTGCCCAGCAACACGAATGCGCCGACAACCGTTAGAAAATGACGCAGTTCGTTCATCGGAAACGCACCAGGTATTTGAGCCGTCCACGCAGTGTGCCGCCTATGCCGAAATCGGCGATGAACTGCACGTTGTCGGTCACCTTGAAGCCCGCGCCGAGCTGCTGCTGGCCCGTTGTCGGGTCGGTGTCGCCCAGGTTGATGTCCACTCGGTCGGCCAGTGTGCTCTGCGGCTCGGCGCGCGCGCTGGTTTTCTTTTTGAACGTGCGCCGGTAGAGGTCCTGCGCGAGGAGCAGGGTCGCCTTGCCCGCGAGCGCCTGCGCGTTGCCCGCGAGTTCGTCGGTCGTCGCGCCGGTGGCGAGCAGGGAGACGATCTGTTCCTGGGCCAGCGGAGGGTCGCTGATGAACGTGATCTTCGGGTCCTTCGAGCGCCCGGTGATGAGCACCGTCACGAGGTAATTACGGATCGTGGACGTGCCGGTGAGGTTGAGCAGCGGGTCGAGCGGCTGATCGGGCGTGAAGTTGATGTTGCCGTCGCTGATCGTCAGTTTGCTGAACGGCAGCGTGGCGACGAGGTTCTGCACGTTCACGTTGCCGTCGAGCAGGAGCCTGGCCCCGGTGCCGCGCAGGTGCAGGTCCGCCAGCGCCGTGCCATTGGCGACATTGCCGCGCAGTTGGAACGGGTCATCGGTGCGAACGTCGACGTTGAACTTCCAATCCTTGATCGGCGCGGAGGAGATACCGATGCTCGCGGGCGAGCTGGAGTTGGCCTCAGCGGGCGGCGCGGGCGCAGGTTTGCCGGGCGTGTTGATAGGCAAAATGTCGATGTCCTTCAAATAACGGCTTTTCGTGATGCCGACGTAGCCGGAGACGTTCGCGGACGCCAGCGGGCCGGACGCCTTGACGTTCGCGTTGACGCGCACCGTGACGTTGTCGTCGCGCACCGCCAGCACGTCGTTAGCCGTGGCGGCGATCTCCAGCGTCGGCTCGGTCAGCTTCACGAACCCGACGCGCCCGCCGACGTTGAGCTTGCCGCCGCCGATCTCGCCCGCGAACCGCTCGATGCGCAACTCCGTGGTCGTGAACGCCAGCCGCGCCGCGAAGTCGCGCACCGCCGGGACCGTGATGTTCTCCGCGCGCGCCGCCGGAATGTTGACATCCACCGTCCCCGCGAACGCCGGTTTGCCAATCGTCCCGTTCACGCGCACGTCTGCCGCGGCTGACCCTTCGATGAACCGCAATGCCTTCGTCGCGCCCTTGAGGAAGCCGAGGTCCGCGCGCGGCAGGTTCAAGGTCAGCGTGACGGGCGAGTTCGGGTCGAGCGCCTTTTTTTCCGCTACCTCGCGCAAGTCTAGGGGCAGGTTGCCCTTGATCGTCAACGCCTTGATCTGCGGTTGGCGCACGCTGGTGTCGAGCGAAAGCCGGTGGTCTGTCAGGAAAATACCCACGTCTCCATCCACCGCCTCCACGGTCGCCAGGGCGGTGCTGCGGACCCCACGCGCGGCTAGCTTCACGTCGGCC
>CAXTBX010000194.1:0-4791 GCA_964242205.1 uncultured Chthoniobacterales bacterium
CCACCAATCTAACCGCAACTCACGACTTCATGCGATTTTCCTGAAGATCAATAGGTAGAGTTGGGCGGGTGGAAGCGGGTGTGACACCAGGGACATCGTCCGCGCAGGTGGAGGAGAGCGGCCTGCAGGCTGCGGCGCACCTGCGGCAAGGTGGGCGGCGGCAGGCTTTTTTTGTGCGCGGCGGCGGGGGGCCTGTTCCTGGCGCAGGAACACGAACGCGGCGGTGACCAGGGCGACATGATGGTGGAAGCCCTGCCAGGAAGTCGATCAGTTCCAGGGCGAGATCGAGCTTGCTTTGGTGGACAATGCCAGGCGGGATGCCTGCGCGCTGGCAGCGGGCAGGATCGTCGGCCCAACTCTCGGGCAAAAAGAGCCGCCAGCCAAACGGCTGGCTGGTGCCTGCGGCTTCATCGGCGCGGTGCAGACTCACCGCCAGTTGGCAGTTGGCCTTCTCACCCAAGGCGCCGCAGTACTGACGCTGCACGCCCGCCGAGTGGCTGCCCGCCTTCGGGAAGCTCGTCTCGTCGATGATCCAGTCAGCGGGCGCGGCGGCGGCCGTGGTCTTGGCGAGTCCCTCCAAGAGCAGGTCCACCGACCACGGGTTGTGGCTGACGAAGTGGTGCAGGTCCTGGTCGCTCTCGCCCAGACGGCTGGCCATCGGCCCGACGCTTTTGCGCTCGCCATCGGAGCAAAAACCCGCGCACGTACACGCCGGCCCAACGCCGCCGCTCCGAGCGCTCCATGGAAGCGGTCAACCCAGCCAGAAAGCTCTCCAGACTCTTCTCCACCCGCTCAAGTTCACGCGCCTGCATCCAACCAGCATGCATCGTCCCCACACAAACTCAAACCACTACTACACGGAGTATTACTAAATGTTGAGTAAGCTGAAGAGGTAAGTGTCGTCCCAGCCCGCGCGTTTTAGTCGCAGACGCACGCTGGTGGGAGTCTGGGCGTCGCGTTTGGCCAAGCTCAAGGCCACGCGCCGCAGCGTGGCCAGATTGAGTGGGGCATGTTCTTTTCTGACCCGGCAGCGATCTTCGTCAAAATGCACGTCAAGCGCCCAGTGCAGCTTGTTTTCAATGGCCCAGTGGCCGCGCACCAGCACCAGCAGCCGCGCTGCATCGGGGGCCAGGCTGCTCAGGAAGTAACGCCGCTCGGTGCTGGTGGCGCCGTTGGTGGTGGACTCGCGGCGGCTTTCCACCGCGCAGAGCGAACGCAATCCCGACCAGGCCGAGAGCCCGCGCAGACCACCAAACAGGGCCTCAACGGGCAGGAGGGCCCAGGCGGTGCGCTCTTCGATGCGGGCGTGGTCCTTTTCCACGCTTTTCGCCTGGCTGCCTTGCCGGCGCAGCCACCCCTGGAACGTTGGCCCATCGTCAAAGAAGCTCTGCACGTCAGCGTGTAGCACGCGGTGATTGGCCTTGAGCGCCAGCACATAGTCACCGCCCGGGCCGTGATCTGCGCGGCGATCTCCTTGTGGGTGCCCATGGCGTCGATGGTCACCACGGCTCCCGCCACGTCGAGCAGGCGCAGCAACTCGGGGATGGCCTCAATCCCGTTGCTCTTCTCAGCCACCGCGACCTGTCCGAGCCCGAGCCCGAGCCCGTCAGCAAAAGCACTGACCACGTGCAGGGGGCGCTGGCCGTTCGCGTTGTCAAAACTGCGGCGCAGCGTCTTGCCATCCACGGCGATGTGGCCGGGCGCATGGCGCTCTGACGCGGAGTCCAGCCAGCGCAGGAGCACGGCGTGGAGTTGCTTGGGATCAAGCCGCGCGAAGACGCGCGCAAACGTGTCGTGACTGGGCACCCCGCCGGGCAGTTCCAGGAACGTGCGCAGCCAACCCTCCTTGGTGTGCGCCCCAAGCGGCCATGTCGCAAAAGCCTTCCGCACCAGCGAGGGTCGCGCAAAGGGCGATGAGCAAAATGTCGCAAAGCAAATGGCGACGGGTGCGCTCGACGCGCGGATCAATGACCCCGGCAAAGCGCCGCCCGGCGGGCCACAACGAAAGCATCTCCATGCCTGCAGCCTGACGCCACGGTCAACCCACCCTCATTTTAGATGCGTTTGCCCTGCACAAATTCCCTCTTGCATGCGCCAGCACATGATGTAATCGTCTGCTCTCAGCTTTGCTGCTTTGCGGCTACGGATGTTGCAAGTCTATTTTATGCAAAGAAGTTTATCCAGCGTAGCTCAGTGGTAGAGCGGGCGACTGTTAATCGCCTGGTCGTAGGTTCGAATCCTACCGCTGGAGCCAATGCACAACACACTGGAAACGAGCTATTTGCTCGGAATTAAAGGGTCAAAAAGAGGCCCATTACCAGTGGAACTGCCAGTAAACCGCTGGCACGCTCATGAGGACGCCACTAGGCTGCGTCTAGTCGCCCACTACGCATTAACGGCCCCAACGGTTGGTTCGGTATGTTCTTCTCTGGCAACCACCAGCAAAAGGAAATCGAACATGCCAGCAACCAAATACCGCCTGTACCGCCGTGCCAACGGCATCTACTACTGGGAAGACACGCAGACCAAAGCACAGGTGAGCCTTCGCACGAAAGAGACGCACGCCGCGCAGGAAAAGCTGCGGGCCGCGGAACGAATCTGTCGCATAACCGAGACTCAACCTCGATCTCGCCCGGATTTATTTGCAGGCGCATGACAGCGACAGCACCGAGCGGACTTGGAAAATGGTGATGGACGCGTATTCGGAGCGGAGACGGAATTCCTCACGACGCCGCTGCCGACAGGCATTCTCAGGCCGCGATTTCGACCCGATTCGCTCAATGAAGATCATTGAGACAAAAGCTGAGGATTTTCTGCGAGTTCTTCACACCGGCAAATCCTCCGTAAACCATTACCTGCGGCGGCTCGTCCATCACGCGGAAAACTTGGGGTGACTGCGCTGGATGATCATGGCACCTGCCGCTTGGCCGAAACCCCAAAGAACAAACAACCGCGGCGTCACCGTTGAGGAGCACGCGCAGATTATTGCCGCCGAAAAAAATCCTGAGCGGCGTGCGTATTACGAAATGCTTTGGGTTACAGGGGGCTCCCAACTCGACGTGGCATTGCTCCGACGCGAGAATGTTCGAGACGATGTGCTCGTTTTCCAGCGGCGAAAACTCGGCGAAACAGCGACTCCGTGTAGTATGACCGTGGGCTCCGAAATGCGTACCCTACTCGCGAATTTGCCTGCGAGTGGATGGTTGTTCCCCACCCTCGCCAAACGCGAGTTGAGTAAGTCCAAAGGAGACTCGAATCAACGTGCTGCTGAGTTCAGCCGTCGATGCAGACTTCTTAAAATCAAAGATATCAGCCTCCATTGTTACCGATATGCTTGGGCGGGCCGAGCGGCACAAATTGGCTATCCACAACGGTACGCGCAAGCCGCGCTGGGGCATAAAAGTGCAGCCGTACACATTGAATACGCGAAGCACGCGAGGGTCACCGTGCCGGCACTTGAAGACTACCCGAACTCAAACATCATTCTTTTCCACTCTGGCGGTCCGCGCGACGAAGAACGCACCCGCGCAGCAAACGACGAATGAAGCAGTCCATTCCTGGGCAGTGTTCGACTGAATGTTGATTTCGGGTAAACTGCGTGGAGGTTGGCGAATGCTTTCGACGACGGTGATCCACGGCTGTCCGCACTGCGGGGGCGAGCGCTTACAGAAAAACGGCCACACTAATCACGGGGCGCAAAGGGCCAAGTGCGTGGATTGCCAGCGCACCTTTACACTGGTTCCCAAGGGGCCGCGCTACGACCAGAAGTTCAAGGACCAAGTTTTGGCGGCCTATCAGGACCGCATGAACCTGCGGGGCATCAGGAGGACTTTCGGGGGGTGCTACGAGACCGTGATGGCTTGGCTGGGGGAAAAAAACCGCGCAACTTCCAGCGTTCGTGGAGACGCTCCTGCCTGGCCAAAACGGTGACATCCTGGAACAGGACGAACTTTGGAGCTTTGTGGGTGCCAAGGCGCAAACGCTCTGGCTGTGGGTGGCCCTTTGCCGCAGAACCCGCCAGATCGTGGGCTGGACGCTTGGCGACAGAAGCCAGCAAAGCGCGACGGACTTGCGGGCCACGCTGCCCAGAGGCTACCGAGGGCGCGCCACCCGTAGCGACTACTGGGATGCCTACGCGGCAGCCTTCCCAGCGAGAACCCACCGCTCTTGCGGCAAAGCAGACGGGGAAACCTGCCACGTCGAACGCTGGTTCGGCACCTTGCGAGCGCGGGTTAACCGCTTGATCCGCAAAACCTACTCCTTCTCGAAAAACGCCGAAACCCATCTCGACGACATCCACTTCTTCATCGGGTGGTGAAAACCTGACCGTTGCTGGCGGTGGGATCAAGGCCGATGTTTCGGGATGCTTTCGACGACCATCGTCCACGTTTGCCAGCGTTGCGGCAGCGAGAAGATCCGCAAGAACGGTCACGCCGAGAACGGGGATCAGCGGGCCAAGTGCCTGGCCTGCGGGCGCACGTTCGTTTTGCAGCCGCAAGGCGCTCGCTACGACCAGAGGTTCAAGGAGCAGGTGGTCGCCGCTTACCAAGACAGGATGAGCATCCGTGGCATCACCCGCACCTTTGGCGTGTGCTACCAAACCGTCGTCCGCTGGGTGGGGGAAAAAAACTGAACAACTGCCCGCCTTTGTGGACACGTTGCTGCCCGCTAAGAACGGCGACGTGCTTGAACTCGATGAGCTGTGGAGCTTCGTTGGTGCCAAGGCGCAGCAACTCTGGTTGTGGGTGGCCCTTTGCCGACGCACCCGCCAGATCGTCGGCTGGACGCTGG
>CAXTBX010000195.1:0-4721 GCA_964242205.1 uncultured Chthoniobacterales bacterium
GCGGGGGACTTGGCTTCGGAAGGCGCGCCGGGGCCAAAGCTGCTGGGCCTGTTCGGTACGGAAGGGCTGATCTTCAGCGGCCAGGCCCCGGCAGGCGGCAGCGAGCCGCGCTTGTCGGTGCTGGTATGCACGGCCATCGAGACGCTGCAACGGCGCGCGGGCGGTTACCTGTTGGTGGTGGACGCCGGGTCCATCGGGCGAGCGGCGGTGGCCAATGACGCCGAACACGCCTTGCAGGAAACGTTGGAACTCGACCGCGCGGTGGAACTGGCGCTCCAGTACGCGGGTGACAAGACGCTGGTGCTGGTGGCGGGCGGCGAGACGACGGGCGGCATGGCGCTCAACGGTTATCCGCTGCGGCAGGACCACGGCGTGGCGCTGCTGGGCATGAATGCCATGGGGTTGCCCTCGCTGACGTGGGCGACGGGGCCGGCGGGGCCGCAAGCCCCCGCACCGAACGCGAACCCCGCGCCGGTGCCCGCCGCCCCGGCGGCGTTTTACGCGCCGTATGCCGCCAACGTGGCCGATGACGCCGTGGCCGCCGGATTCGGCCCGGGCAGCGAAAAACTGCGCGGGTTCGTGGACAACACGTTCGTGTTCGAGTTGGTACGCTCGCAGTTGTAAGTGTGTTGCGGGCCGCCACGCGTCTCCGGCGTAGCGCCACTCGAATGCGCTTGTCCTGCGGGGAGGATTTTATTAGCTTGAACCCGTGCCTCTGGCCCCCGTTCCACCCCTCGCGCCACCACCCGCGCCGCCTCCCTCACCCCCGGCAACGCCACGGCCCGAGGACGGTGGTGGCCTGACCGCGCTGCTGACCGTCGCGGTGTTCGTCTCACTGGCGCTCAACGGCCTGCTTGGCTGGAACTTCTGGCACACGCAACGCGTCCAAAACGACCGCCTCGCCCGCCTGGAATCCGGGGCCGCGCCCACCGGGGTTTCCAACAAGGAAGATCCTGATCCCGCCGTAGGTAAGCTCCCCCGGCGTGCCACCGGCGACCAGCGCCTCGCCGCGCTGCTGGCCGTCGCGGGCGACGGCGAACGTTGCCGCCGCCTGCTGGAAAACGTCACACCCGAGGAATGCGTGCAGATTGGCCAAGCGCTCCTCGTCCGGCCCGCCGCCAGCGACCGCAACGGCGCGCTCAGCGGCATCGTCGGCTACCTCGCCGTGACCCGGCCCGACCTCGCCGTCGGCCTGCTCGACGGCGTGCGCGAGGGCACCCTGCGCGCCACGCTGGCGCGGCAACTCGCGGAAGCCTGGACCGCCAGCCACGCCGACGCCGCCGCGAACTGGCTGGCGGGCGACGGGACCCGTTTCCTCACCCCCGCCGCCGCCAGCGCGCCGCTGGTGCGCGCCATCACCCAGTGGTCCACGTTCGATCCCGAGGCCGCAACCCGCTTCGTCGCCGCCCGGCCCCTCGACCGTGGGCCGGTGGCCCGGTCACTCACCCTCGCCAGCCACGCCTGGGGTCAGACGAACCCGAATGCGGCGCTGGCCTGGGCGAGCGCCCTGCCGGTGAACGATCCGCGTTATTTGCCCGCGCTCCAAGGTGTCTGGGAGGGCTGGACGGAGGCTGATCCCGCGCAGGCGGGCACGGCGTTGCGCCAGGCGCTCTTTGGCGGGGCGAACAATCGTCCTCCGGTCGAGCTGGCGGGAGCCGTGGCGCGGCAATGGGCGCAAGCCGATCCTGCCGCCGCCGCGCAGTGGGCGGCGGGGCTGCCGCCTGGCGGCGGGGCGCGTGGGGCGGCGCTCTACCAGGTGGCGACCGTCTGGGCGCTGGCCGACGCACCCGAGGCCGCGCGCTGGGCAGCCACGCTGCCGGGCGGGGGTGGCGAAACCCGCGTGCGTATTTGGCGCGAGATCATCAACGACTGGGCCGACAACGATCCCCCCGCCGCCGGGACGTGGCTGGGCACGCTGCCGCCGGGGCGCGACCACGACGAGGCGGTCGGCGCGTACCTGCCCAAGGTCGAGCCGGTCGAACCCGAGCGGGCGCTGGCCTGGGCGGCGACGGTGGGCGACCCGGAGATTCGCGCCGGGCAGGTGCAGGACGTGTTATCTCGCTGGGTGCGGCGCGACCCGCCGGCGGCGCGCAGCTGGGCGGCGGCGAACGCCGTGCCGATCCTGCCGCTCCGGGCGACGGCGGGGCCGTAGCAACCTCGCTCTGTCACCCCGCCTCATGACTAGGCAGCGCCGACTCGCCCGTGCAGGCACCGTCCCCGGCGTTTTGCTCACGCTGACTCCTGCCTACGGCCTGCTCGGCACCGTTTTCGGGATGATGCACGCTTTTAGCACGCTCGGTAATTCCGGCATAGGCGCTCCGCAGATTCTTTCCGATGGCGTTGGCACCACGCTGCTCTCGACTGCCGTGAGACTCGGTCTACCGCTGCCACAAACCGTGGTCAACGCCGCCCTGGAGGTAGATGGCGCAAGTGCCATGCCCGGAGAGTGACATCGGCGGAAGCGCGATCTCGCCGCCGGCCTTTGCTACCACGGCGACAGCTGCTTCGATGTCGTCCACCAACCAATAGGGTCGCACCACCGGCATTTCGGTCTCGCGCAGGGGTGCCCGCACCCCCACCAATCCACCTCCCGGCATTTTGGCGGTCCGCGCGTTGCCGAGCCGGGAGTCCAGCGTACCGAACTGCACTCCGTTGGCGGCCTCGTACGCGGCACAAACCGCATCGACCTCATCGGTCACAATTTCGAGGTAATAGATCTGCATGGTCGTTGTTCTCTGCTGGTCTAACGAAGCCAAACTCAGCGGTGGAGGCTGGCCATGCAAGAGGTGAACCCGAGAAAACGGCTGACTGATCTTGCTCCGGTTCTGAGGTTCTTCCGCACTTTGTGTGGAAGCGGGGATGGTAGGGGATGAACGCTTTTCAGCTGCTGCCCGGCTGTCGCGTCGAACGCATCCACCCAGTTGACCCATTGGGTTTGCAACTGGAGGCGTAGGGCGTGCGCGGTGGTGCCCGTTGCCCGGCTTGTGGGGCGTGGAGCGAGGCGGGCCACGGCAGCTACCTGCGTCATCCCGCCGACCTGCCCCTGCTCGGTCGTCCCCGTTCAGGTCGCCTTGCGCGTGCGTCGTTTTCGCTGCCACAACCCCGCTTGCGAGCGCCGCACCTTTGCCGAACGTCTGCCCAGCTAGATTAGCACTACGAGCTAACTTCCACCGACGAATGAATTACCTGACGGCATTGTGGCTGATCGGGCCGGAACTTGTGGATGAAAGACCGGCTCAAAGCTACCCAGCCGGGCTTGGATGCCTCAGCGCCGGGAGGCGGTCGGCCGGAGGTTCCTGCGCCGTCGGCGGAGAGGGCAACGACGCGTGTGACCGGTCTATGTCGCGTCGTGGCGGCGCGCCGAACAGGCGGGTGTACTCCCGGCTAAACTGCGAGGCGCTGGCGTAGCCGACCCGGTAGGCGGCCGTCTCCGCACTCGCCGCGCCAGCCAACAGGACGTTACGCGCTTCGAGCAGGCGCAACCGCTTCTGGTACTGCAACGGCGTCATCGCGGTCAACGCCTTGAACTGGCGGTGGAACGCCGAGGCGCTCAGGTGGGCGACCCGCGCCAGTTCTGCGACGCGCACCGGCTCGGCAAAGCGGATACGTAATGCTCGGATCGCGGCGAGCACGCGCCGGTCGTGATCGTTGCCCAGCACGAGGCGGGCGATGTCGCCGCCGTGCGGGCTCGCCAGCAGCCAGTAGCACAACTCGCGCATGATGGCCGGGTGAAGCGCCGGGACGGCCCCCGGCACGTCCAACAAACCCACCAGCCTGCGGACGCACTCCGCCACGGGACCGTCGAAGCCGGTGACAAACGCACTGCGGCTGCCTGCCCCGCCACCCGGTGGCAACGGATGGTCCAGGCTCCCCAAGACCTCGCGCATCGTGGCCGGGTCCAACTCGATGACCAGGCCCAGGAACGGCTTGGCCGGGGACGCCTCGACGACCCGGCCGTGCGAGGGCATCTCCAGGCTGACGACGAGTGCCTGCCCGGCCGCGTAGTCCAGGCGTTGGTCGCCGAACGTCGTCCACTTGGCTCCTTGCAGCACGACACAGAGCGCGGGTTTGAAGAGCAGGTGCGCCGGGCGCCGGGGACGGTCCGCGCGCAGGACGATCAGGCCCGGAACGACCGTCTCGAACGGGCCGGAACCACCTTGCGCACCCGCGTAGCGCCGGACGGCTTGCAGCAAAGTTTCTGACGGGGCGGACACTTTTTTCTCCCAGGTCAGGCAACATGGGCTGCCAAGCAGAAATAGGCAAGAAGTCGGGACATTCGGGGATTCAAACGGGTTGTGGAACCGATTATCTTGGTCCATGCCAACGCAAGACTCCATTCCTCATTCTACCAAGATCGCCCTCGTCACCGGCGGCAGCCGCGGCCTGGGCCGCAACACCGTGCTCAATCTCGCCGCGCGCGGCGTGTGCTCGATCTTCACTTACCATTCCAATCGCGCGGAGGCCGACAAGGTCGTGGCCGAGGTTAGCGCATCCGGCGGCACGGCCGTCGCCTTGCCCTTGGACACGGGCAAGACCAGCACCTTCGACGCCTTCCTGCAGGAAGTGCGGCGGACGCTGGCGGGGATGGGAGCCGACCGGCTCGACTACCTCGTCAACAACGCGGGCACCTCGCACCATGCGCCCATCGAGAAAGTGACCGAAGAGGACTTAGTACTACTCCGTTAGTTCTTGACGAAGGTCGTTGTCGTGTGGTTCATGGC
>CAXTBX010000196.1:0-4646 GCA_964242205.1 uncultured Chthoniobacterales bacterium
CGAAGCACGCCAGGAACAGAGCCATGCTCCAGGGCACGACGATGGCTGCCAACCCCGCCGTTTGAAAGTGCACGCTCAGGAACGCTCCCGCCAGCGCGCTGACGGCGAAGACCAGCAGGAGATCCCCGCATCGCGGCCGTCACCCTGACCGGCAGCGTGGGCGCGGGCGCGGGCGTCGCTTCCCTGGCCGGCAAGGCGATCAAGAAGTCGCTCCTGGAACTCGGGGGTCCGATCCGTTCATCGTGCTCGCCGACGCCGACCTCGACGCCGCAGTCACGAACGGCATCCAAAGCGCGGGCATCGTCTGCATCGGCCCGGTGCTCCAGGGTCTGCGCCGTCCGGTGGGCGACCTGTCCCGTGGTGCGTCCGTCGAGGGCATCGTGTACTACGGTGGCCTGCGTCGCCGTGCAGGCGACGCAGGCAGGAGTCAGGGCGAAATCCGGCTGTTGAATATTCTACAGGATGTTCGCATCGTTCACCTGAGCGAAGAGTTCGCTGTTTTTGCTGTAATCCACGTGCACGCCGACCAGTACGGGACCCGCGGTGTCGAAGGCGGTGCGCAACGTGGAAGCGATCTGGTCGGGCCGTTCGATCCGCAGGCCCGTCGCCCCGAAGGCTTCCGCGTACTTGACCGGGTCCACCGGCCCGAAGTCGGTCCCGGAAGCCCGATGGTACTTGGCACGCTCTTGGGTGGCCACCATGTCGTAGGATCCGTCGATCCAGATCATGTGGACCAGGTTGGACTTCAGTCGCACGGCCGTCTCCAATTCGTTCGCGGAAAACAGGAACCCGCCGTCCCCCGAGATGGAAAGCACCTTTTCGTGCGGACGCACGATCGTCGCCGCGATGGCCCAGGGCAGGGCGATCCCGAGGGTCTGCTGGCCGTTGGAAATCAGGAACTGCCGCGCCCGGAAGCTGTGCAGGTAACGGGACAGGTACAGGCTGAAGGAACCCATGTCCGAACAGACCGTCACGTCCGGGGTGATGAAATCCTGGATTTCCACCACCAGCCGATGCGGCTCGACGGGCACACCCGCCGCTTCCTTCGCCTGCCGGATCATCTGCTCGCGCTCTTCGATGATGCGCTGGAGCAGGTCGGCGCTCTTGGCGGGCAGCGGCTTTTTGTCCAACTGCGACGCGAGCGCGCTGAGCGTTTCCTGGATGTCTCCGATCAATTCGACCGTGGGCTGGTAGTCGTTGTCGTAGTCCGCGGGCACGACATCGACGTGGATCACGGGACGATCCCGGCCGTGGTTCCAGAGCTGCGGCCAGTATTCCACGGCGTCATAGCCGATCGTGATGACCACATCCGCCGCCGCCAGCAACACGTCGGCGGGTTGGTTGGCGATCTGGCCGACCCGCCCGCCGTAGTAGCGGTAGAGGTTCTCGGAGACGGCCCCGGCGGCCTGGAAGGTACCCACCACCGGCAGCGGCGCGTCGGTCAGCAACGTGCGCACGGCTTGCGCGTAGTTCACCTTGCTCGCCAGCATCCCCAGCAGCACCACGGGAGTGGCTGCCTGGTTGATCAAACGGGCGGCCTCCCGGATGGCTTCCGGATGGGCGCCGCCGAGCCGGGTTTCCCGGAGGGACATCGGCTGGCACTTGGCCTCGCCCATGGCCACGTCTATCGGCAGGCTCACGAAGGCCGCGCCGGGCCGGCCCGACTCGGCGGCGCGGAAGGCGGCGGCCATCACCTCCGCCGTCGCGTTCGGGGAATCGATCTCTGCCGCGTACTTGGTGACTGATTTGCAAACGTTCACGGAATCGAGCGTCTGGTGGAGCGGCTTGAGCCGGTCGGCGACCGCCACCGAACCGCCGATGGCCACCATCGGGTCGGCTTCGGTGTTGGCGGTCGCCAGTCCCGTGATCAGATTCGAGATGCCCGGCCCCGAGGTGGCGATGGCAATCCCGGCTTTGCCGGTCATGCGGCCGATGGCTCCCGCGATGAAGGCGGCGTTTTGTTCGTGGCGGCAGACCACGGTTTCGATCTTGGAATCGACCAGGGTATCAAAGATCTTGTCGATCTTGGCCCCGGGGACGCCGAAGACGTGGGTCACCCCGTGCTCTTCGAGCATCCTGACCACTACCTGGGCACCCGTCAGCGATCCGGGTGGTTTCGTATCTTTAGAAGTATCGCTCATATGTTTTGTTTTCGTGCGGTGGAATCACTCCGCCTTGCCCAACACTTTGGAGGGGTCTTTTGTCAGATCGGCCGTCAGGAACGCGCCCCGTTCGGGCAGCTGCACGTCGTAATCGCAGAGAGTCTGCACGCCGACTTGCAACGAACGCGCGGAGCAGTCCATGACGTGGCCGCCCTGGGTGCGGTCGCGCGAAAGGAAGTGGCAGTGGTAGCCGGGAATGTTGAACGACTTGGAGTACACGGGCGACCAGAGGCACACCAGGGTTCCCTCCACGTCGCGGAAGTGGAATTCCGCCGCGTTCTTGGCGGCAGCCGCCAGGCCACCCTTCGCATCGGGGCCGACGGCGCAAACGGCGCGGGCATGCACCGTCTGGAAAATGCCGTCGACGCGGATCGCGTAGAACAGGTTTTCAGATTCACGGTGCGGATCGCACGCTCGTTTCAGATCGTCCAGGGCGGAGATGTCTTTCGCTTCGAACGTCTGCTCCGGCTCGAAGTGCGAGACGGCGGCGAAGGGCACCGGGAAATCGTCGGTCCGGGCCAGCACCGCGCCGTCGCCGCGAATCTGGTAGATCACTCCGTCCAGAATCGCCATCTCCCCGTCCAGATTCGGGAAAGTGCCGAGTCCGAAATCACCGTGGCCGGTCAGGACATGCGAGGAGATCCCCTCCTGGAACGCTCCCTCAATCAAGGCGACGGAGGTCGCGATCTGGAACAGCCGGTGACGCGCGCCTTGCGACCAGTCACCGAGAATCGCGCCGGCCAGACTGTCGAGAGGAACGCCGCGTTGCTGCGCCGCCTGTTGGAGCGAATCCAGCAGCTGGCCCGGTAAGGTAAGAGAAAGGTTTGGCATCAGGAGAAAAGTTTGGTTGTCCGGTGCTGCCAATGAGACGAAGGAGGCTCAAGGGCAGGCAGGCGGTGCGTTTACCGAAAGATAGGTTCGTGCTTCTTTGTGCGATCCCGCGTGATGGATGGTTTGCAGGATTACGCGCCTTGTTCTGACGAATTTGATGGCCTGGCCACCACCGCCCGGCAATCATACAGAGTCAGGACAACGGCCGTTGATTTCCTGAAACGACGGAACTGGCTTCCCTGTTTGTTTTAATTTCAGAATCGTTTGCATTGGATCCGGATTTTCTTGAGTCCGCACGGCTGCGCGCTTTGCCGCCGTGGCGCAAACACGCAGCTTCACCCGGGCCACCGACCGGAGGAAGCCATCGGCCGGTTGCTCGTCGAACGGCGTTCTTCGTCGATTCACCTCACGCACGACGGGGAAGCCATGCTGGCCTGTACGCGTGATCCCGACAGCAACGGCGTCGAGCTTTGCTGGGACCAGCCCCGGGAACAATGGCCGCGCACCCGGGGCGGACAACTCCCATGGTCACCGAACCGCTGGATCTAAAAGGATGGCTGGGCGAGGCGCATTGAGATGGTGATACCGGTCGCGTCATCTACTGAGGTTATTTGTAAGTATCGTTGCCCCACGCACACCCGAACGGGGTCGACGCGGACAGGTTGTTCCAGATTTTGCCAGGAACCTCGGTCTTCTGTAAGGCCGGTTGGCTTTGAAACCCCGAAGTGAATGGCTGGACGACAGAGAAGCTGCGGCCACTCGGGCCGTCGCCAAAGAACCTTTTGCTCCGACTCCAACTCACATCCAAACCATCCTATGACCCGTGCGACCTTAGAACCCACCAATAAAGCTCCTTCGAACCAACCTGCGAAAGCCGAACGTGCGCAGCAGACCCACGTGCGTGAACGTCTCAGCCCTCGAACCGATTTATCGGAAGACGGCACCAGAGACATCGCCGCGGCCGTGAACGGCCTCCTGGCGGATACCTTCGCACTGTACCTGAAGACTAAAAATTTCCATTGGCACATGAGCGGACCGCATTTCCGCGACTATCACCTCTTGCTCGACGCGCAGGGCGGCCAGATTTTCGCCATGACGGACCCGATGGCTGAACGCGTGCGCAAGCTCGGCCGCAAGACCCTGCACTCCATCGGCGAAATCTCTCGCCAACAGCGCGTCTTGGACAACGACGCGGATTACGTGGAACCGGGCACCATGCTCGCCGAATTGCGCGATGACAACCGCGATCTGGCCATGCGGATGCGTGCGGCCCACACGGTCTGCGAAGATCACGGCGACGTCGCTACGGCGAGCCTGCTCGAAGTCTGGATTGACGAAACCGAACGCCGCAACTGGTTCCTTTTTGAAGCTAGCCGCCAAGGCAACCTGGACGGACACTGACGCACGTCCCGCTTTGAGTACCAAGGGCATCCAGGTTCGCGGTTTTTTCTTGGTCGCGGTAACCGTGCCGTTTGTCACCACCAAATGAAGCACCCATGAACCATCCCATTCACATCCTCGGTTTCGCCGGCAGTCTGCGTCAGGGCTCTTACAACCGCGCCGCTCTGCGCGCGGCCGTGGAACTCGTGCCTGCGGACGGGGACGACGTAGAAAACGGATTATAAAGCACGTTAAGACATGCGGAGGGCGCGA
>CAXTBX010000197.1:0-4278 GCA_964242205.1 uncultured Chthoniobacterales bacterium
GGTCGCGGGCGGGGAGCCAGTTTGCGTCCTTGACGCGCAGACTGCGCGAAACTCCGGCACGAAGGGCGTCCAGGAGCTGGGCGGGGGAAGAGGTTGCGCCGCCGCCGGACGCGGGGGGCGGCGCGATGGACGTGCCGTCGCGGTTGGCGAGTAGGTTAACCACCCAGCGCGGGTTGAGTTCCCCGGGATAGCGTTTGCCGGGCGAAAAAACCGTGACCGCACCGGGGAGATATCGCTCGATCAGTTGCGCGGCGAGCTTGTAGGCGTAGCCCAGCTTGGTCGGGCCGACAGCGGCGACGTTCCATTCCGCGCCGTCGGGTTGGTCGGGGACGTAGGTCGGCTCGCCGCCGAGGGTTAGCTTCACGCCTCGGGCGCGCAGGCGCTGACCGATGCGTTTCGCCAGGGGTTGCAGGGGCGTGGCGAAGGGGTCGGCGGGCATGATGTTTCGTAGATAAACCAGAGTGAGGCTTTCGCACAGACGTTTTCAGTGAACTGGGGCGTCTTGCGGTCAAGCGGCTGGGCCGTTTGGTTTCGCCATGGCGCCCGGAGGTCGCCATCCACCTCCTGAGAAGAAGCCGGAAATGGCTGTATCTACCTGAGCTTACACCTCGCCCTTGACCTCCACCGCTTCGCCCTGGACCGCGGCCTCGTGCGTGGAACTGAGCGGCTTGGACTGCTCCGACAGCGCCAGCAGCACGTCGGTCTTGGAGATGCTGCCGACGAGCGTGCGGTCCTCGAAGTTGCTCGTCACGGGCAGCCGCTCGCCATCGTGCCGCGAAAAAACGCCCAGCGCATCGCTGAGCGATTCGTCCACCGACACCGTCGGGAACTCATCGCGCACGATGTCGCGCGCAATGACGATGCTCGCCAGTTCGGGCTCGTTGAGATAGTTCTTCACGTCGTGGAGAGAGATGGCCCCTTTGAACTTCTTCCCATCGCCCACCACGTAGAGGTAGTTAAACCGGTTCGTGAGGAAGTTTTCCGCGATCTGGTTGAAGGTAGAGATTTCCGGGACGGTGACCGGATCTTTTTTCATGAGGTCGGCCACCTTGAGCCCCGTCAACTGCTGTCGCATGAAAGCCGCGCCCTTGCGCTTGAGCGATTCGCTGTAGATCGACGCCGGTTCGATGGCGTTGGCGGTGTAATGGGCGACCACGCAAGCGAGCATCAGCGGCAGGATGATCCCGTAGTCGAGCGTCATCTCGAAGAGCATGATGATGGCCATGATCGGCGCGTGGGTCGTCCCGGCGAGCAGCGCGCCCATGCCGACGAGGATGAACACGTCCGCCACCGGCGGCGTGCCCGGCCAGACGGCCCGGACCAGGACGCCGTACAGGTAGCCCATGCTCGCCCCGGCAAAGAGCGTGGGCGTGAAAACGCCGCCGACCGCGCCGGAGCCGAAGGTGGCCGCCGTGGCGAGCAGCTTGAAGACCAGCACGGCCAAAACGGTGGTCCAGAGCAGGGATTCGCCGTGGAGAAGCTGGTTGATGACGCTGTAGCCGTTGCCACAGACCTGTGGATACCAGACCGCCAGCGCGCCGACGATCAGACCGCCGAGTGCCAAGCGCGCGTAGGGCGGCAGCCGGGTGGCGTTGAACAGGCGCTCGCTGGCGCGTAGCCCGCGCAGAAACCAAGGCGCAGCAAGACCCGAGACGACGCCCAGCAGGACATGGGGGATGATCTCCCAGTTGGAGGCCAGTTTGACGATGGGAATGCTGATCTCGTAGAGCGGATCGCTGCCGAGGAACTGGCGCACCGTTAGCGTGGCCACAACCGACGCGAACACGAGTGGGCCAAAGGATTCCATGGCCAGCGTGCCCAGGATAATCTCCGCCACGAACAACGCGCCGCCGATGGGCGCGTTGTAGGCCGAGGCGATGCCGCCCGCCGCGCCGCACGCCACCAGCAGGCGGAGCTGGGTCGTGGAAAGTTTCATCCACCGTCCCACCAACGACGACAACACCGCCGCCAATTGCACCAGGGGGCCTTCGCGCCCGATGCTACCGCCGGACGAAATCGAAAACGCCGCCGAGACGATCTTCACGAAACTGGAGCGTGCCGGGATCTGACCTTGGCCGAGCACGATGGCTTCCATGTAATCCGTGCTGCTTTTTTTGCGGTCGAGGCGCGCGCCGAGAAAAATCGTGAGGCCCGCCAGGAAGCCGCCCGCCGTGGGAACGACGAGGCGTTGCCAGGAGGGGAGTTGTGCGAAGGATTCGACGTGGCCGCCGTGCCGGTGGGTGAAGAGGAAGAGCAGGCCTTCCGTCAGTTTACGAAATACCACGGACGATGCGCCGCCGAGGAAACCGATGATGCCCGCCCAGAATAGGGTGATTTGCGTTTCGTTGTGATGGGCGACTTCCGAGAGCCAGATGCGCAGTTTCAGCAGCGGCAGGAGCCAACTGCCGGTACGGGTTCCCTGGGGTGCGTCCATCGTGCGTTCAGCCCGCGCCAAGGGCCGCGCGCAGGTCGTCGGCGGTGGCAGCCTCCAGGAGTTTCGTTCGCAGACCGTTGGTTTTCAGCAGTCGGACGAGCCGACCGACGAGCGCGAGGTACTGCGGCACCTTGTTGGGCGGCGTGCCGATCAGAAACAAGAAATGCACGGGGCCATCGGCACCCTGGAACGGCACACCCGCCCGGCTGCGGCCAATGGCGACCACGATCTCGCGCACGCCGTCGGTGCGCGCATGGGGAAAGGCGATGCCGTGGCCCATCGCTGTCGGGCTAAGTTTTTCGCGTTCGAGCACGAGCCGAGTAAGCGTTTCCACATCATCCACCGCCGGATGCCCCCGGAGGAGGGCTGCCACGGCACGGATCGCCTCTTCTCCGCTGGCGGCGGCGAGGTCAGGCGCGATGGGCGCGTCAGCGAGGATGTCGGCGAAGCAAATGGTCATGTTGGCGGCGGAGGCGGCAGTACCACCGGGTCAGCAGCATCCCTGCCAGACAGAAGCCGCGTTTGGACGGGGTGGCAAGGCGAGAGGGCAGGGAAAGACAGATTTCCTGGTGGCAGCGGTGGCGGGGCACCACGGATTTGCCTTGCATTTCCGCCCCGGCGAACGGAGAGAAACCGTACGCGCATGACTCTGATTCACAAAATTCAAAAGGCGTTTCAATGGCGGACATACTCGCGGGACTGCGAGGGCAAGGACGCGGGCCGCACCAGCGACCAAGGCAAGACGCTCGGCTGGCGGGAACGCCGCGAGCAGCAACGTATCGTTGCCCGGCGGCAATCGCTGACCGTGGAGAATTTGTTGAAGCCCATCGCGCCCGTCGAACTGGCCAAGGTGCAGGAACTCAGCGCCCGGGAGAACATGGACGACGTGTTCTGGACCAAGTATTTAGACGCGAACAAGTGGCTCACGCTCAACATTCGCTATGCGAAGGAGTTGGGATTGATCGAAAAGCCACCGCGCAGCGTGCTCGACCTCGGTTGCGGCGGCGGGTTTTTCCTGGTGGTATGCCGGACGTTGGGGGCGCGCGTGCTGGGTCTGGACCTGGATAAGGACGTGGTGCTCAACGAGATGATCCGGCTGTTCCGGTTGGAACGCGTGACCTGGCGCATCCGGGCGTTCGTCAAGCTGCCGGACTTCGGACGAAAGTTCGACTTGATCACCGCGTTCATGATCTGCTTCAACTTTCCGCCCCGGCATCCGTACTGGGGGCCGCGCCAGTGGCATTTTTTCATCAACGACATGGCGGACCGGCTGTTGCCGGAGGGGCGGCTGCTGATTTCCCTGAATAAGCAGCCCGATGGGAAGGAATACGACGACACGCTGAAGGCTTATTACGAAAGCCGTGGGGGCGTCGTGACCGGGAAGCGGATCGTGTTTACGAAAGAAGGCCTGGAAGCGACGCGGAATGTGCTGTCACTGGTGGAGGGCGCGGAGAATGCCGCGCCGGTAGCCGCGGTGCCTGCGGGCGTGGAGCGGTAGCCCGCTCCCTCGCCCGGCGAACGCAAAAAAGGCGACTCTTGCGAGCCGCCCTTTTTTCTAGTTGCTGATCGTGCGTGTTACTTCACGCTGCGGTCCGGGAACTGCGGGATGGGCGACAGTTCCTTGCCCTTGATCTTCAACTCTTCCAGGATGACCTCAATGCCCTTGTCGAGCTGTTGATCCTCGCCGTGGAACTCCTTAGCGGGATCGTTGTCCACGACGATGTCGGGATCGACGCCATGGCCTTCGATCACCCAGCCCTTGCCGTCCTTCGAGTAAGGCGCGAACTCCGGTTTGCGGAGGTCACCACCATCCACGAAGGGCAGGGAACTATTGATACCCACCA
>CAXTBX010000198.1:0-4219 GCA_964242205.1 uncultured Chthoniobacterales bacterium
CGTCGGCAGCGAGCGGCCCAAGGCGATCAAGCCGCCCGCGATCACCGCGCCCGCGCCGATGTAGAGCACGTAGAAATAACGGATGTCGTCCGGCCCCATCTCGCTGATGGGCACGGTGCCCGGCGGCAACGGCCCGGCGAGGCCTTCGCCGAAGAACTTGATCGCTGGGATGAGCACCAGGTACGCCAGCACGCCGCCCGCACACATGATCGAGGCGATGCGCGGCCCGATGATGTAACCGACACCCATCAGTTCCGGCGAAATATCCACCGACACCGACCCCGCCTTCAGCGGCGCGCCGAAGATTTTTTCCGGTACGTCCTTCCACAACCGGAACGCGGCGTAGGCCGCCTTGTAGAGCAGCCCGATGCCGAACCCGGCGAAAATGGTCGCCGCGCCGGGTGATTCCCCCAGCCCGGCAGCCTGGGCGGCGGCGATCTCTGCCTTCGCGCTCGGCGAGGCGGCGGCACGGTCCTCCGGCGAGGCACCGGCTTTCAACACCGCCGCGCACGCCGTCCCCTCGGGGTATTTCAGAGTTTCGTGTTCTTTGACGATCAAGGCGCGCCGCAGCGGGATCATCATCAGGATGCCCAGTAGCCCGCCGAGCACCGCCACCAGCGCGACGCGGGTGACTTCTAGGTCGAAACCGAGGATCAGGATGGCGGGCATCGTCACACCGACGCCGAACGCGATGGATTCGCCCGCCGAACCGGCGGTTTGCGTGATGTTGTGCTCCAAGATGGTGGCATCGCGCACGCCGCCGAAAAGCCGCGACATGCCACGGAAGATCGTCAGCGAGATGACAGCCACCGGGATCGAGGCGCTGACCGTCAGGCCGACCTTGAGCGTCAGGTACAGCGACGAGGCGCCGAACACCATGCCCAGCACGGTGCCCATGAGCACGGCGCGCCAGGTGAACTCGGACATCTTGGTCTCGGGCGCGATGAACGGCTCGTGGGCTTGAGCCGGGGTCGGAGGCGGCGGTTGGGAGAGCGTCGTGGCCATTGGGGCGGGATGTTGGCAGGATTCGGGTGCTTCGGCTAGACCCTTTCACAAGCGGAGCGTCGACGGCGTTCCGAACTTGGGACGATAGCATCCCAGCGGCGGGATGCGCCGACGATTGCTTGCATGAAAGTTTACGGCATATCCCTTTGTTATTGAATACTTTAAGATACAATGTGATTCTTGGCACAGGGCTTGCAATGAGGCTGCAACCCGACAAATCTAAGCTCTCCTAGGGCGACGATTTCGGTTGCAACCAACCTGTGCGGTCTAAATTGAACCTGATGTTTACCCTGAAACTTCGTTTGTCTGCCGTGCGCGGCCTGCTGCTCGCGGCGGCTTCACTCGGTGCCGCCGTGGGCGCGCTCCACGCCCAGAATCTCCCCGACACCACCCGGCTGCTGCGTTTCCCGACGACCAACGGCTCGCAGATCGTCTTCGACTATGCGGGTGAGCTTTACATCGTGGACAAGGCCGGTGGCACCGCCCGCCGTTTGACCAGCGGACCGGGTTATAACTCGTTCCCGCGCTTTTCTCCAGACGGCGCGACCCTCGCTTTCACGGGTCAATACGATGGCAACACCGAGGTCTACACCATGCCCGCCGACGGCGGCACGCCCAAGCGGTTGACCACCACAGCCACCTTGGGCCGCGACGACATCAGCGACCGTATGGGGCCGAACAACCTCGTCATGACGTGGCAGAACACCAAGCCGCTGGTCGTGTTCCGCTCGCGCATGAAATCGTTCAACGACTTCATCGGCCAGCTTTATACCGTGGGCGGCGACGCCGAACTGGCCCAGCAACTCCCCGTGCCGCGCGGCGGCTTCGTCTCGTTCTCGCCGGACGACTCGAAGATGGCCTACAACCGCGTGTTCCGCGAGTTCCGCACCTGGAAGCACTACCGGGGCGGCATGGCCGACGACGTGTGGATCTACGATTTCAAAACCGGCCAGACCGAAAACCTCACCGACAATCCGGCGCAGGACATCTGCCCGATGTGGGGGCCGGACAACAAGGTTTACTTCATCTCCGACCGCGATGGCCGCATGAACCTGTTTTCCATCGACCTCGCCTCGAAGGAGACGAAGCAATTGACCACGTTCAAGGATTTCGACATCAAGTACCCGAGCATCGGCAAGGACGCCATCGTCTTCGAGCAGGCGGGCTACGTCTGGCGTTACCCGCTGGTGGGCGGCGCGGCCACGCCGGTGCCCATCACGATCAAAGAAGATTTCGCCAGTGGGCGCGACACCTACGTGGACGCCAAGAAATTTCTGGAGAGCGTCAGCACTTCGCCCGACGGCAAGCGCGTGGTCGCTGTGGCGCGCGGCGAACTTTTCTCCGTGCCAGCCAAGGATGGCACGCCGCGCAATCTCTCCAATAACTCGTCCAAATCCCACGAGCGCGACGCCACCTGGTCGCCTGACGGCAAGCTCATCGCCTACATCTCCGATGCTACCGGCGAGAACGAAATCTACGTGCGCAGCCAGGACGGCAAGGGCGAGCCGCAGCAGATTACGAAGGACGCCGACAGTTATTACTTTCATCCGCTCTGGTCGCCGGACAGCAAGAAACTTCTCTGGAGCGACCGTTTGGATCGCCTGCGTTTCGTGGATATCGGCACCAAGGCCGTGACCGAGGTGGACCGCGACGCCGTCACGCCCATCTCTCAATATGACTGGTCGCCGGATAGCCAGTGGATTGCCTGGTCACGTGAAGAGGAAAAGACCCTGACCAAGGTCATGCTTTACGGCCTGAGTGGCGGCAAGAAAATCGAGGTGACGGACGGCTGGTACGCGTCAAACAGCCCGGCGTTCAGCGACGATGGCAAGTTCCTGGTGATCTCGTCGGGCCGCGACTACAAGCCGCTCTTTGGCGAAGCGGAATTTTCCGAAGTTTACCGCGATTTCGAGCGCGTTTACCTCGTCGCTTTGGCCAAGGCGACGGAATCCCCGTTGAAACCGCGCAGCGACGAGGTCGGCGACGGCGACAAGAAGCCGGACGACAAAAAAGACGAGGCCAAAAAGGATGACGTCAAGAAAGACGACGCGAAAAAGCCCGTGGTCGTCACCGTGGACGAGGACGGCCTGAAAGACCGCGTCGACGCGTTAAGCGTCCCGAGCGGCAACTACGGCAACTTCCGCGTGCTGGACGACCGCGTCTTCTATGTCCGCACGACGACGGCGGACGCGGGTGGCGATGACGAGGACGAAGGTCCGGGCGGCGCGAAGCGTACCCTGGCGTACTACAGCCTCAAGGACCGCAAGGAAACCGTGCTCGGTAAAGTGAGCGACTACGAAATCACTCGCGACGGCAAGAAGATGCTCGTCAAGCTCGACAAGGATTACAGCCTCGTCGATCTGCCTAAGGACAAGCTCGACACCAAGGAGAAACTCAAGCTCGACGGCCTCGGCGTCTCCGTGAACCGGCACGACGAATGGAAGCAGATCTACGACGAATCCTGGCGGCAGATGCGCGATTTTTTCTACGCGCCTAACATGAACGGCGTGGACTGGAAGGCGATGCACGACAAATACGCCGCGTTGCTACCCTACGTGAACCACCGCAATGACCTGACGTACCTCATCGGTGAACTGATCTCCGAGTTGAACAACGGCCACGCTTACGTCGGCGGCGGCGAACGCCCGGAACTCAAGCGCATCAAGCTCGGTCTGCTCGGGGCGGAATTTTCCCGCGACCCGGCCACGCGCGCCTACCGCATCGACCGCATCCTCCCCGGTGAAAACTGGGACGAGCGGACGCGCTCACCTCTGACCGTAGCCGGTCTCAACGTCAACGCAGGTGATTACCTGCTGGCGATCAACGGCGTGCCCGTGAGCAAGCTGACTAACCTATTCGACGCGCTTATCGACACGGCGGGCAAGCAGGTGACGTTGCGCGTCAACTCCAAGCCGACCGACGATGGCGCGCGTGAGATCACGGTGGTCCCCACCGCCGACGAGGCCCCGCTGTACTACCTCGCCTGGGTCAAGAAAAACATCGATTACGTCTCGAAAAAGACGGGCGGCAAAGTAGGCTACCTGCACATTCCTGACATGGGTCAGGCGGGTTTGAACGAGTTCACGAAGCTCTACTTCCCGCAGATCCATAAGCAGGCGCTCATCATCGACGTGCGCGGCAACGGCGGCGGCTTCGGTTCGCCGATGAGCATCGAGCGGGTGCGGCGGTGGCTGGTCGTGGTGGAAATGAATGG
>CAXTBX010000199.1:0-4187 GCA_964242205.1 uncultured Chthoniobacterales bacterium
GCCCGTATCCGAAATGCCGACCGGTGGCGGCCCGGTGGCGGTGCCGGTGCTGCCCACTCCGCATCTCCCGCCGATCGTCGTCGCCAAACCCGTTCACCCGACGCCACCCGCCGCCAAGCCGTCGCATACCCCGACAATCCACTCGCGGTCGGTGGGGAGCAGTTTCGCGGCCACCCGGTCGAATCATGCGACCGGCGGCGGTTGGTCGGGCGGCAGCGTACCCCACTCGCCAACGCCGCATCGGCCGACGATCCACGACTTCAACAACCAAGCGATGCACGGCCAAGGGCCGTTCGCCGCAGCGAACATGGGCGGCTTTGGCGGCTGGGTCCACCCTGATCACCTCAGCGGCATGCACGGCGGGATGGGGCAGACCGGCCATATGGGAGCTACCGTGCATCCCGGCCATGCCGCACATGCTGGCCACGCCACCGGCCACCGTTGATGGCCCCTTCCTGCCCGGCCGGACGAGCAGCGTCGGCCGGGCCTTTCCCTCCTTGGCTTCTCGCCACAAGATCGGAGTTCGCATGATTGCCCGTTCGTGGGCGTTGCTGTGTCGGCTCGTGCTGATCGTCGGGGTATCGCTGGTCGCATTGAGCGTTTGCCACGTCTTTCAGCTCTATCCGGTGCCGACATTGGTCGTCCTCGCCCTCTGGCGGTGGCGGTCGTTTCGTCGGGCCGGCGGATCGTCGTGGAGCCACGGCACCGCGTCGTTCGGCGGCTGGAACACGCTGGTGAGGGGCTCGATGCTCTGCGACAGCGGCCTGGTCTTCGGCGATGCCGGGCTGCTGGGGCGGCCGGGAAGGTTCTCGGCCACCCTGGGCCTGATTTCTCCCTTCACACGCTCAGAGGCCGCTTGCCGGGCGTTCTTGGCGGCATTTTTCGGCTCGCACTGGCAAGGCGATCGCCTCATTCGGATCAAGAAGTTCCAAAATGTTGCCACCTTCGCCAAAACCGGCGGCGGGAAAGGCGTCGCGTTGATCGTCCCCAACTTGCTGAGCTACCGGCTTCCGGTGGTGGTCGTCGACATCAAGGGTGAACTCTGGAAACTCACCTCCGAACACCGGAAGCGAAGGTTTCGTCACAAGGTGCTTCGCCTCGACCCGGACGGCATCGCCGGCCCGATCGGCGGGTCGGCGACAATCAACCCATTGGATTTCATCGACGAGAACAGCGACGATTTCCTCGATCAGTGCCGCGAGCTGGCGGCACAGATGGTCGTGAAGACCGGCAAGGAGACCGAGCCGCATTTCGTCGAATCGGCGTCACTCGTTATTTGTGCATTCATCGCGTTCGTCTGCGGCTGCGAAGCCGATCCGACTAAACGCAACCTCAACACCGTCCGGGCCTTCGTCGCCTCCCGCGTCGCCTTCGCCAACGCGATCCACGTCATGCAGCTGCAGACCGATGCCTGCCAGGGGGCGATCGCCCGCCTCGGCGGCATGCTGACCTGGTATGTCGATCGCGAGCTCTCGTCGATTTTGTCAACCTGCCAGCGGTTCACCCAGTGGCTCGACTCACCGCAGATCCAGCGGAGCGTCGGTAGCAGCAGCTTCGATCCCCGGCTGCTCCGCTCCGGCAAGGCGAGCCTGTATCTCTGCCTCGGGCATCACAAAGTCGACACGCTGGCACCGCTCCAACGCATGTGGATTTCCACGATCATGCGGGTGCTCTCGACCGACGGCACCGGGGAGAAGAACAGCGTTCTTTTCGTTCTGGACGAGGCCGCCCATTTGGGAAAGTCGGAGACGATCGAGCGGGCGGTCACACTCTACCGCGGCATGGGAATCAAAATTTGGTTCGCCTTCCAGTCCCTGAACCAGGTGAAGGAGGTGTTCGGCGACAAAGCGGAAACCGTCCTCGATAACATCGGCACCAAACAGTTCTTCGCCGTCAGCTCGTACGAATCGGCGGAATCCATCAGCAAACAAATCGGCGAGACGACGGTATCGATCGTCTCGACCAATCACACTTCGTCCCGGTCGCGGCCGACCGGCGGCGGCTCGCAAGGCCCGCAGCCCGGCAGTTTCTCGACCAGCTCGGCCACGACCTTCAGCGACACCGCCCGGCGGCTGCTCAAGCCGGAAGAAATCCTCGGCCTCGACGACGACGTCTCGCTACTGTTCCACGACCACCATCCGGTCGTCCTGACCCGGCTCATCAAGTATTACGAGCATCCCAGTTTCCGACGGGGGGGCACCGGGAAGTCGCGTCGGTTGGGACTGGGTGGAGGGCTTGCCGCTGTCTCGGTCCTGACTTTGTGCACGGTCGTTTTCGGCGTGGCGACCAGCCTGCCCACCCCTGTCAGCCTGAACCAACTCTCCGCGAACTACCGACGGAATGCTCGTCTCAACTCGGGCCGTTACGGCGTCAGCTCATACCCGAGCACGCAACGGCGGCCATCCTCGACGCAACGATGGACCCGGCCGTATGGCGGCGGGTACGCACCAACGCCTTACCGCTGATGCGGTCGTGCCGCATCGGTGCAATGGCGTTTTTCCCTGGAAGGAAGTGTCATGGCAACCGGTACCGAAGCAAACCAGTTTTTCGAGCAGGCCAGCAAAGTCGTCGCCTCGGCGATGCGGGAAGTAATGAAAGACGGCACGATCGCCGCCGCCGGACGCATGGGCATCGACGAGCTGGGGGCGGCCACCCAGGCATTTCCCGATTCGATCCAGCAACAAGAAAGCGGGAGCATCTGGAACCCGACCCAGGGCGAAATCGCCCAGGCACGGGCCGATCACTCGCCGGCGAATTTCGGGCAATCAACAGAACCCCGTTTGCCCTCCCCTTCGGAAATCGCGGTCGAGACGAAATCCTATCAGCCGCAACCGCAACACACCCAGACACTCGACCAGGATCACGGGCAGAGCTACTAATTCAGGATTTTACGGCCACGGATGGCCCGTCACCTTCAACCGGGAGAAGTGTCATGGCCGAGAGAACCGCTCCAACGCGGGGAGTCGATTGGCGGGGAGCGGACATGCGAAACGTCAACCTGGCCGGTCTGAACCTGGAGAACGCCGATTTGCGGGCGGCCAACTTGTCCGGGGCCAACTTCACCGGCAGCGTGTTGCGGAACGCGGATTTTCGCGGGGCGAACGTGCAGGGAGCGAATTTCCAGAACGCCAATCTCTACGGGGCGAAGCTGCAAGGTATCGAGGCCGCCCAGGCGGATTTTCGGGGGGCAAACCTTCAGCTCGCCAATCTGGGTGGTGCTTACCTCGACGGAGCGATGTTTCCGTCCCAGGTGGCCGCAAGGCCACCCCTGCCCTCGCCGAGCGAGGTGGCGGTTTCAACTAGGCCTTTCGTGTCGGAACATGGCAATGGCAAATCTCAGAGTCGTGGACGAGACTGATCACCATAAAGCCGTAATCCCGTAAACCCAGATTTACGGGATTACGGCTTTATGGTTTTGTCATTTCACCCGCGTTTAGGGTGGTGCCTGATATAGTGCCGCAAGGCTCGCTCGACATATTCGCCGGGTTGCATCATCTCGCCGTGGGCGAGCAAGTAGAACTGATCGCGTAACGATGTTTCAATCGAGAGAGTAACTTTCGTCTTTTCGGCCTGCGGCGTCGCGTCCTTATCCTTCTTAACGCGGGGACGTCCCTTGATGCCCATCGCTTTTTTCGTCGAACGCTCAACTACCGCCGGGGGCGTTTCCACGTGATTGTGTGTGGCCTCTGTAGCGATCGGCAGGGGGTCGTCATTAGCGTCCACCGTCTGCGGCGGGAGTTTGACCGCTGAGGCCGGCGGTTGCGGCTGCTCGCGGCGGGATACCAGATCGCCCAACACCCCGCGAACCCCTTCCCCTTTCTTACTCACCATGCAACACCCCCTCCAGCTTCGCGACGACGCTCCGGTAATCGTCTAAGGCGTGTGATCTTTTCAGACTCAAAATAGTGCCATCGGTCGTCGCATACATCAAATCTGCCTCGGCCCGGATGCGGCCGAGCACTGGGAAGATCTGCTTCACCTCTTCTTCAACCTGATCGTTAATTCGCCGGCGGTGCTGGCAGTTGGTTAGGATCACGCCCGCGACGCTGAGCGAGGGGTTGACTCCGAGTTCCCGCAGTTCGTCCACCACCTCGATGAACCGGACGTGCTCACGCTGCTCGCCCGCCTGCATAGGCTGAGCGCCGGCGGGCGGGCTGTCCCTGCTGGTGCGGCTGTGCCGGCAGGTG
>CAXTBX010000200.1:0-4002 GCA_964242205.1 uncultured Chthoniobacterales bacterium
AGCTCAGCGTGCGATTTTTTCGTTTTCTGACGCCGCCCCGAGTTGCCGGCGTGCTCGACGGCGAGCAGAAACGCTTCCTGGGCGATCCAGCCCACGCCCACCACGGCGTAGCGGACTTTGCGCCCGTCGGCGCGGTCTCGGAAAGGGTGCAGTAAGCTCATAGAGGAGAAGAGATGCTTGGATGTCAGGCGTTTTGTGCGCCCGCGTCGCGGGTCGGGTAGTGCGGCTCCATCTCGCCGCCTGCCAGCCAGCGCGCCACGGCTGGCTTATCGCCCGCGCGCTGGATCTCGACCCGGTCGCCGTGCGCGTTCTTGAAGTTGGCGAACCCGCGGTAAGGTCCGTCGGTGGCGAGGTCGTGGCCGTCGACCACCGGCGTCAGTTCCAAGTGGTAGCCAAGCGTCTCCAGCTGGGTTGCCTGCGCCTCCATGTCTTCGCCCCAATAGGCAAGGTGATCCAGCCGCATGGTGCCCGGCGGCACGTGCCAGGGCGAGCCGGGAGGCCCTTCCCACAACTCGATGGGCGGGTTGGGCCCGACCAGCCAGCGCGCGGTGCCCTTGATCTGCCGGACCGCGCCGGTGCCGTCGAGCGTGGTGCGCCAATTTGCTTCCACCACAAGTGGTGTCGTCCAGGTGCCCCCGAACGCCAGCTCGAAGCGCGGCATCCAGGTCTCCAATCGATCGACCGCGTAGGCGGTGTGTGCTAGTTCCCAGTTTTTGAACATCGGTTTTCTTGGTGAGCGATCCCCCAACGCACCGGCGTGCGCGAGAGATCGCGGGTTTAATGGTTTGAGAATGGAATTTTCTGCCGGGAGGCGTGCGTTTCACCGGGTCGGTTCGGACCAAGCGGACGCCGGACCGTAGATGCGCGCCGGGGTGTCTTGCTCGTAAGGCAAATGGTCGGGACGGTGCACGCATTCAATGTACAGACCCCAATCGGCTTTGGCGTACACCCACGTGACCCCGCTCTCCGGGCCTGCCGGCGTGGAGCCCGGCTCGCCGAGGATGGTCACTCCAGGCTGCTGGCGCAGGTAGTCGGCCGCGCGCCAGACGTTCTCCACCCAGATTGCCACATGATGGGCGCCGTTGTCGCTGACGCGTGGCGGCTGCTTTGCCTTCTGCGGACCGTCGAACTCCAGCAGTTCGAGGTTTGCGTTCGGCCCGAAACGCAGCATAGCCACCCGGACCGTGGTGCCCGGATCGGCGTCCACTTTCTGCTCCATGGTTTGGTAGGGGCCTGCGCGGAACAGAAGTTCCGCACCGAGCACGTCGGTAAAGAAGCGCACCGCCTCGTCCAGATCGGGCACGGCAACGCCGGCGTGGTCGAAGTTGCGCGCACCGGGCACGCCCTGCGGCGCCGTGCCGACGGGGTGTTTGGTGGGTATCGTTGGCGTTGTCATTAAAATACACTATGAAGGGTAAAACGCGCGCTAGGCGAACGGCTATTTGCGTCCCAGCAGGCACACGCCCGCCAAGAGCAGGGCCGCACCGGCCAATCGGGACGGGGTCAAGGGATGCTGCGGAAGGCCCAGCCAGCCGAAGCGGTCCACGAGCAAGGAGGTGAGGATTTGGCCAGCGACCACCCATCCGAAGAGTACCGCCACCCCCAGGCGCGGGGCCAAGATCACCGGCATGAACACCCCGTAGGCACCTAGCAGGCCGCCGGTCCACATCCACCAGGATACTCCCGAGAGGCGCGAGATCCCCGGCCAGGGCAATCGACCAAGGACCTGGACACAGAGCAACGCCAGAACGCTGATCGTCAACGAAACCAGAGCCGCACAGACCGGTTGGCCCATGCGTTCGCGCAGACCAGAATTTATGCCTGCCTGTACAGTGAGGGCGGCACCCACCAGGAAGGTGAGCAGCAGGGAAAAAATTTGCATCGATTGAGAAAGAACGTCGATCAAAGCGAGACGGTTTTCGCGGTAGGAGTAGCAGGCTGGTACTCGAAAAAGGCCAGGATCTCGGCGGCGAGTGCTTCCGGCTGCTCATCGGGCAGGTAGTGGCCGCAACCCTTGAGCACCACGCCGCGCACGTCCGTCGCCACCCCTTGCATGGTCTTGAGCATGGCTGGCCCGACGCCGGTTTCCCCAGCCAAGGCCAGTACAGGCATGGCAAGCTTCGTTTTCGCATGTTCCAGGTTCTGCACCTTCGTCTGAAAGATGGCACGGTAGTAAGCGAAGCCGGCGGTCATCCGCGGTCGTGTTGATTAGGTAGGTTTCGAAACGATTCATGGATTCGATGCACAGGAGCGTTCGCGCGCCCGCGGCATAGTGGCAGACCTGGCGCAAGACCTCGGCCGACCGTTCAAGTTCGTCGTTGGTCGGCCCGGTGCCCGGGAACTCCCCGGAAGCCACGTAGATCGGACCGGAAAGCGTCTTGCTTCCCAACCGTTCGCTGGCATCAACGGCTCACTTGAGGTTGTCCACCGCCTGCTGCCGCACACGGGGATCGGCGTTCACTGGATTGGCGTCCGCGCGGAGGTTCGTCAACGTCGTGCATTGCAGCCCCTCGCCCGCGAGCACACGGCGGAGTTCATCAAAAATCTCGGGATTTCCTCGGGTGATCGGTAGCTCCACACCGTCGTATCCTTCGCTTTTGAGTGCACGTAGAAGCGGGAAGTGCGCGGCGGTGACCGCAGTGGTCCACAGGCATAAATTCATGCCGAATTTCATGGGATGCTCCCATCGCATGGTTGGTGGCAAGAACAGATTTGCCCCGAGGCAAACCACACCAGATTCCCCGACTTGGAGAGTCCGGTCGGACGGTCCCGCTCCGCACTTGACAGCGTGGAGAGGCGAAGTTTTCTGCCGATGAAATTCATGATAAGCTTTGTCTCACCAAGGATGGGCAGCTCTGCGGCAAGGCCGGCTGCACCTACATGCCTCGGTGTGGAATGATCGAAATGCCCATGGGTCATGAGGATGGCAGCAGGCCGGGCATTTTTCCCGAAGCGTTTGGCCGCCGCTTTCTCAATGGAGCCAGCCGTGCCGATGATGGCGGCCATCGACGAGCACCCACCGACGGTCTCCCGTGTGCGGCACGCCGACAAAGGCGACGTTGACGAAAACGTGGGTCTGGAAGGCGAGGTCGTGGAGAATCTGATGCGTGCCGTCGCCGGCACCGGCAGCGGAGTCGGCACGAGCGTTCTCGGAAAGAGGAATTGATGTTCCATGATGGAATGGGAAACGGGTGGCCTGCGTCGAAGCCGCCCGTAGCCGAACCGTCCAAAATGCGCGGAGCGGATGTATGGAAAAATCAGAACGGCAGACAGAATCGCGTGAGTTGCAAATCTTCGGTTCGGTAGATGCACGAATTCGAGGCGTCGCCAAGTAAGACCAATCCGAACTCAACGCCGCGCCCGCCTCTGGCGGATGATCACGTTCAACTCCGCCCGTGGTTTCACCCCCCCGCCGCGTCGTGGATGGGCACGTTGCGCCCGATGAACTAGAGGTATGCACCGTCCGCCCTGCGCAACCGGTACTCGGTGTCGAAGACCACCCCGGCAGCTTGCGCCGCCTCCCACGCCGGCACCGAGCGCGGCGCGTCATCGGGATGCACGATGGCTTCCCAGCCGAGGTCGTAGGATTGCTTGTAAGAGAGGCCGCTGTACTCGTACCAGCGTTGATTAAAGTAATTTGCCATGCCTTTGTCCGAGTTGCCCCAGATGAGCTGCGGCACCGCGTCAGCCAGGGTGCGCAACCGCCGTTCGCTTTCCCGAACCACGTCCTCGGCGAGGCGGCGTTCCGTGACATCGATGACAAACTCCACGAGTTCCTCACCCAGGAGGCGCGCCGCGAGGATGGTGCGGCGAGGCACGGTCAAGCATCCTTATACGGACGCATGACTACCAGCTTTCGAGCGGATGCAGAACTGGACGCGGTCCCTTCCATGAGAACGCCTCTGCTCTCCCCTGCTGAATGAGCCCCCCCGGGCGATGGTCGAAGAACAGCCCCCCCCGATGCCTTACCGTGCTTTATAAGCCGTTTTCTACGTCGGCCCC
>CAXTBX010000201.1:0-3988 GCA_964242205.1 uncultured Chthoniobacterales bacterium
GCGTGAGCGTGACAGTTTGAAATTCCTTGCCGCTGAAGCCGAGCACCACGTTCTGCATGAGTAGCCCCGCCGCCTGCATCTCGCGGAACAACTCGTTGACGTAGCTGATTCCTTCCTCACGCAGCAGTCCGTAGGTCGAAAGCTGGTCCAACCGCGCGTCGAGCACGGTGCGCGTCCGGCTGCCTAGCAACGCCTGGACGATACGGCCTCGCCCGTAACGCCCATTCCAGCCGTCGGAGGTGCGCGTGCTCATGCGCGCGACGCCGCTGAGCGCCTTGCGCACCAACGTAACTTCTTCATCCGTACCCGGACGGCGCGTGTGATCGGAATCCGCCGCGCAGAGGTCGCAGTTACCGCATCGCTCCGGCTCGCGCTCACCGAAGTACAGGAGCAAAGCCCGCTGACGGCATTCCCGACCGTAGACGAAATTGACCATCGACTTGAGCTTTGACCGGTCGCGGCGCTCCTTTTCGCCCAGTGCCTCCCAGTCGAGCTGCAAATCGTACGGACGCACGTCGGGCCGGACGATGCGCGTGCCGCGCGTCCGCTGGCCCGGGAGGTCAAAGCGGTCGATGTAATCCGCACGGTGCAAGACGCTCAGGCTCGCACTGACGGCCATATCGTTGCCCTTCGCGCCCTCCGTCTGAAGGCGTTCTGCAACGTCGCGGATGGGCATGACGACCTCGTGCTGGTTGTCGGCGTTGGCACGCAGGACCCCGTAAACTTCCTGGATGGCCGCCCGGCTCGGGTTACTGCCGTCGATGAAGAATTCCTGCACCCGCGTGTCGGCGTAATTAAAGTACAGTTCGCAGACGGACGGCTCGCCGTCCCGCCCGGCGCGGCCGGCTTCCTGGTAGTACGCTTCCAAGCTACCGGGCACCTCGAAATGCGCGACGAAGCGGATGTCCGACCGGTCGATGCCCATGCCGAAGGCGTTCGTGGCCACCGCCACGTCGTACTTGCGACTCATGAATTGTTCCTGGGCCAAATCACGCTCGGTTTCGGACAAACCGCCGTGGTAAGCAATCACCTTGATCCGGCGCGCCGTCAGGTTGGCGTGAACGGCTTCGACGCGCTTGCGGGTCGCGCAGTACACGATGCCTGTTTTGTGTTCGCGGATCAGCGCGGCCATGCGGTCGTACTTGGCCGCTTCCTTATCGACCTGATGGATGCTCAGCCGCAGGTTCGGACGCGCGAAACCCGCCACGAACTCCTTCGGGTCGGGCAACTTGAGCTGCAGCAGAATGTCCTTGCGCACCTCAGGCGTGGCCGTAGCCGTAAAGGCCGCCACCTGGGGTCGGCCCAGGCGTTCCAGCACTTCGCCCAACCGGAAATAATCGGGCCGAAAGTCGTGGCCCCACTGCGAAATGCAGTGCGCTTCGTCCACCGCGAACAGCGAGATCGTCACCCGCCCGAGCGCGTCGAGAAACGAGCGGCTACGGAATCGCTCCGGCGCGATGTATACGAGCTTGAACTCGCCCGCCGACATGCGTTTGATGCGCGCCTGTTGTTCGCTCAGCGAGAGCGTGCTGTTGATGAGCGTCGCCGGGATATTGCGCCGCTCGAGCGCATCCACCTGATCCTTCATCAGCGCGATGAGCGGGCTGATAACCACCGTCACGCCATCCATCATCAGCGCGGGGAGTTGGTAACAGAGCGATTTGCCGCCGCCCGTCGGCATGACTACCAAGGTGTCGTGTCCGGCCAAGATCGTGCGGATGACCTCCTCCTGCGCGTCCAGAAACTCGCGGAAACCAAAATGTTTTTCGAGCAGTTGGTGGGGATCGGGCGTCATCGCGGCAACAATGATAATATACACCAGAACCGCCCGGCGTGAAACCGCCACCGCCCGCTGTAGTCTGGAGGTACGGGATGGGCTTGACCCGTGCTCGGTGCCCCACGAACACCGCAACTTGCCGTGGGCCGAACGTGCGAATTCTTGTAATCCTCGCCCGCCGATGCGGAATCTTCGTCTGAACACCGGCCTAAGTGACTGGCTGCGCTGTCACGCCACGCCACAAGCCCATGCATCCGACCTCATGACACTGACCAAACGCCTGTTTCTCAACTGCGGCATCAGCGCGTTGACAATCCTCTGCCTGCAGATCGGTTATTTCTGCTGTTACCGCAGCGATACGCTCGCCAGAACCTTGATGCTCCTGCTGGCCCTCGTGTCCTTCTGGCCCAACAACTTGAAGTATCAGCTATTTGACCAATGGTGTCCGGCGGCGGACGAACACCCGGGCTTGGGGTCAGCGTGCCGTCTTTGTTTCGCGGGATGGATTGCTCTCGCGGCAGTGGTCACCCTCAACTGGTGCGGTGCCAGACGTTTCAGCCAGCGTAGCGTTACCGCCCAACCGTGCCTTTTGCCAGTCGACCGGATTAACGGGGGCAAATGTTTGCTCGTGCTGTTTTTTCTCGCTGCCTCGGTCCTTTCGCTGCACGCGCAAACACCCGCCGCCGATGACGGGCCGATCATCGACAATGCCTCTCCGGATGGCCGTTACGCCTTTCTCACCAAGGCCCAGCCTGCCGAACCGAACGGGGAAACGCCGAAGACGTGCTATCTGATCGAAAAAGCCACCGGCAAAGTATTGCACAGGGTCGCGGATTCCGACGCGGGCTCGTCCCGGTTGGGGGTGACAGCGCTGTGGTCGCCCGACTCCAAACGCTTCGCCTTAGCCGTGACATTCAATCACTTCGGTGCGGAATTGGTCCTTTATGTCCGGCAAGGGGAAGCTTTCCACGAAGTTGAGGTGCCCGACATCAGCGTGCCCGACATTCCAGACCGTCTCAAGCAAGGCAAAAGCGATTGGAAGTGGACAGGTATGAACGACCAGAAAGCCAAAGAATGGCGGAAAGATGGCTCGCTGCTCGTTGAGTGCGCGAGCACGCTGCAAAGGATCAACAGCGACGTACATCTCACCGCCGAGCGCACGGTCGTGCTCGGATTTTCCGCGAAGTCGAAGCGGGCAAAGATCTTGCAGTCCGAGCAGAAAACCGTGCGGCACACAGGCGCGGAATAAACCGCCTCTTGCCGCCCGATCACCGCCAGCGCCAGTCAGGTGCGAGGTTTACGTCTTCCGCCGAGATGGCCTCCAACCCAATGGCGCGCAGCAGGTAATGGACACCTTCGCGGTTGTCCATCGTTTCGCGCAGGCTTCGCGCGAACAGCTCGACGTACTCTTTGTAAGATTCCAGCGAGAGCTGACCGCTCGTCACATAGCCCGCCAACGCATCGTCGTGGTGGTCGATCAGATCGAAGAGCGCCTTTTTGAGCGACGCACGCATCGCCGGGTCCACTACCACCTTGAAGGGGCTGGCCGTGGGGTCGAGCGCGCGGGAGCCATCCGGTCCCACCGCCTTGACCGGCATCAGCGCGTACTTTGAATCAGTTTCCATAGGTTGCGCACCGATAACACCAAATACGTGAAGGAGGAAGCGGGAAGGTAGAGCAGAGATCTGTGCAAGTATTGTCATGGGAGCAACCGCGCTTGGCGCGAGGGGGATAAGGGCCGCCGCCGGCGGGAATAATTTTCGCCTTTCTTTTCGATGGGGACGGCCTTCATTGTCGTGCGCCTATGAACTTCGCTTGTCGTTTCCTCCGTCGGCTCGGCTCCTTTTACCTCTTTGCTATTGCCTTTTGCCTTTTGCTCGCTGGCGGTTGCGCAAAGAAGCACGACAACCAGCTCGTCATCGGCATGGAGCTTTCCTACCCGCCCTTCGAAATGACCGACGAGCACAACGAACCCTCCGGCATCGGCGTCGAGATGGGTCGGGCGCTCGCGGCTCATTTGCACAAGAAAATCGTCATCCAAAACACGACGTTCGTTGGCCTGATCCCGGCGCTCCAGACCCGCAAGATTGACCTGGTTATCTCGTCCATGACGGCCAACGACGAGCGCCGCCAGTCCATCAATTTTTCCGATCCTTATTTGCGCACCGGCATCTGCCTGTTGCTGAGCGGCAAGTCGGATGTGCAGGGCGT
>CAXTBX010000202.1:0-3971 GCA_964242205.1 uncultured Chthoniobacterales bacterium
GATGGCCAAGCTGCTGCCCGCGCTGCTGCACGTCACGAAGTGGAGCCTGCGCGCCGGGCTGAAGCCGAGGAGATGGGAGGGAGAGCAGAGCGGAAGCAGCCGGGTGCGTGAAGAGGCGGCGGACGCGGCGGTGGAGACGTTCCGGTTGGAGGCCGGGTGCGGATTGGTGAGCCATTACAGGGTCGGAAAGGAGTTTGATTCCATCTTGGAGGAGGCGTTCGTGCAGCGTTGGGAGAAGCTGGAAACGGAGTGGCGGCTGGAGCGCGAGGTCGATCTGGTGCCGGTGCCGGGCAGCGCGATCATCCCGGATTTTCGCGTGGCGCACCCGGACGGGCGGAGCGTGCTGGTGGAAATTGTCGGGTTCTGGAGGCCGGAGTACCTGCGCAAGAAATTCGCACTGCTGCGCAAGTCCGGGCGGCGGGACCTGGTGCTGGCGGTGAGCGAGCGGCTGAACCTCGACGCGGCGGGCGTGGACCTGGGCGAGTGGCGCGACGAGGTCGTGTGGTTCAAGGGCAAGCTCGATCCGCGCGCGGTGCTGGAGCGCGTGGAGGCCGTGGCGGCGCGGCAGGCGGCGGACGGGGCGGGGAGTGGAGCGGGGGGAGGGACTGCCGCCAAGGAGGGCAAAGGGGAGAAGAGGTAGGCAGCATAAATCGCTTTCCAGACGGGTTGGCCGTCGGCAGGATGAGGGCAACCGCCATGTTCCGCACGCCGCTGGTCTTTATCCCCTACCTCGCCCCGATCTTCCTGATCGTTGCCAACGTCGTCGTGCTGGTGTTCCTGTTTGCCGCTCAGCGGCGCGCGCCGCACGGCGGGTTAGTGGCGCTGATCTGCGCCGCACTGCTCGAAATCTGCGTGTCCGCCGCAGGCATGGCGGTCAACTTCGCGCTCCTCGGATTCGGCGGCCACCGCCTCCCGACCGAGTTGACCTGGTGGTACGTTTGCAACCTGCTGGTGGTGGTCGGACGCTGCGGGGTAATCGCGTTGTCCGCCGTGGGAATCATCTTGCTGGCGCAGGCCTTTGCCCGGCTGGCGACGGGCGAACGGAAGGGGTAGCGCGCCGTCAGAAAAACGCGCCGAAGTACATCACGAAGAACGCCAGGAACAAGAGCAGCGCCGTGAGCCACCAGACCGGGTGGATGCCGGTGGACGGCAGGCGCGCGCGGCGGTTGGGCGGCAGCTCGCCGAACTCCTGGCGAGCGAACTCGTCGTAATCAAAGGAACCGTCAGGCACGTCGGTGCCGTCGTAAACGTCGGCGTCCTCGCGCCAGCCGCTGTTGTGATCCGCACCGCAGTGGCGGCAGGCCAAGGCGTTGCGCGGAACGTCCTCGCCGCAGACGGGGCAGGTTTCGGGCGCGGGGAGACGGCGGGGCATGGGAAAAAGGCAGAAGGCAGAAGGTAGAAGGTAGAAGGAGGCGGATCCGTTTTTAGGATAAGCTCGTGGATCAAACCATGCCATCGAACATTGAAATCAAAGCACGAGTCACGGACATGGCGCGCAAGCGCGCCCTGGTTGAGGGCCTCGCGGACCAAGGGCCGACGACCATCCGGCAGCAGGACACGTTTTTTCCGTGTGCCAGCGGTCGGCTCAAGCTGCGGCGGCTCGCCGACAACCGGGGTGAACTCATCGCCTATCGCCGCGCCGACGTGGCCGGAAGCAAGCAGTCGGATTACGTGCTCGCCCGGACGGCGGAACCGGAGGCGTTGCGCGCCGTGCTGGCCGAGGCGCTGGGGACGACGGTCGTCGTCACCAAGACGCGCTGGCTTTATCTCGTGGGCCAGACGCGGGTGCATCTGGACGAGGTGCAGGGGTTGGGTGATTTTCTGGAACTGGAGGTGGTGCTGGCGGAGGGGCAGGTGCCGGAGGAGGGTCACCGGATCGCGCGAGAGATCATGGCGAAGCTGGAGGTGCGCGCAGAAGATTTGGTTGAAGGAGCTTACGCCGATCTATTAAGACATGGGAGGACGACGTGATCCGCTGGCCTCATGCGCACGAACTACATCCTGATCGACCATGAGAACGTGCAGCCAGACATTGTGCCCGCGCTGAAGCAGCCGGGTTGCAAGGTCATCGTGTTCGTGGGCGCGAATCAGACGAAGCTGTCTTTCGAGACGGCGGCAGCGCTTCAGCACCTGGGTGAGGCGGCCTCTTACGTCAAAATCACCGGGAACGGCCCGAACGCTTTGGACCTGCACATCGCCTTTCACATCGGGCAGATCTCGCAACGGGACCCAGCGTCGTTTTTCCACATCATTTCCAAGGACAAGGGATTTGATCCTCTGGTGAAGCATCTCAAAAGTCGGAAAATCCTGGCCATGCGCTCTGCCAGCATCGCCGAGATTCCGCTGCTGCAAGCGGCTGCCTCCACCGACAAGCAAGCCATCGTTGTGGCCAGACTGCGCAGCATGGGAGCAAGCAAGCCCACGCGGCTGAAGACCCTGACCAGCACCGTCCACGCGCTTTTCCTCAAACAACTCCCCGAACCGGAGGTGGCTGCGCTGGTGAAAGGTCTGGCCGAGGGGGGCTTCATCAAATTCAATGATACCCAGGTGGTATATTCGCTACCAAAAGCCGCTGCTGCTGACGCCTAGCTTTCCAAGTAGCGCGCCAGACGCTCGCGCAGCAACACCCGGGCGCGGAAAAGCAGGCTCTTGACCGCCGGGACCGACAGGCTGAGCACTCCGGCAATTTCCTCGTAAGATAGTTCCTCGTAGCGGCGCAGCACCACGGCCATGCGCTGCGTCTCGGGCAGGAGCGCGATGGCCGCCGTGACAGCTTCCTGCAATTCGGCGTGGAGCAGCGTCGCGTCGGGGGCCGGGGCGTGGGTGTCCTCCAGGCGGGCGCCCGGGCCGTTGCCGGCGGAGAAGCCGTCGGCGTTTTCCTGGTCGAGGGTGACCGTGGGCCGGTGCTTGCGGCGGCGGAGTTCGTTGAAAACCAGATTGCGCGTGATGGTGTAGAGCCAAGTGGTGAACTTGGCGGTCGGCTCGTAGCGGGCAGCGGATTTCCACACGCGCAGGAAGACCTGCTGGCCGATGTCTTCGGCGTCGGCGGCATCGGCCCCGAGCATCCGCGCCACCGTGCCGACCACGCGCTGTTGGTGGTATTCGACCAGTTCGCCGAAGGCCGCCCGGTCGCCCGCCCGGACGCGCATCATCCAGATGATGTCTTGCTCGTCGGTGGTCAGCGCGGCGTTGAGCGCGGCGTCCGCCCGCGGCTCGGACGAGTCGTCCGACGAGGAGGCGGACGGGCGAAAGGTCTCCATGCGGGGAAGGGCGTTCAGATACGCGGCAGCCGTGGGCATGATTGATTCAACGCGGCAGGGGGGGGAAGTTGCGGAGAGAAGGCAGGCGGGGGGGGGCGGAAGCGCCGGGCCAAAAAGGAAGCGTTCCCAAGTAGAACTTGGGAACGCGGCAAAAAGCAACCGTTTGTGTGCGCGGCGCGGATTCTAGCGCGCCAGCGGGGCCGGGCGGAAAACCTTCTTGAGGACAAGGTGGGTGGGCAGGAAGACGCAGAGTGGCAGGGCCAGCATGATCGCGCCCAGAAACACCAGCGGCGGCAGCCAGTGTTGCGGGGCCTTGTCGCTGAAGCCGTACACGTAGTCGATGTTCACCGGGAGGTTCGGGGTGGCGGCGGGCGCGGGCGGCGCAGGCAGGAAACCGTAGCTGACGAGCATCAACGCCCAGGCCAAGAGCGTCCAGCCGAGCAAAGCGCGGCGGTCGTAACCCAGCCGCCAGACCAGCCAGACGATCAGGAATGGCAGCCAGAAGTGGAAGAACGACAGGCCGCGCGTAAAAAGGCTCAGGGATGGGTTGAACATGTATTCCGTCAGGCCGATGGGGTGAAAGCCGATCAGGCCGCTCAGGAAGTCGATGCACCAGAACGTTTGCGGCAGGAGGATGCCCACGGCGGGCAGGGAGGCGAGCAGGGCGCTTTCCGTCCAGACGGCGGCGAGGGTCAGCAACAGGGCCACGTC
>CAXTBX010000203.1:0-3870 GCA_964242205.1 uncultured Chthoniobacterales bacterium
TTGGTGCCACACCCGTTTCCACCCGCCTAACTCTGCCTGACGGAGTATTACTAGAACATGACCTGCAAACGCTGATCGAAGTCTTGGGCGAGGCCGCCAGACAGGCCGAGACGGCGGCAGTCATGTTTGTGGGCGAGTTGCAGTATTTCGCCGAAAAAGAACTCGCCGCGTTGATCACTGCATTGCACCGGGCCGCACAGCGACAATTGCCGGTGACGCTGGTGGGCGCGGGACTGCCGCAACTCCCCGGTCGGATGGGGCGGGCAAAATCGTATGCGGAGCGCCTTTTTGATTTTCCAATGATCGGAGCGTTGAGCGATCCGGCGGCGACCCTGGCGATCAGGAAGCCAACCGAAGACCTCGGAATCCGAGTGACGGACGAGGCGTTGGATCTGATTCTCAAGCAAACCCACGGGTACGCTTATTTTTTGCAGGAATGGGGCAAACATGCCTGGGACGTTGCGGACGGTTCGCCCATTACCCGGCAAGATGTTGCCGAAGCCTCCAGGACGGCCATCGCTGCCTTGGATGACAGTTTCTTCCGGGTGCGCTTGGAACGGCTGAGTCCAGCGGAGAAGATGTATCTTCGCGCGATGGCTGAACTCGGCGCGGGACCGCATCGGTCTGGAGACATCGCCGGAAAATTGGGCGGCAAAGTGACTTCTTACGGCCCGATCCGTAGCCAGTTGATTGCCAAGGGGATGATCTGGAGTCCCAGCCACGGTGACACCGCCTTTACCGTGCCGTTGTTCGACCAGTTCATGCATCGCATCATGCCAGGCACGGACTGGCAAAATTAGGAGGCTGGTCCTGCCTGATTGATGGGTTTCAACCTGCGAACGAGAAGCTGGCATTTCCGCTGCCGCCTGCGAAAAACTATTTTTCCGCCAAGGGCTCCCACAACTCGATCGGGTTGCCGTCGGGGTCGTGCAGCCGCGCGAAGCGACCGTTCGGATACGTTTCGGCGTCCACGGTCACGTCGATGCCCGCTGCCTGGAGTTGGCTGACCATCGCGTCCAAATCCCGGACCCGAAAATTGATCATCCATCTTTGCTGCGGATTGCCGAAATATTCGGTATCCGTGGGAAACGGCGCGAACACGGTCGGGCCCGCTTCCTGGGTCCAGGAGGTTTGGCCGTAATCCGCCGGCACCGGGTTCACACCGAGGTTTTCTTCGTACCAACGGGCAGATGCTTCCGGGTCTTTCGAGCGGAAAAATATGCCCCCGATTCCTGTCACGCGTTGAGTAGGCATCATGGAAAAGCAGCTTGGCCGGGTTGGCGTGGGGAGTCGATGCCGAACTGCGGTGCTCAGCAGTTCTCCGGGTCGCCGCAGCCCGCCAGCGTTTTGCCCGGCGTGCGGTTGGTGGATTCTGCGCTCTGGCAGCGTGTAAAACGCAGAATCTCCGCCACGATGCTCACGGCGATCTCCGCCGGGCTTTCCGCACCGATTTCCAGGCCGATGGGCGCATGGATTCGGTGCAGCGCTTCCTTGGCGTGACCCTCGCTCACCAACTCATCGAAAACGCGTGCCACCTTGCGGCGGCTGCCCATCATGCCGACGTACCCCGGCACGCCCTGGCGCAACGCCGCCGCCAGCGCGAGTTTGTCCAGCCCGGCGTGCCGGTTGACGATCACTAGGGCTTCGCGCTCGGTCCACGCGCGCCCGGCGATGAAATCCGGCGCGGCCACGTCCGTCACCAGCCGCGCCGCCTTTGGAAAACGCCCGGCGTTGAGCTGGTCCGCCCGGTCCTCGACCACACCCACGTACATTCCACAGTTTGCCGCGAGTTCGGCGATGGCCTGCGAGCAGTGGCCGCCGCCGATGATCCACACGGCCTCGCCGCTGGTCAGCGGGTCGATGAAAACGTCCACCTCGCCGCCGCAAATCGCGCCGAAGGACTGCGGCTCGCCTTCTCTTAAGAGGTAGTGTTTGAGTTGCGGCGTCCCGGCGCGGATCGCCGCCAAGGATTCTTCGATGACGAGCGATTCGAACTTGCCGCCGCCCACGGTGCCGCTGGTCGCGCCGTCAAGATAGACAAGCATCTTTGCGCCGGGTCCGCGCGGCACGGAGCCGGTGGCGGCGACGACCGTGGCCAGCGCGCAGGCGCGGCGTTCGGCCTGGGCGCGAGTGACCTCGGCGTGAAAGTCGGCGTCGTTCATCGGAATCGGTGGACGCGGCAGACATAGCATCCCGGCGGAACGAATGCCGCAAAAATCGGCTGCAGCTAGATGCCAGGGTGGATCGCGTCCGGAGGTCACGATCAACCCTCTGAAATCGGTGTGGGCACTTGTGCTTGAATCTTCGCGCCGCGTACCCCATACATCCGTCGTGCGTATCTCAAAAATTTCCCGTTGGCTAAGCGTGTGTGGGGTGCTCGTCGCGGTCGCCTTGCCCACTGCCCGCGTTGCCGCTGCCGAAACGACCGGCTCCAAGGCGTTTATCGTGGTGGACGACAAGAGCGGCCACGTTCTGCTCCAATCCCGCGCCAGCGATAAACTCCAGATCGCCAGCCTGACCAAAATCGCCTCCGCCGTGGTCGTGCTCGATTGGTCGCGCCTGGGCAATCACCCGCTCGACACCGAGGTGAGCATCCCCGGGTCCATCGTCGCGTCGTTCCACGACAATCCCATCGGTTTCCAGCCCGGCGACGAGATGTCGCTGCGTGATTTGCTCTACGCCTCGCTGCTCCAGAGCGACGGCATCGCCACCGACACCCTGGCCTACACGGTGGGCCGCGAACTGCCTGCCGTCGAGGGCGAGCACGACGTGAAGGGCAACTCTTCGGCGTTGGTGCGCTTCGTCGCGCAGATGAACTCGCTCGCGCGCAAGCTGAAGATGGAGCACACGCGGTTTCTGAATCCGGTGGGCAGCGACGACACCGAACGACCGTTTTCCACCGCCGCCGACGTGGCGCGGTTGTCGCGCTTTGCGCTGGGCAAGGCGGATTTCCGCTTTTTCATCGCGCAGAAGGAGCGACGCATCACGCTCAAACGCGCGGGACAAAACTCGGACTACCTGCTGCGCAACACCAACGAGTTGCTGGGCGTTGACAACGTGGACGGCGGCAAAACCGGCACCACCGCCCGCGCGGGCCAATGCCTGATGGTCACCTCCGAGCGTAAGCCCATTGTCTGGCAGGACGGGGCAGTGACGTACAAGACGACGCGGCGCTTGATCATCGTGGTGCTCGGTTCGCCCGACCGCTTCCGCGAGGGCAGCGGGTTGATCGAACGCGCGATTCCGATCTATGATCGCTGGTTGGCCGCCGGACATCCGATGGACCCGGAGACGACGCTCTGAGGAAGGCAGAAGGCAGAAATAGGGGTGGGAAGGTGGACGCCCCGCCGACAAATCACCACGGCTCGGCAGTTGCTTTTCTGACGGCATCCTTCATCGTTGTCGCTCGCACCCCTTTCGTACCGGGTAGCCAGAATTATGGAAAAGAAACGCATCGGCATCCTGACCAGCGGTGGTGACTGTCCCGGCCTCAACGCCGTGATCCGCGGGGTCGTGCGTGCCGCCGACAAGCTCGACTGGGAGGTCATCGGTTTTATCGACGGCTTTGAAGGGCTCCTCCAGCCAGGCGACTACCGCCTCCTCGACCGCCACAGCACCGCCCACATCATGCCCCAGGGCGGCACGATCCTCGGCACCACCAACAAGGGCCACTTCATCAGCAAGATCGGCGGCGGCGACAAGATCGGTGTCGCGTCGGAGACCGTCGAGAACGCGCGGGAGATTCTCAAAAAACTGCGCATTGAGGGCCTGATCCTCGTCGGCGGCGACGGTTCGCTGACCAGCGGCCAGCAGCTTTACGAGGGGGGTTTTCCGATCACCGCCGTGCCCAAGACCATCGACAGCGACGTG
>CAXTBX010000204.1:0-3857 GCA_964242205.1 uncultured Chthoniobacterales bacterium
CGCTGGTTGCTGTCGGCGAAGTTGGCGAGGGTGTCGCCGAGGATTTCGGAATACGTCGGCAGCGGAGCGGAGGCCGTTTCGCCGGTTTCGAGCTTGTACTTGCCGAGGCCGTGGAACTTGTCGGGCTGCTTGAGCGCGGGCGGGTAGCCCTTGCCCTTCTTGGTGAGGATATGCAGGATGACCGGCTCGTTCTGGGTCTTGAGGAACTCGAAAGTCTGGATGAGCAGGGCGGTGTCGTGGCCGTCGATGGGGCCGTAATAACGCAGGCCGAGGTCCTCGAACAAGACGCTGGGCAGCAGGACGTTCTTGAGGCCCGCTTCCACTTTGCCCGCAAGTTTGATGGCGCTCTTGCCGCCGATCATCTGGATGAACCGGCCCGCCTGCTCGTGCAGGTGCTGGTAGGTGGGATGCGTGGCGATGCGGTTGAAGTAGCCCGCCATCGCGCCGACGTTCTTGGCGATGGACCACTCGTTGTCGTTGAGGACGACGATGAGTTTCTTCGTCGTTTCCGCGACGTTGTTGAGCGCCTCGTAGCTCACGCCGCAGGTGAACGCCGCGTCGCCAGCCACGCAGACGACGTGCTCGTCGCCCCCGCGCTGGTCGCGGCCCGCCGCCATGCCCAGCGCCGCCGACAGGGCCGTGCCCGCGTGGCCCGCGCCGTAGCAGTCGTGCTCGCTCTCGGTGCGCAGCATGAAGCCGTTGAGCCCCTCGTACTGGCGGATGGTTTTGATCTCGCCCGGGCGGCCCTGGGGCGTGAACATCTTGTGGACGTAGGCCTGGTGGCTCACGTCGAAAACGAACTTGTCCTTGGGCGTGTTGAAGACGCGGTGCAGCGCGATGGTCAGTTCCACGACGCCGAGGTTCGGCCCGAGGTGGCCGCCGACGCCGGAGGGGTTGGCCTCGCTCATGACGTAGATCAACTCCTCGCGCACCTCGTGAGCCAATTGCGCGAGATCACTCTCGGGGAGGGCCTTGAGGTCGGCGGGGGACTTGATCTTGTCGAGCAGGCGCACCTTGGGTTCGGTGATGGGCGGCGCCTGGACGGCGAACGGTTCAGAAGAGGCTGACTTCATGTGGATTCTTGGCGGAACGGCCAGGCGCGGTGGATTCCGGCTGGTCGGGAACGGACTTCGGTTCCCTGGTAGATTTAGGCGGCGGGGCGGCGGGCAGCGCGCCGGTGAGCGGCGGGTACTCGGCCACGGCGGTCTGGCCGGTGGCGGCGTCGCGGGTGATGACCTCGATGCGCTGCTCGGCGGCGGTCAGGCGTTCGGAGCAGACCTTGATGAGCCGGGTGCCCTCCTCGTAGCAGCGGATGAGTTCTTCCAGCGGCAGCTTGGAGTTTTCCATCTGTTCGACCACGGCTTCGAGCCGTTCCATCGCGCCCTCGAAAGTCGGGGCGGCGGCGGGGTCAGGCGTGGCGGATGGACGGGCGGCTGGCATGGGCGAACGATCAGGCTAACAGGCGGGTCAAGCCCGGAAGATTGAACGAGGTGAAAGGGAGCAATATCTAACGCTTTTCGCCCAAAGGGCAAGCGCGGGGTGGCGGACTCGCGGCGGGCGAGGCGTTTACGGCCCGAAAAGCTCGCGGAAGCGGATTCCCGCCGTCGCTATTTCTTCTGCGCCGCCTGGCTCAGGCTCGGCGCAGGCTGGACGACCGCGAGTTCCAACGCGCCCGCGAAGGCCACGACACTTTCGGCCGAAAGCGAACGGCATCCTCCCTTCTTGTCGGACGGGTCCAGCGTGCCGTTGACCACGCCCATGAGATGTCCACCGTCGTCGAGCACCAGCGCGCCCGTCATCGCCACGGGATCGACGGGGACCCGCATTTCCAGGTCAAGCGTTTTCTGATGGTTGAAGATCTCGTGCAGGACGGCGCGGCGGATCGCTTGCTTCTCCTTCGGAGACGAGGGCGAAGTCGTCGGCTCCACGGGCTCCGGGAGCGGCCCGCCCACCACGAAAACCGGCTGGTCTTTTTCCATGGGCAGCGTGCGGACGTGCAAGGGCTGCAAACCGGTCGGCTCCACCGCAGGCTCGTTGCCCAACAGCAGCACCTCCGAGGCGGCGAAATCCACGGGCGCGCTCCGCAGCTTCGTGAACGTCAGGCGCGGCGGGGCCGCGCCCACGTCCCAGCCGACGACCGTTTCAGCGAGCCACGCCCGCAGGCGGCCAGGCGACAACGGCTTGCCGGGGGCGGCGTTGGGCTCCACGACACGCGCCTGCACGGCGAGCCCTTGAAACACGTTGGACGCCCCCACCGCCACGGCGCGCTGCCGGGCGTCCCGCAGAAGAAAGGAGTTGGCGATGCGGACCGGCTGCGACCAGCGGTAGAGCCGCACCTCCGCCGGAGCGACGAGGAGCGGCCATTGGTTCCAGGGCAGGCCCGCCCATTTTTCGGCGGGTTCGGTGGGCGGCGCGTGCAGGTATTCCTTGAACCACGCCACTCCCCAGACCACGGGCAGATAGAGGGCGGCGCAGAGGAGGACCAGGGCCACGACCAACTTCGGGTTGATCACGGAATGCTGTTTGAGCGCGGCCAGCTCGGCCTGTTTTTTCGCCTCCGCCGTCAGACGCGCCTGGCAGGGCCGGCAAATCCAACCCTTGCCCACTTTGGCCATGAGGCTCTCGGGCCACGATTTCCCGCACTTGGGGCAGTCGTGCTTTGTGACCAAGACCACTTTCTCGGCGTCATCCCGCGCCCGGGCTGCGCGGCGCGCGATGGCGCCGGCGGCGGCATCGTCGGCGGCGCGCAACTCCGCGTAGGACTGCCAGGCGTCCATGCCCGGCGTCCAAAGCATGGTCGCGTCGGAGACCTTGCCCGTGAGGCAACGCTCCGCGAAGATTTTCTCGTCGAGAACCTCCGCAACTGCGCCGTCGGTGGAAAGATGCCAGGTTTTTGCCATCGGCATCTCCTCCGAGCAACCCGTGTGCCGGAGCGGCGTCCGGCCCGGAGTTGGCGAAAAATTCTTTAATGGGTCTGTAAAAACCGGTGCACGTCCTCAGCCAGCTTCTCGCTGATGCCGTTGACCGCCGCGATTTTCTCGATACTCGCTTTCCTCAACCGCTCGACTGAGCCGAACGCCGCCAGGAGCAGCTTCTTGCGGTTCTCGCTGACGCCCGGGCAGTCGTCGAGCACGCTCTCGTTGACGCGGCGCTTCATCAACAATTGGTGGTAGCCGTTGGCGAAGCGGTGCGCCTCGTCGCGGATGCGTTGCAACAGGCGGAGTGCGCCCGAATCTTCCGGCAGCCGCAACGGCGCGGGGCGTCCGGGACGATAGATTTCCTCGAACTCCTTCGCCAGACCGATGATGGGGACCTCGTGCAGCCCGAGACGCTGTAACTCCGTGCAGGCCATGCCGAGTTGGCCCTTGCCGCCGTCCACGACGATCAAATCCGGCAGCCGACCGTGCCGGGCCGTGGAACGCTCGCGCGCGGGTTCGTCGTCATCTACGAGTTGCGGGTCTTCCTCGATGACGTGCATGTCGTCCCCGGCGGGCTTGCCGTCCGCTTCGCCTTCGTCCTGGTCGGCGTCTAGGGCCTCGGCCTCGATCTCGCGCTCCATCTCGTCTTCGAGTTCGATGTCCGTCTCGTCGGCCTCGTAGCCGGGGCCTTCGATGACCTCGCCGCCTTCCAGGTTGGCGTTGCCGTCGGGCCGGGCGTCATCGCCTGCCTGGGGCTGTCCTCGCAGGGCAAAATTGGCATTTTCCTGCCGCAGCCGGTTCAACACATCTTCCGGGTTCTCCTGGCTGTATTCTGCCTCGTTGGGATGCAGCGCGCGCGCTTCTTGCAAGATACGCGCGTAGCGACGCCGGATCACCTCCGCCATGCTCGCGAAATCGTTCTGGCTCTTCACGCCCTTG
>CAXTBX010000205.1:0-3762 GCA_964242205.1 uncultured Chthoniobacterales bacterium
AACCCTTGTCGGTCATCTGCTGGCGGTACTCGTTGTTGAACTCGTAGCGGTGGCGGTGGCGCTTCTGGATCTCGCTGCGCCCGTAGACTTCCTCGGCCAGCGTGCCGGGCACGAGTTTGGTCGGCCAGACGCCCAGGCGCATCGACGCGCCTTTGACGCGCACCTTCTCCTGCTCTTCCAACAGCGAGATGACCGGGTGCGGTGTATCGCGGTCAAACTCCGTGCTGTTGGCGTTGGTCAGACCCGCCGCATCGCGCGCAAATTCAATGGTGGCCACCTGCATCCCGAGGCACAGCCCGAGGTAGGGGATCATGTGCGTCCGCGCGTAGCCCGCCGCCTGGATCTTCCCCTCAATGCCGCGCTCGCCGAACCCGCCCGGCACGACGATTCCCGTGAAGTCGTGCAGGATCGCATCCAGTTCGGCGTGATCGCCTTCCAGCGTCTCAGAGTCGATGCTGTGCAGTTTGATGCCGCAGTCGTAGCTGGCTGCCGCGTGGATGAGTGATTCGTAGATGCTCTTGTAGGCATCCTGGTGCTCGATGTACTTGCCGACGAGCGCGATTTTCACGCTCTTTTTCGGGTGGACGACCCGTTTGACGAACTTCTTCCAGTCCGTCATGTCGGCGGGCGGAGCGTTGAGGTCGAGCAGGCTGCAAACGGTGTCGTCCAACTTTTCTTCCTGCAAGAGCAGCGGGGCCTCGTAGATCGTGTGCGGTACGTCGCGCATCTCCACCACGGCGCTTTGCGGAATGTTGCAGTACATCGACAACTTGGCGCGGATGTCCTCGTCCAAAGCGTACTCGCTGCGGCAGATGAGTACCTGCGGCTGAAGGCCGATCTCGCGCAGTTTGGCCACGCTCTGCTGGCTGGGTTTGGTCTTCAGTTCGCCCGCCGCTTTGATGAACGGCACCAAGGTGACATGGATCACGATGGCGTTGCGCGGGCCAACCTCTAGGGTGAACTGGCGGATGGCTTCCAGGAAAGGCAATCCTTCGATGTCGCCCGTCGTGCCACCGATCTCGGTGATAAGCACGTCGGCGGGTTGCTCCTTCTCGATGAGGCGGATACGCGCCTTGATCTCGTCGGTGACGTGGGGGATGACCTGCACGGTCTTGCCCAGGTAATCGCCCTTGCGCTCGCGCTGAATGACGCGCTCGTACACCTGGCCGCTGGTCAGCGAGTTGTGCCGGGTGAGAACGCAATTCGTAAACCGTTCGTAGTGACCAAGATCCAGGTCGGTTTCCGCGCCGTCGTTGAGGACGTACACCTCGCCGTGCTGAAAGGGGTTCATCGTGCCCGGATCGACGTTGAGATAGGGGTCGAATTTCTGCAGGACGACCGACAGGCCGCGGTGTTCGAGCAACGTGCCTAAAGCAGCGGCGGCCAGACCCTTACCCAGGGAACTGACCACGCCGCCGGTGACAAAGATAAATTTCATATTAAATCGGGAAAATCGGGAATTACGTCGCAGATAACGCAGACAGCGCAGTTGTCGCAGTCGCTACGTCTTCTGGCGTGTCCACCCCTACCGATGACATGACGTTTACAACAACTCTGATGCGGACCCCGTGCTCCAACGCCCGGAGTTGTTCCAAGCGTTCGGTCGTTTCGTAGGCCGAAGGCTGCCAACGGACGAAGCGGGCCAGCAGGCGGCGCTCGTAGCCGTAGATACCTTGGTGGCGGAGGTAGGTCACCCCGGGTGCCTCTGCGGGCGACAGACCGAAGGGGTGGGGAATCACGCTGCGCGAAAAGTACAACGCCTCGCCGGACTTCGCCAGAACGACTTTGACGCAATTCGGATTTTCGATCTCGGCGCGGTCGGTGATGACGTTGGCGGCGGTGACCATTTCGAGGGTCTTGTCTTGGCGGAGGGCATCGGCCAAGCGGTCGAGCAGGGCGGGGGAGACGGTGGGTTCATCGCCCTGGACGTTGAGCACGTGGGTGACCTTCTTGCCGAGGCGGTCGGCGACCTCGGCGACGCGGTCGGTGCCGCTGGGATGGTCCGGGCGGGTCAGGGAAACGTCCGCACCGAAGGCGAAAGAAGCCTCGGCGATGCGCATGTCCTCGGTGGCGATGATGACGCCGTCGAGACGCCTAGCTTCCTGGCAGCGTTCCCAGACGTGTTGGATGAGCGGCTTGCCCGCGATGACGTGGAGCGGCTTGCCGGGAAAGCGCGTCGAGGCGTAGCGGGCGGGGATGATGGCGACGATCTTGCTCATAAAGAATCCAAGGAACCAAGCATCCAAGAATCCAGGGAAGCTTCAAGGTTTAAGCCTCAAGCTTCAGCAAGGGACAAGGGGCAAGATTTGAGGATCCAATCGGCGGCGGCGGTGAGAGTGGGGGCGGTGCAGGCGGGACGGCAGTGGGATTGCTCAGCGTGCCCTTTGCCGGTGAGGACCAGGATGCCCGCGCGCAACCCAGCGGTGGAAACGAGTTCGATGTCGGCAGCCTTGTCGCCGACCACGTAGGAGCGGGCGAGGTCGAGGCCAAGGTCGCGCGCGGCTTCGAGGACCATCCCGGGGGCCGGTTTGCGGTGCGTGGAAGGCGTGCTTGGGGCGTCCGGGCAGAAATAGGCGGCGTCGAGCGTGGCCGGGGCGAGCTGGCGGAGAAATTCCGCGTGGACCGAGTGGTAATCGGCCTCCGTGAAGTAACCGCGCCCGAGGCCGCTCTGGTTGGTGACGAGGACAAGGCGGAAACCGGCAGCGCGCAGGCGGGCGAGGGCCGGGGCGGCGTCGGGGTAAACGGCGACCTGCGCGGGGTCGCCGCAGTAGTCGGCGTCCTCCATCAGGGTTCCGTCGCGGTCAAAGAAGACCGCGGGCAATCTAGGCGGTTCGCTACGCAAGGGATGAGATGGGGTTAGGCTGTGGGCGAAGCGATTATCTAGCTGGCGTCCATTCGATCTGCCTCACCACATTGGAAATGGTGCTGTCCATCACAAGGCAGCCTTCGACCGTTGCGACTCCCGTTTTCGCATTTTTGTAGGCAGGTAACGCAGCCTGGAAAGCCTTCCGATCCAACAAGCGCAATCCGAGCAGGCCATACATCTGACCAGCTGGGGTGCCTTCGGATAGGAGCTTTCGGCACCGGATGACGGGTCCGGGCTGTGTCAGGAGTTCTCGAAACGCTTGCTCTTCCTGCGAACGAGTGTTGGCAAGGCCGACACCACCGACCGAGAACTGCTTGGCGCTTCTTACTACGGTGTACACCTTCTCCATCTGCTCAGCATTCGGTTGCGTAAGCCGCCTGATCAACAGCACGCAAGAGATGCAAGCTATTAGAGCACAAAACAGAACGAGAATGTTGCGCTTCATTTGGGGAGCCTAACGCTGCCAAGCTCAGCCGCCGCCGAGGCCGAGTCAACGCCAACAACAAGAACAGAACCCCTTGGCTCCGGCGGTTGGCTGCAGCGCTTGGTTAGGCCCTACGGTGCGCCGGAAGAATGGAGGAAAGCTACAGCCTCTCGCGTGGAGAGAAAAGCCACCCAAGCAAAGAGCAAGCACCAGCCAAGGAATGCACCGGAGCGCTCGCGAAAGCTGATGGACACGCGCCGACCAACGTAAAGCCGACCCGTGACAGCGCCGACCACCACGATGACAGAGAAGACGACGGCAGCAACGACGCTCAAGGCAAATTCAACGTAGTCGAGAGGATGATGCATGAGTGGGGCCTAACGCCGCCAAGCTCAGCCGCCGCCGGGGCCGAGGCAAGCTTGGAGTTTAGCAGGGACGCCGCCCGCCCCGGCGGTCGGCTGCAGCGCGTTTG
>CAXTBX010000206.1:0-3712 GCA_964242205.1 uncultured Chthoniobacterales bacterium
CCGTCAGTACGCGCTTGTCCGCCGCGCCGAGTTCCGCCAAAACCTCGACGGTCGTGCGGTGGAACGCGAAAATCTCCGGCTGGCTGGCGTCGAGCAGATGGACGAGGAAGTCTGACAAGGTCGCCTCTTCCAGCGTCGATTTGAACGCCTCGATGAGTCGGTGCGGCAACTTGCGCACGAAACCCACGGTGTCCGTCAGCAAAAGCGGCTGGCCGCCGGGTAGTTCGATGCGCCGGGTGGTGGGGTCGAGCGTGGCGAAGAGTTTGTCTTCCACGAACACGTCCGCGCCGGTGAGCCGCTTGAGCAGCGACGATTTCCCGGCGTTGGTGTAGCCGACGATGGCCGCGTGGGGCACGGGCAGGCGCTCGCGTTGCTTGCGCTGGGTGGCGCGCTGGCTGCGCACCTCGGCCAGCTCGGCCTTGATCTGGTCGATGCGCTTGCGCACGAGGCGACGGTCGGTTTCGAGCTGGCTTTCGCCTTCGCCCTTGCCGCCGACGCCCTGCTGGCGGCTGAGGTGCCCCCAGGCCCGGGCGAGCCGGGGCAGGGAGTATTCCATCCGCGCGAGTTCCACCTGAAGCCGCGCCTCGCGGGTCCGGGCGCGCCCGTTGAAAATGTCCAGAATGACCTCCTCGCGGTCGATCACGGCGAGGCCGGAGAGTTCCTCCCACTTGCGCTGCTGGCCAGGGGAAAGCTCGTTGTCAAAGATGATCACGTCGGCCCCGACCGCGCGCGCCTGGGTGACGATTTCTTGCGCCTTGCCCGAGCCGATGAGGTACGACGCCTGCGGGCGGTCGATTTTCGCCAAAACCGAGTCCGCCACGGTCAGGCCGAGGGTGTCCACGAGTTCCGCCAACTCGTCGAGCAGGCTGCGGCCTTCCTCGGCGGTCTGGGGTTTCCACCAGGCTCCGGCGAGGAGTGCCCTGGTGACGGCCCGTGGTTTCTCGACGATGGAAATCATGCAGGGAGGAACCTACATCTGATCGTCGCCCGCCGCAACCGGCGTGGGCTTGACCGCAGGGGTCGGGCTGCCGCTGCCGGGCGGGGCGTCGAGCGTGACGACGAACTTGCCGTCGTGCACGATGATCGTGCGCAGCTTGCGCAGGATGTCCGCGAGGATCGGGTCGCTGGCGGACTGCTTGCGAACGCCATCGTTGAGGCTGCGGCTGATCTGCTGGCTGAACGCGGCGAGCATGGTCGGCGAGTTGATGAAGCGCGAAAACAGGGTGTCGCTCTGCCCGCCGAGGGGTTCGAGGTGGCGCAGGGCGACGGCGAAGCCGTTGCTGGCGTAGGAGCCGTCGAGCGTGGCGCGTCCGTTGAAAAACGCCTGGCGCGCATCCGCGTTGAGTGGGCTGCTCACGTCTGCGGTGATGCGTTCGCCGGTGGCGGCGAGAAAAAGTTGGCCGCGCAGGGGTTCGGCCTGGGGACTGCGCGCGATGAGCACGTTGAGTTCGTCGGGCGTGATTTCGAGCGTAGCGGCGCGGCCCTCGTTCATGGCCTGACCAAACGGGGCGAGCTTGTTGAGCACGGCCTGGTATTGCTCGTCACTGGCTTCGACGATGCGCGCGGGGGTGCGTTTTTCGCTCAGGTAAGCCTCTCCACCGTGGTAAATGACGTAGCTGAGGCTCCCGATGCCGACGCCCGCGAGCATCACGACGATCAGCACGATCAGGCAGCCGGTGGCAAAGCAGCCGAGACCCTTTTTGCGGCGAACAATGGGTGGTGGCTGGGAAGAGGGGTAGGGAGGCGGGTAGGGGTCGTTCATGGGAAAGTGGAAGGCGGAAATGGGAAGGCGGAAGTGGGAAGAATGCAGGATGCAGGACGGGCGCTCTATATCAAAAGTCTGTCATCCTGAGCGAGTGTAACGAGCCGAAGGACCTTCCAGCGTCGGTTCACACAAACGGACAACCTCGGCCAGCGCGACCCCACATCCGCCTTCATCTTTCAAAATACTCCGCAACTGCCCCGACGACTTCCTCCTGCTCGACCCGGGTCAACTCGGGGAACACCGGCAACGCCAGAGATTCGCGCGCTGCGGCTTCGGCAGCAGGGAAATCTCCCTCCCGGTAGCCCAGGTTGCGGAAACATTCCTGTTGGTGGAGAGCCAGCGGGTAGTAAATCGCGCAGCCGATTCCTCGCGTTGTCAGGTGCGCCTTGAGCGCGTCGCGGTCGCCCCCCGGGACCCGGATAACGTATTGGTGGTAGATGTGGTGGTCGCGCAGACCCAGGTCGGCGTAGGGTTCGGCAGGGAGGATCACTTTTGCGAGCAAGCCCGCCCGGTCGAACGCCGCGCGGTAATCGCTCGCGCGCTCGAGCCGGGCGGCGGACCAAGCAGCGAGGTGCGGCAGCTTGACCGCCAGCACGGCAGCCTGGAGCGCGTCCAGCCGGAAATTACCGCCCACGAAACGGTGGTAATACTGGGTCTCCATCCCGTGCATCCGGATGGCCTTGAGCAGCGGCGCGAGCGCCGGGTCGCGGGCAGTCGTCAGGCCGCCGTCACCGAACGCACCGAGGTTCTTGGACGGGAAAAAGCTGTACCAGCCGAGTGTGCCCATCGTCCCGCCCTGGACCGTCTCCCCACCGAGCGGATACTCCGCGCCGATGGCCTGTGAGGCGTCCTCCAACACCGGCAGACCGTGCTCCGCGCCGAGGCGCAAGATCGGTTCCATGTCGGCGCACAGGCCGAACAGATGCACGGGGACAATCGCGCGCAATCGCTCGCCGGAAGGCGTGCGCAGGGTACCCGCCGGGTCGCGCCGGGCGACGTTGGCGAGGTAATCCGCCAAGGCAAAGGGCGAGAGGTTGAACGTCGCGGCGTCGATGTCCACGAACACCGGGCGCGCGCCGACGCGCGCGATGCACCCAGCGGTGGCGAAAAACGTGTAGGGCGTGGTGATGACGGCGTCGCCGGGGCCGATGCCCAGCGCCATCAGGGCGGCCAGTTGGGCGTCGGTGCCGCTGCTCATGCCCACCGCCGCGCCCGCGCCGGAGAACGCACGCACGGCAGCCTCGAAATTCTCCACCTCGGGACCGAGGATGAAGTGCTGGCTGTCCATGACCACGCCGATCCGGGCCGCAATTTCCTCACGGAGCGCGGCGTATTGGCGTTTGAGGTCGAGCAGCGGGACGGGCACGGACGACAGGATGGTGGAGGATGCCTGGGCCGACAACCGGATTTTATCGCGTGGCGGGGTGGCCCGCCGGACGTTGGCGCGGCAGTTGCTTCTTGAAATGCTGCGGGAGACGCAGCAGAGTGGCCCTCGGCTGACCCGGAGATTCACGTATGATCACCAAACTTTTCTGGATCGCGCTGACGGTGGTTTTCACCTTCGGTTTCATCGTGCTGTTCGAGAACGGCACGGATAATTACGTGGAGAACTGCAAGACGGAGTTCGTGCAGGCCAAGACGTATTTCGGCGCGACGCCGAAGAAGAAGGCGGATACCAGCGACAAGCTGCAGTAGGCGTTAAAGGTGGATGGCGACCTTCGGGTGCCATGGCAAAATCATGCAACGAAGCTGCCTTGCGTTGTAGGGCAACGGGCCTTGTTGCCGACGCCGGTTGCGACGACTGCTCTTTGCACTTGCTCCCTCTGACACCCGGTAGCCGCGCGAGGTCTATCGACAACGGAGCCCGTCGCCCTACAACCAGACAGTCAGGCGGCTGCGCTGCGAGGGTTTGCCATGGCGCCCGGAGGTCGCCACCCACCTGTGCAC
>CAXTBX010000207.1:0-3691 GCA_964242205.1 uncultured Chthoniobacterales bacterium
CATCATCAGCTACAACCTGCAAATCAAGCAATCAACATCGCTGTAAACACTACCCGAACACGGCTCGCCCATGGCCATGAACGCGCGTCCCGCGCAGATCGCCGGGCAGAAAGCCGTGATCTACGTGGACCGCGTGCTGCTGACGCCTCACATCGGCGGCTGCACCGACGATAGTTTTGACGGCTTCGCCGGCGAAATCCTGCCGCAACTCTGAACGGCGGAAAAAGAAAAGCGATTCACCACCATGGCGACCAACGAAAAAAGACTCATCCTGCGGGTGCCGCCCGCCACCTACGCCCATTTCCGGATCGTCGCAAAACAATACTGCGACGGCAACCTCAGCGAGGCGTTGCGCCAGGCCTTGGCGTTGTACCGTAAATGCTGGCAGCAGGTCTGTGAAGGCTTCGACATCTTTCTGCGCTCGCTGGAGGCGGATGGCAACTACCACGTCCACCACCGCGTCGCCGTGTCGGCCAAGTGTCTGTCGGCGCCCTCGGCGCCGAAGGTCCCGTTCAAGGAAATCCAGGCCACCTGGACCAGCGAAGAAATGCGGGCGGCCCAAGCCATGATCGACGCCGGCGCGGCACGATCTGGCTGCGCTGGCCTTCGGGCTGTTCGATCACGTCCGGCATCAACAGTCTCAGGGCAGGCAGCTCTCCGCCGTCATGGGCCGACAGGTCAAGGTTCTCTCCGACGACTGGGTGATCGTGGAAGCTGCTCCGCTCGCCGCGCCCGGCGAACTGTATCCGCCGGGCACGCTCCTGAGAACCAAGGACCAGCGGCTGCACTACGAAGCCACCCGCCGCAGGCCCGACCAAATCTTCCTGCTCACGGGTCTCTTCGACATGGGCTTCGACGCGCCGACCAACGTCGTGGTCAGCAACAACATGCTCTGGCACGGCAGCGAATACATCGTCGGCATCAACGGGGGGCCGGGCCTCCAGCAGGAGATCACGCGGCTCCGGACGGCAGCGAGCCAACTGGCGGTAGGACTGCCGTGGTCCAGGTTCAAAAACCCGGAGCACCTGCGCAAGTTCCGCGACCTGCTCGACGAGGTGGACCCGGACGACGAAATCCGGCTCTGGTGCGACCCGGCCAACGGGGAGGAACACACCAGCCCGGTCTACCTGCTGCTCAAGTACGTGGTCGATCCCGCGAATTGCTTGGCGGGACGGGAGACCGATTGCAACGTGCCGCGCCCCTCCTGGATGTTCCGCACGGAACACGGCGTCGAGGTGGTCTTCTTCACCACGGAACATTCCAGGATCGTGTCCGGGTTGGTCCAGTACGCCGAACACCTCCACCGTTGCTCGGACTTGCTCCAGCATCTCTACCTCCAGGCCCACAGACTGGCGACCCTCGACGGCGACGCCACCGGGCCCGAACCCAAACCGCGTACCCGCAAATCAACCCATGCTCACTGAAAATCTCGATCATGTCGGCCCGGTCCGACTTCCTTTGGATTGGGGAACCCACCAGGTCAAAAAACCGCGGCTCGACTTTTACGAAAAGGACGGCTGTCACTATCTCACCGCGCTGCTGGGAGAGATCACTCCCGACAAGGCGGTGCTGGTGCGGGTGCAATCCGCCTGCGCCTTCGCGGATATTTTCGGATCGTGCTACTGCGACTGCGCCTGGCAATTCGCGGAGGCGAAACGGCGCATCTTCGAGGCGGCGGAAGGCCTGGTCGTTTACTGCTACGAGCAGCACGGCAAGGGCATCGGATTGCGCAACCACTACCGCGTCTACGCGGAGGGCCAGCCGCGCGACGAAAAACTGCTCTGGGAAACGTTCGAGCGCCGCGGGTTTTCCTTCGAGAACCGCCATTACGATCACGTCCGCGACATCCTGAAAGCGATGGGCGTGCGCCGGATGAAGCTCATGACCAACGACCCAGCACGCCTGAAAACTTTCACGGACGCCGGCTTCGAGGTCGAACGGCAGCCGCTCGTGCCGCCTCTCGACTAGTTCAACCGGGAGGAATGGGAGATCAAGCAACATTACTTCGGCCACCTCGGCGACCCGACCTAGCCCCCGGTGGCCACCTCGTCCCTCCACTCGACCACACTGAACAATCCACGATGAATACAACCCCACATCAATCGGCCCGGCCCGGCCTGCGTCGCCTGGCAGTCCTCCTGCTCTGCGCCAGCCTGCTCGCCGGTTGCGGGCAGCGCGCCGGCACCCGCTCCGGCGGCGCGGACACGCTGGACCGCATTCAGCGCGACAAGGTGATCCGCGCGGCCTACATCAATTATCCGCCTACCGCCTTCAAAGACCCGAAGACCGGGGAGATGACCGGCCATTTCGTCGATGCGTTGCGCGAACTGGCCCGGACTCTCGATCCGCAGATCAAGGTCGAATTCGTCGAACCCAACTGGGCGGACTTCGCCACGGTGCTCAACAGCGGGCGCGCCGATGTGTCCATCTGCGGCACTTTCACCACGATCCCGCGCGCGAAGCTGGTGACCTTCACTCGGCCCCTAGTCTATCTCGGGCGCGGAGCCATTGTCAGAAAGGACGATGCGCGTTGGAAACCGGGCGAGCCGGTGGAGCAATTCGACCGGCCCGACCTCAGGATCGGCGTCGTCAACGGAGAAGGCTCGCACGAATTCGTCAAGGCGAACTTCCGCCACCAGGACCACGTCGTCGTCTTCGATGGGGACGACCTCTCGCAGTGCCTCGCGGCGGTGAGCGCCGGACAGGTGGATGTCGGCCTGAGCGATTCGTTGGAGACCAGCAAGTACGCCGCCCATCCCGAGGTCGTTGACGTGTATGCGCAGAATCCCCAGAACATCATGCCCATCGCCTGGAGTGTGCGGCACGATGACCTCGTTTGGAAAAACTTTTTGGACACCGCGATCAGCACGTTCGAGGCGCAGGGCAAGCTGCGCGCGTGGGAGGCCAAGTATGGGTTTAAATGGACCAAACCCGTGCTGGACCTGAGACCGCGCGATTGAGCGGTTGTCCTCTTTCAACCGTTTTGAAGTGGACTACGCCTGGAATTTTGAGCCGCTTCAGGCCTACGCCCCCGTTTGGGCGCGAGGCTTGGCAAACACGCTGTCGCTGAGTGCCGCGGCGGTGACCGCTGGGTCGGCCTTCGCGGTCGCGCTGCTTCTCGCGCGGCGTTCCCGCGTCGCGTTGATCCGCCGCGTGGCGCTCATTTACATTGATGTTTTTCGTGCCCTGCCGGTGTTTGTCCTGCTGAGTCTCATCTTTTTCGTCGTTCCCATTGTCACCGGCGTCCGGCTCAGCGCATGGCAATCGGCATCGTGGGCCTTTGCGTTGAACCTCGCGCCATTTGCTGCGGAGTGCATCCGCGCCGGGCTGGATTCTGTGCCGCTGGTGCAGTTTGAATCGGGCAAGGTGCTCGGGTTATCAGACCGCGAGATTTTTCGTCACATCATCGCGCCCAAAGCAGCGCAGCGCATCCTGCCCTCGCTGTTGGGTGAATATATCACTACGATCAAGCTCACCTCGCTCGCCAGCGTCATTGGCGTCGAGGAAATCTGGAACGCGGGCGGCCAGATCGTCAGCCGCGCCTCACTCACCATTGAGGCGCGTCTGGTTTCCGCGCTGCTCTACTTGGCGATTATCCTGCCCGTGATCTGGTGGCTCAAACGTCTCGAACGCAGACTAGAGTATTTTACTTTAACATGTAGCCGCAGGAGGAGAACCAGCCCGCCGTGTC
>CAXTBX010000208.1:0-3647 GCA_964242205.1 uncultured Chthoniobacterales bacterium
AGTGCTCGCATGAACCAAGGCTTGCACGGCTACATGTTAAAGTAAAATGCTCTAGTGTGTTGTCACGGAAGTTTGGCGTTATTGCCTACAGATGAGCCTGTAACAAATCACCATCATCCATGTTGTTGCAATGCGTCAGTGTGGTCATCTGAGATTGCCCGGATAAAGTAGACGGCGGCTCGGGGTGGAGGCAGATCAACACCATCGAGCAGCGAAGAAGTTAAAACCAAGACAGGAGCGACACATCGGCCCTACGACGAAGCGTTCAAGCGGGCGGCGGTCGCGCAGTGGCAGAGCGGCGTACCCGCCCGGCGGGTGGCCGAGGGTTTGGGCATCACGACGGAGAGCCTGCGCACGTGGCGGCGGCAACTCGATGGGGCGGAGGCCGTGTCGGCCACGGCGGCAGATGGCAAGCTGCCGACCGTGGCGCCGACCAGCCAGGAGTTGGCGGCGGAGGTCCGTCGGCTGCGTGCCCAGCTCCAGAGTGTGACAACCAGCGCGACATTTTAAAAAAGGCCGTCGGCATCTTTGCCGGTCCAAACGGGAGCGTTTCGCCGTGATCGAAGCCATGGAAGACTCCTATCCTGTGCGTGACCTGTGTGCGGCGCTAGACGTGTCGCGGGCTGGCTTCTACGCCTGGCGCCAACGTGGCCCGAGCACGCGGGACCATGCAGACCAGATATTGGGCGAGGAGATCAGCACGCTCTTCGTGCGCAGCCGATGCACTTACGGCAGCCCGCGTCTGCATCGAACCTTGCGGCGGGCGGGGCACGCCTGTGGACGACACCGGGTCGCCCGACTCATGCGCGGGCGCGGCCTGGTGGGTCGAGTGCGTGGACGCCGTGGTCCCCGCACGACCGACAGTCACCACGAGAGCCCCATCGCGCCCAACCGGCTCGGGCAGCGGGAGAGGCCAGTGGAGCGACCCAACGAAGGATGGGTAGCGGACATCACTTACGTGCCCACCGACGAAGGCTGGCTCTACCTGGCAGGCGTGCTCGACCTGGGCAGCCGCCACGTGGTGGGCTGGGCGATGGGCGAGAGCCTGGAAACGCGCCTGCCCACGGATGCACTCCAGATGGCGTTGCGTCAGCGGCGGCCCAAAGAAGGGTTGCTCCACCACTCCGACTGCGGCTGCCAGTACGCCAGCGAGACGTACCGCGAGCACCTCGCCGCCTGGAACGTCACGCCGAGTATGAGCCGCCAAGCCAACTGCTACGACAACGCCGCGATGGAGAGCTTCTGGAGCACGCTCAAGGAAGAACTCGTCCACCGCCGCTCCTTCGCCAGCCGCGCCGAGGCGGCTGGCGCGATCTTCGATTACATCGAGACCTTCTACAACCGCGAGCGGCTCCACAGCGCCCTCGGCTATCTGTCACCTGTGGAATTTGAAAAGCAGAGCAACTTGAACTAACCATCCAACCGCCAAGCCCCACCGTGTCTACTAAACCGGGGCAATCTCAGAGCGCGGCGCAGCGACGGTACCCCTCGGGAAGCGACGCCCGCAAATCGCAGGCACTTTGCAGGCTCCTGTCGCCCAGCGTCCAGGCGACGATCTGACGGGTCCGGCGACAGAGCGCCACCCACAGCCAGAGCTGCTGCGCCTTGCGGCCCACGAAGCTCCAGAGTTCGTCAAGTTCGAGCACGTCACCCCGCTCGCTGGGCAGGAGCGTGTCCTTGAAGGCGGGCAGGTTCTCCGTTTTTTTCCCCCAGCCAAACCAGCACGGTTTGGTAGCAAACTCCGAAGGTGCGTTTGATGCCGCGCAAGCTCATCCGGTCCTGGTAGGCGCTGCGCACCTGCTCTTTGCACGTTGGAGTGTAACGCGGCCCTCTGATGGCCAGAACCAGGGTACGTTGACACTCCAGGCACTTGGCCCTTTGCGCCCCGCGCACCGTGTGTCCATTCTTGCGAATACGTTCGCTGCCGCAGTGTCGGCACGCGTGCACCACCGTCGTTGAAAGCATCCCCAAACCTACACCAACAATCAGCAAGCAACACGCTGTTGATCACTACCCCGGCTTCGACATGAGCCGCGAATCGCCTGGCGAAAGTGGAAGGCGGTTGGCGAGTGGTCAGCGACATGGAGGTACTCCTGCTCGCCGACGCGCTTGGTGTTCCGTTTGCTACCTTGTTTCCAAACGCAGAAAAAGCGGCGGAACTCGTGCGGTCGTTCCGAACCTCGTAAGTGGCAAAACCAAAGCTGATGGTCTTACGAAAAAAGCGAGGAGAGTACTTTGGGCGCATCCTGTGCTGAATTCAGCACAGGAAAGCATGACCGTATGATGTAGGTCAAGTGCCGATCCCAGAACAAGGGAAACGGAAATGGCCGCCGCCAAGATTCTTGCCCAAAATATCGTTGGCCCACAGATTCGACAGCTTCGTTCGCAGCAGAGACTCACCCAACAAGCGTTCGCGGAGCGGTGTCAGCTTTTGGGCTGGGACATTTCCCGCGATACGTTGGCGGAAGGTCGAGAGTCAGACGCGCTGGCTGACTTCGAGGTGGTGTTTCTGGCTGACGCCCTCCGGGTGCCTCTCGATCTGTTGCTACCGGAGCGTGGCGAAATTGCGAGGGCGACCGTCCGTGAGTTCGTGGCACGGCTCAGTGGAGGTAAGCCGAGCGAATGAAAGGACCGCGAGGGTTTCCTTTTTACTCATAGCATGAAGTAGAACGACCCGGCTATGGATCGCCAAGACGATTCGAGACCGACTTATTTCCCACGACCCTTCCTCCGATGAGGCAACCACATCGGTTCGCCCTGGCTCTTTCCCTACGGGGCCGGGCGACCGGAACGGGGGCATCCGACCCTTTCACGGGAATAAGTCTCGGCTCCCGTGTGAAATGAATCAAGCGTGACAACTGTCAGTTGCCTTCGGCCTTCCAGCGAACGTCGGCACGCTTGCGAGCGAGCAGAATAGTTTCGTCGGTCGGTTCCGCGTCGGCGGTGAGATTAGCTTCTTCCAACATGAGATCACGCCACCGCTGAGTCCTCCTAGACCACACAGGATTTTTTTCTTCCAGTCGCTTCTGTAACCATTGATCGGCCAGCGACAGATCGCGCCGAAATGTCTAGCGAGCGAGGTGGACCATTGGAATAGGATCGACTGGCTTGCGTTTCTCGTCAAACTGCTGCAAGCAGCCCTCCACAAAGCGGTTAACCAGTTCATTGGGCGATATTTTCATCACCGTCGCAATGTCCAACACGCGAGCGGTCATCCGGTCGTGGATCATGACTGTGACGCGCTTTTTCTCCGGAGTCATGGGTAGAGAGTAGTCTCTAGTCCATCTGAATGGCAAGGCGATTGACGTTCTCCTTAAATTACAGACCATCTAGCATTCTGAGATAGGATGGCGTTTTTCTACTGCTAGATCATCTGTATTACAGCGAAATTGGCGGGAGCCGGTTTCCGCCGCGCATGCGCGATGAACAACGAACACCGGGAATTTTTGAGTTTGCGTAGGTTGCCTGGCTCGATTGACGCCGAGCAAACCTCCGTTTTTGGTGGTGATCATTTGAGTGTTGACTGTTTAATGGCGAGATTGTAGGTGGCGATGAAGGGTAGTGGTTACCTGACCGTTGCTTTGTGTTGGATGGCGAGGTTGTAGGTGGTGATGAAGAAGTGGATGGCGTCGAGGTGGTTTTCGGCG
>CAXTBX010000209.1:0-3640 GCA_964242205.1 uncultured Chthoniobacterales bacterium
GGCACGCCTTGATCGTGTTCGACATCAGCATGGCAATCGTCATCGGCCCGACCCCGCCCGGCACCGGCGTGATCGCCGCGCACTTCGGCGCAACCCCCTCGAAATCAACGTCTCCCACCAACCGATAACCGCGCTTGGCCGCCGGGTCGTCCATCTGGTTGATCCCCACGTCGATCACGACCGCCCCCTCCTTGACATCTTCGGCCCCGACGAACTTCGCCCGGCCAATCGCCACCACCAAAATGTCCGCCGACCGCAAAATTCCGCGCAGATCCTTGGATCTGGAATGTGCCACCGTCACGGTGGCATCCCCGCCCCGTCCCTTGCCCATCATCAACAACGCAAACGGTTTGCCGACCAACATGCTACGCCCCAGCATCACGACGTTGGCCCCGGCGGTATCGATGCCCGCCTCCAAGAGCAACCGCTGACACCCCAGCGGCGTGCAAGGCACGAACCCGCTCGGGTCCCCGATGGCCAGCTTGCCGACGTTGACCGGGTGGAACCCGTCCACGTCCTTCGCCGGGTCGATGGCCAGGATCACCGCCTGTTCGTCGATGTGTTTGGGGGGCGGCGACTGCACGAGGATGCCGTGAATGGCCGGGTCGCGGTTGAGCTGCTCGACGGTCGCAAGCAACTCGGCCTGCGTGGTTTCCGTCGGTAGTTCCAGCTTGACCGAGTGCATCCCGATCCGCTGGCACATGCGGTCCTTGGCGCGCACGTAGGAGCGCGACGCCGGGTTGTCGCCGACCAGCACGACGGCCAGACCGGGGGTGCGTCCTTGCGACTTGAGTTCCGCGATCTGCGCGGCGCATTCTTCGAGAACGGTGTCGGCCACCGCGGTACCGCTGATGATCCTAGGGGAGAGTGACATGGGAAGGGTTGATCCAGGGGATTTCCATGCGTTGCTTGTTGCCGCCACGGTCGCTGTAAAAGATTTCGCCGTTCTCGCGCCCGAACTCGTGGACCAGTTTAGTCACCTTCACGTCGAAACAGCAATACTCGGCAATTTCCATGATTTTGCCCTGCCGCCACCACTTGATCGCATCCAGCCCTTCCGCAGACTTGCCGGTCCCGAGCGTGGCTTGGGCGATGGAATCGAGCTTGAGCCGATGCCCGCAGGATTTCTCCACGTCGATGATCAGATCCAACGTGGGGAGCTGGCTGGGCAGATCGAGCACGGTGTAACCCATCAACACCTCGTAGTCGAAGTGCAGGATGTTGTAACCGACGACGAGGTCAGCGCGGCGGAGCTGGTCCACCAGGCCGTCCACGGTTTCCTCGCGGTAGATGCTGTATTCGCCGGTGCCGGTGGCGTAGGTGACGCCGATGCTCATGCCCATGTCGCGCTTCTTGTCCCAGCCGCCCACGTCATTGGCGGTGCGGCGGGTTTCGAGGTCGAAATAAACGATGTTCTTCGGGGTCATCGGCGCGGGCGAAATCCTATCACAGGTCCGGCGGTTCGGCAGCCTTGGGATCGGCGGGTTTTTCACCGGTGGCCGTCATCTCGATCTCGCCCGCGTCAAACTCCATGAGGTTGCGGACCCCGGTGACGGAGAACTCGTCGACCGCCGCGCCGTCGGATTGGAAAAACGACAGACTGTTCGGCGCTTTGCCCTGGATGAGCCAAGCTTTTTCGAGGTTGGCACGCTCGCTGACCCGGCGCAGCCGCAAACCGCTCTCCGTGGCCAGATAGCTGCCCGCGGCGTCGAAGACGGCCACCAAGTGAACTTTTTGCGGCTTGTCCGGCGCGAGGGGGTTCTCCGCCAGCGTCACCTCAACGGGGACTTTCGGGCCGCCCGTGGCTTCCGGCGCATGGATGCTACGTTCGAAAACCGTTTGCCAGGTGGACACCGGATGCCCGGCTTCTTCCCTGGTTTCGACCCACGAAAGCCCCCGCACGCGTTGCCAGCCCTTGCCTTCCTCCAGCAGATAGAGCCGGTCGGCGTTCCTGGAAACCGCGACGGCGACCGGTACTGGCTCGCCTTCCTGGTTGACCAGGCTGCGGAGGCGCTCGCCGGTCTTGGAATATTGACTGAGAATGCCGTCTTCAATCTTCCAGGTCGTGTCGTCCTTGCCCGCGCACACGGCGGGATCGGGGCTGCCGGACGTGGACGGGGAGTGGCCTTCGATCCGCTGGAACTCCGTCTTCGGACCGCCGTACCGGGCGAGCAGTTCATGGTGGCGAGGGTCAAGGCCAGTCACGATCAGGCCATCGTCATCCGCGTTTGGTTGGATCGTCTTCACCTGCACGATCCGCAGGGATTCGTCGTCCGCCGTCCAGTCGTTGCCGCGCACGCTCTCGCCGGAAATTTTCAGCGCGCCGACCGCGTACCCCCGCGCGGCGTAGCGCCCCGGCGGCACCGGTTTGCCACCGTCGTCCTTGCCGTCCCAGGAAGTGATCAGGCCGTTGAGGCCCACGGTGAAATCGCGTTCGAGGGCGGCTTCCTGAAGACGGCGGGCGAGCTTGCCGCTTTTCGCGTCAAAAACCCCGAGGCTGTAGGTAGCTTTTTCGAGTGGCGGTGGGAGGAAGCCAAGTTGGATGGGAGCGGCCAGACCGGAGGTGGCAAGTACCAGCACACCCAGAAAAGCGGCAAGCCTCCCTACCACTGGGCCGTGGCCTGTCCGAAAAATCCACGCACGTCGTCTTACGCCCCTGCCGGGGCTTTGCCCAAAGGCGCTTTCCCCGGGGCTAACCCCCCAAGCTAAATTCTGCCGCCCCTGCCGGGGCTGGGACCAAGACGATCCAGAAGCACATTTAAACATAATACTTCCAATCCAGGTCGGGGAAAATGGCGTCGCGCCACTCGCAGTTGGCGAGAAAATCCAGGTCCAACGCGCCGCTGCGCCATTGTTCGTAGAGCCGCGTGAAGCGCAGGACGTGATCCTTGGTGCGCTTGGCCGCATAGTGCGTGGCGGTGCCGGTCTTCATCAGGAAGGCCCAGTCGCTCGACTGCGCGAGCAGGAGTTCGCGCGCCATCTGACGCAGCAGCCGGTCACGCAAGGGTTGGTCGGCGGTGAGCTTGGCAGCGGCGCGCGTCAGGAAACCGGTGCCGCCCGCCTCGGCCTGCGCGGCTTCGACCATGCGCCGCCCGGCGGTCTGCAGGTGGGGATAAATCCACGAATTGCTCGCGTGCAGCCACACCTCCCAATACCCGTTCTGGCCCCAGCTCGACGCGGAGGGCGCGACCATCTGAAGCGTCGTATGCGTGTTGACGTAGCGGCCCGGGGTGGTCAGTTCGTAAACGGGCTGGTCGTAAGCGGATTTACGGATGAAAAGTTCCAGAAACTCCGGCCCCTCGAACCACCAGTGGCCGAACAGTTCGGCGTCAAACGGCGCGACCACGATGGGGTCCACGTCGAGCACGCGGCGGAGCTTTTCGAGCTGCCCGCGCCGCTCGTCCATGAAATGCCCGGCGTGGGCATCCGCCGCCGACATTGCCCAGACGCGGTGGTACTGGTCCTTCTCCACGCCGCGTCCGGTCACCCGGTGGTACTTGAAGCCGGTGAACCTGCGCCCCTGGCCGGGCGCGACGGACGGCTCCAACTCCTCCGGCGTCAGCTCGAAGCCGATGTCGCGGTAGAAATCGCGGTAGGCCGGATCACCGGGGTATCGGTGCTGGGCGCTCCCGACCTGGCG
>CAXTBX010000210.1:0-3636 GCA_964242205.1 uncultured Chthoniobacterales bacterium
GAGCGGTTCCCGCGCGGGCCGGTCGAGCTTGTTCATGAAGGTAAAGATCGGCACGCCGCGCCGCTTGCATACCTCGAACAGCTTGCGCGTCTGGGCCTCGATGCCCTTGCCCGCGTCGATCACCATGATGGCGGCATCGACGGCGGTCAGCACGCGGTAGGTGTCCTCGGAGAAATCCTGGTGCCCCGGCGTGTCGAGCAGGTTGACCCGGTAGCCGGAGTAATCGAACTGCAACACGGTGGACGACACCGAGATGCCGCGCTGTTTTTCCAACTCCATCCAGTCGGACGTGGTCGCGCGCTGCTTCCTTCGCGCGGTGACGCTGCCCGCGAGTTGCACCGCCCCGCCGTAGAGTAGCAGCTTTTCGGTCAGCGTGGTTTTGCCGGCGTCCGGGTGGCTGATGATGGCGAACGTCCGGCGGCGGGCGATTTCCTGGTCGAGGGAGGTGGCAGTCACGGCAGGTCGGAATAAACGGTCAGGCCGGGGATTTGATTAAAATGCGTATCCGTGGTCACGACGGCAGCCTCCTGACTCAGAGCGCAAGCGGCGATGATCACATCCGTCAACGGGAGAACCTTGCCTTGTCGGTCTAGCGACCAAGCCAGCGCGGTGGCCTTCTCCCAGATTTGATCGTCGGTTCGTACCTCGATCATCGCCCGGAAAAGTTTACTCAACTCCGTTCTGACCTTCAGCGGCATGGCACCCCGGAGCACCTCCGCACGGACGACTCCGCAGGTGATCAACGCCGCTTGATCTACGTGCGCCTCCAAGATCCGTGCTGGACTTTGTCGCCTGCGCGCCCACTGGATAAACAAGTTTGAATCAAGCAACAGACGCATCTTTGTAGGAGCGGGGCACTTCCAGAGCACTCAACTTCTCCAGATCATAATGGGGGTCGAAGGCTTCGCCCCACGCTTCGTCTGGCAAAAGATTGGCGTAGAGATCTTCGATGATCATGGCTTTACGCTCGCCTTCCTCGAAAGCGATTTCGGCGGCGGCCTCCAATGAATCGAGTTTACGGATCTCCATGATCCTTCGCAGTCTGGCTTCCGCCTTTTCACTCAAAATGATGCTGGGCCTCATAAGTTCCACTTCCTTTTGCAGAAGTTTAACCTAATCCCCCGGCCCGCACCGGGCAACCGAAACCGCTGCCTACCGCTACCGCTCCGTCTCCGGATCGGGAATCCGGTTGAACGCAATCCGCATCGGCGTGTATTCCACCGCCCCGTGCGCCCCGGCGAAGTACACGGTGTGCTTGCCTTGCTTGATGTTGAGAAAATCCACCGCTTCCAGCAGCGCGCGTCGCTTGTCGCTGCGTTCGCGCTCGAACAACGACGGCACGCTGTTTTCCTCGCCGTTCAACTCCAGAAAATTGACCCCCACCGCGAACGGCATCGCCTTGCGTCCCATCCGCCGCCGCGCCCACAAAATCTCCAGCGTCCGCAACAGCTCGAACACGTCCTGCGTCGGGTTGAACTTGATCTCGTCGCTCCAGTTCGCCTGCCCGCCGATGTATTTGACGAAGATGCTCATCCGGGCTGTGACGCAACCTTTCTGCCGCATCCGCATCGCCGCTTTCTGCGCCAGCCGGTGCAGGACGCTGCGCGCCCCTTTCTCGGTGCGCAGTTCCGGCGGCAGGATGTGGCTGTGGCCGAGCGTGCGTTGCTCGGTCGGGCGGCGCTTCTCCGGCTCGTCACCGTGCAGGTTGTCGTAATAGAAGTTTCCCTCCACGCTGCCCCAGATGTCGTGCAGCCTTTTGCGGGACGCCGCACAGAGTTTTTCCACGGAATCAATGGCGTGCGCCCGCAGCCGCGCCTCCATGTTTGCGCCGATGCCAAATAAGTCGCGCAGCTCCAACCGGTGCAAAACGTCTGGCAACTCTTCTGAACGGATGATCACCAGGCCATCTGGCTTCTCCATGTCGCTCGCCGTCTTGGCCAGAAACTTGTTGGGCGCGATGCCGATGGAGCACGTCAGCATCGGACTGACCCGCTCGGCCAGGTTGCTTTTGATCTGTCGCGCCAACTCCCGCGCCGGTTCTTCCCGGTGCCATTCGCCCCAGAGCGGGCAATGCACCTCGTCGATGGACTCCTCGTGCGGCTCCACGCCGCAATCCTCAATGACCTTGTTCAACGCCTTTTGGTAACGGATGTATGGCTCCGGCCTCGCCTCGATCACCTCCAACCCCGGGCAGAGCCGCCGCGCCTCGTGCACCGGCGTCCCTGTCTTGATGCCGAACGGCTTGGCCTCCCGGCTGGCGGCGATGCAACACGTCGTCTCCGCCAGCAGCGGCACGACAACTACTGGTTTGCCGCGCAGTTCGGGTCGGTCCGCCTGCTCACACGACGCAAAGAACGAGTTGAAGTCGATGAACATGGAGCGCAGTGATTTCACGTTCATTTACTTGATGATAATTCATGAATATGATAAAAGAATGATTGTCAAATTAACAAACTGAAAATTTCTCTGCCGATAGGGTGCTGGATTTCCACCGGTCGTTGTACTACCCTCGGTTAGTTGCCATGCCTGCCACTGCGCCCATCACGGAGTCGAAGCACCATAAAAGGAAGGTGCGTCGCATTCTGACGAAGTTCATGGAGGCAGTTAATTTTCGTTTGCCGCCGGTGGACCAATTAGACGTGGTGCGTTTGCTGCCCGCCACCCAGCTTGGCACGGAGCAACTGTTCCAGTTTTGCCAGGACAACCATGAATTTCGGATCGAGCAAACCGCCGAAGGAGAGCTGATTATTATGCCGCCGGTTGGAGGAGAGGGGAGTAGTCGTAACTTCAATTTGTACGCTCCGTTTGCCCTCTGGCGTGATGGTGGCGGCGGGGGCCAACGTTTCGATTGCTCTGCCGGGTTTATGTTGCCTAATGGGGCAATGCGCTCACCAGATTTTGCTTGGGTGAGGCAAGATCGAATGGATCAGTTGACGCCGGAGGAGCGAAAGAAGTTTCCACCTGTTTGCCCCGATTTTGTGCTCGAACTCCTCTCAGAGACCGACCGTTTACCCGCTTTGCAGGCGAAGATGGCTGAATACATCGACAACGGTGCGCAACTGGGCTGGCTGATCGACCCGCTCGAACGGCAGGTCTTTATCTACCGCCCCGGCCAGCCGGTCGAGCACTTCATGAACCCCGCCACGCTCTCGGGCGACCTTGTCCTGGCCGGTTTCACGCTCGACCTCGCCCGAGTCTGGTAGGCTGGCGGCTGCCACGCCGCTGGCCGGATGTACATCACGCCCGCTGTCCGCGCCGGTCTTCGCGCGGCACCACTTCCGCGTTCCGACTTCCCACTTCCGACTTTCTTTCCATGGACCCATCCTTTTCCGAAATCCCCAAGGCCTACGAACCCGCCGCCGTCGAGGCCAAATGGCAGGCGCGCTGGCTCGAAGCCGGTTGCTTCACCGCCGATCCCCGGCGCGTGTCCGCCGCCCACCCGGCGTTTTCCATCGTCATCCCGCCGCCCAATATTACCGGGGTCCTGACCCTCGGCCACGTCCTCAACAACACGATCCAGGACATCCTCGCCCGCCGCGCGCGCATGACCGGCCACGAAACGCTCTGGCTGCCCGGCACGGACCACGCGGGCCTCGCCCCGCAGTCCGCCGTGGGAAAGGCGTTGCGGAAAACGGA
>CAXTBX010000211.1:0-3590 GCA_964242205.1 uncultured Chthoniobacterales bacterium
ACCACCTACAACCTCGCCGTCAAACAGCGGGCAACACACGGTTGATCACCACCGAGGTTTCAACCGCCATGCGCGCGCTTTCATCGATATCCCTTTCAGTCTAGCGAGTGGGAATTCGTCATCCACCTAGAAACCTTTGGGCGTGTTATGTATTGACGTTCTCGAACCGCTCGACCAGTTCTCAGCCGACGATCTGAGGAAAATCGCCGGAGCTTTTCGTCGCGAACACAGCGTGGCTTTGGCTTCGCTGCGATTGTTGCGCATCCTCTAAAAGCCAGTTAACCTACCCGCCATTTATGTCCAAACGATACGTCGCCAAAGCGTCGCATGCTACCGGCGCCCACCGCATCGCCAAAATACGTTCAAGGCCAGCATTGAGAAGAACCCCTTGAAACGATACGCCAAACATCTCAACGGAGGCAACTCGGAGACGGGCACCACCTCGCCTCTCCGCTTGGATCAACTAAAGGGAAGTCTGCTCTACGCAGCTAAATAGAGCCTGTATTTGAAGAAGAGGGGGCGATGCCCCATTGATCCCGGCAATCGGCAAAACGCGCTTGTTCGACCGTTGCGATCAATGGTCTCCTAGTGGGCGTAGAACCTCAGGCCAGAGTACAGGACCGTCGCATACGTATCGCGCAGCAATGTCTCCTGACCACGTGACCGATGTGTTACCGCTTCTCTCGCCCCCAGTCATTTGTTGTTGGACCCGAGCAGCCCCAAGCCACTTTTCTGCCTTGCATCCCTCACGTCACATGCTAAAAGTGTTTTCCCACCGCCTCCCCGAGGAGCGGTAAGGGGGGCAAAACGGGTGGACCACCCCGGTTTTGCGGTGAATGACTAATTCCCGTTAAACCCCACGCCCGCAGCAACTTTCGGGGTCTTAGCTCAGTTGGTAGAGCGCCTCAATGGCATTGAGGAGGTCAGGGGTTCGATTCCCCTAGGCTCCATAGACTTCAAAATGAAGGACTTACAAAGACAAATTTTTCAAGTAGGAACGCACGTGGGAACATGTTTGCCCACGTCCATGATTTTCTGGGGTGTCTGAAGGGTCGGGTCGCAAATTACAGTGCAGGGAACGCCTTCTGACAGGAACTTCGCCCTCGCCATCGGCGGTGGTGCTCAGTACGCTGGCGGTCCCGCATGTTCGAGCAAGCCTTCAAAAATATCGACGACGTTCTCTGGAAGGACGCCGGTTGCACCAGTGAGCTGGATTACACCGAGCAAAGCTCTTGGCTGCTTTTCCTCAAATACCTCGACGCTCTGGAGCATGACCGGGCCACCGAGGCCGAGTTGGAGGGCAGAAAATACCAGTTCATTTTGGATGAGCCCTACCGCTGGGAAGCTTGGGCTGCCCCGAAGGATCTCGTTGGCAAAATTGATCACCACAACGCCTTGACCGGCGACGACCTGCGGGATTTCGTCAACCTGAAGCTTTTCCCCTACCTGCACGGTTTCAAGGTGAAGGCTACAGGGCCAAACACCATCGAGTACAAGATCGGTGAAATCTTCGGGGAGATCAGGAACAAGATTCAGAGCGGGTACAACCTGCGTGAGGTGGTGGAGGTCATCGACACCCTGCGTTTCCGTTCCCAGAAGGAGAAGCACGAGCTTTCCCACCTCTATGAGGCGAAGATCAGGAACATGGGCAACGCCGGGCGTAACGGGGGCGAATATTACACCCCGCGTCCGCTCATCCGGGCCATGATTCAAGTCGTTAAGCCACGCGTTGGCGAACGTATTTACGACGGTGCTGCTGGCTCCGCAGGCTTCTTGTGCGAAGCATACGATTACCTGAAGGCTCAGCCCGATTTGACGACTGACGACTCCCGCACACTTCAAGAGCGTACGTTCTACGGGAAGGAGAAGAAGAGCTTGGCCTACGTCATCGCCATCATGAACATGATTTTGCATGGCATAGAGGCCCCAAACATCGTCCACACGAACACACTGGCGGAAAACATCAGCGACATTCAGGACAAGGATCGTTTCGAGGTGGTGCTGGCCAACCCACCGTTTGGCGGCAAGGAGCGCAAGGAAGTGCAGCAAAACTTTCCCATTCGCACCGGAGAGACAGCTTTTTTGTTCCTCCAGCATTTTGTTAAGGTGCTAAAAGCCGGTGGACGGGCGGCCATCGTGATCAAAAACACGTTCCTTTCAAACACCGACAATGCGTCCGTGAGCTTGCGGAAATTGCTGCTAGAAAGCTGCAACCTGCACACGGTGCTGGATTGCCCTGGGGGTACATTCTTGGGAGCAGGCGTGAAAACGGTGGTGCTGTTTTTCGAGAAAGACTCATCGACTCAGAAAGTGTGGTTTTACCAACTCGATCCAGGTCGGAGCATGGGAAAAACTAATCCCCTCAATGATGCCGACCTCGCCGAGTTCGTTGAGATTCAGAAAACATCCACTGACACGCCTAAATCGTGGAGCGTTGATGCGGCAAATGTTGACCGCACGACCTTTGATTTATCCGTAAAGAATCCAGACGGCGGCGACGAAATTGTCCATCGGTCACCACAAGACATCATGAACGAAATCGCGGCGCTGGATACCGAAAGCGCAGAGGCGTTGGGAAGGATTCGGGAGTTGGTATGAATAATGAGCGACAGACAAAAACGCTTGGAGATGTCTGTAAACTCATTTCCGGACAGCATATCGAAGCCAAGGATTACAATACCGACTTGCGTGGCATTGGATACCTGACAGGACCATCCGATTTTGGGCCGGTCTATCTAGTCGTCACGAAATGGACTGAATGCCCAAAGGTCAAAGCGAAGAATGGTGACATACTAATCACCGTGAAAGGCTCAGGCGTTGGCAAGATCAATCTCCTTGATCAGCCTGAAGTCGCAATTAGCCGTCAGTTGATGGCTGTCCGTGTCACCGACGCTGAACCTCGTTTCATCCATGCATTCCTCACTTCAGCCTTTGATCATTTTCAGGCTCAATCGACAGGTGCTGCAATCCCAGGAATTTCTCGGGAGCAGGTGCTTGGATTAGAAATTCCCTCCCTACCTTTATCCGAGCAACAGCGAATTATCAGCATTCTTGACGAGGCGTTCGACGGGATTGCCACGGCCAAAGCCAACGCACAAAAAAACCTCCAGAATGCCCGTGCTCTGTTTGAAAGCCATCTAGATTTTGTCTTCAGACAGCATGGTCTAGGATGGACGGAAAGGAAGTTCAGCCAACTGTGTGCAATCACTTCGGCTCTCGTTGATCCACGGAAAAAAGAGTTTCTCAACTTTATCCATGTTGGAGCAGGTAATATTGTATCGAAGACCGGTGAATTCATCGAATTAAAAACGGCGCAGGAAGAAGCTCTGATCTCTGGAAAATTTCTCTTTGACGAATCAACTGTACTCTACAGCAAAATCCGTCCGTACTTAATGAAAGTAGCTAGGCCAGATTTTAGCGGGTTGTGCAGTGCAGATATGTATCCGCTCAAGCCATTCACGAACCTGATTACTCGTGATTATCTTTTCTACATGCTTTTGACCAAATCTTTCACTGATTACACTGTGAAAGGATCCGGGTGGTGATGAACCGTGTGTTGCCAGCGGGTTGAATCGTGTGAGTATCCAGGA
>CAXTBX010000212.1:0-3575 GCA_964242205.1 uncultured Chthoniobacterales bacterium
GGGCGGTGCTGGCGGCGGGATCAGGGCGGCAGCGGGTCGGCGTCGTGGCGGACGGTTCCAACGGCACGGCGCGGGCCGTGGGCACGTCTGCCGGGGCAACGGCCTGCGCGCGGCGCACGGCGCGGGCGGCGGGCGTGGGGGTGGCGTCCTCGAAAGGCTGGATCGGGGCGGCGTTGCCCTGGGCGTACACGTTCACCGACATCGCCATGCACGCTGCCGTCAGCGCCAACAGATTTGACCACCAACCCACCCGACGACGGGCCGCCCTCACCACGCAATCACTATTACTCATGGCTGCGATGACGTGGCCCGCGAAGCGGCGAAAGCGACGTTCCAGATGTTGGCCTCGCGGCAGGTGTCAAGCACTTCCACGATGTGGTTATAGGCGACATTCTCGTCGCCGCGCAGGTAGATGGCCTGGTCAGGATAGATGTCCGAAAGCTGTTTCAGTTTCACCTTCAACTGCGGCAGCGTGAGCTTCTGGCTGTTAAGGATCACCTCGCCATCCTTCGTCACGTTAAGGATACATTGGCTGATGGGCCGTGCGGTGTCCTCGCCCTTCTTGGCGGTGGGCACCTTGACCTCCAGGCTGGTTTCGGCCCGCGAAAAATTGTAGGTGACGATGAAGAAAATGAGCAGGCAGCAGAACACGTCGATCATCGGCGTGACCTGGAAACCTAATACCGGCGGGGGGGCGGCCTTGCGTCGGAAGTTCATACAAAGGCAGAAGGTAGAAGGCAGAAAACAGAAGTAAAAGACAGAAAATGCGCGTCAGTCCGCTGCACTTTGACCACTGACGCCCGACTTTTCTTCAAAAGTCGTCTTCTAGCACGGCGGTCTCGCGCATCCGCTCGCGGCGTTTTCCGCCCGCCGGGCCGCCCGTATAATAGAGAGAAAACACGGCGAGGATCTGCGTGGAGGCAGCTTCGAGGTCGGAGGTTAGGCGTTGCACGCGGCCCCGGAAATAGGCGTAGCCCGTAAACGCGATGATGCCCACAACGAGGCCGCTGGCCGTGCAGACCAGCGCCTCCGACACGCCCCCGGCGAGCATCATCGGCTTGGACGTAGCGAGGTCTGTCGCCAACGAGCCGAACGAATGAATCATGCCTGACACCGTGCCCAGCAGCCCGACCATCGGCGCGATGGTGCCCACGTCGGCGAGGTAGGTGATGCGGTGGTTGAGCGTGGACGCCTGCCGGATGCCCTCAGTTTCGGCGATCTCGCGGACGTTTTCCAGGCTGGCGGTGGGGTTGTCCTTGGCGAAAGCGAGCATGGACTGGACGATGCGCGCGACCGCCTCGCCGTGGCGGTTGCTGACGGCGAGCAGACCGAGGTAATCGCGCTTGCGCAGCAGGCCCCCGCAAATGTAGAGGTAACGCCGTGAGACGACCGCGCCGCGCCGCAGGGTCAGCCGGTAGATAAAGATGAGCAGCGTGGCCAGGAACAGCATGGCCGCGAGCGGCAGCATGAAGAGTCCGCCCGAGACGAGAATGTTCCAGAGGGTGCTGGGGTCCGGCGTGGAACCGGCGAGCGCGGGGGCCGCCGCGGCGTTTCTCAAGGGAGCCGCCGCCTGCGCCAGCAACGCCGGAACGGATTGCGTGTAGGAAAAGAAGTCCTGGCCGATGAGAAAGTTCATGCGTCTGTCCGGCGGTCAGTGTACCGCGTCGGCGGCGGGTTGCAAGAGCGGCAGAACGCTGGAGGCGCAGGGGCGCGAGGTGGTTGTGAGTGGTGGATTATACGTGCGTTGTCCTAATAAAACTCTGGCATCCTGAGCGAGTCTGGGAAGCCAGAGGACCTTCCCTTGTGGATTTTGGAATCGGCGTACCCAAAATAGGCGTGCGGAAAGACATGACGGTCTGCATGCAACGCCTTTTGTTGTTTCAGCGTTGGAAGGTCCTTCGGCTCGTTACACTCGCTCAGGATGACAGCCTGCTTGGGGTGAGCGCGTCAACCCACAATCCACAACTCATCACCCACAACCCATACCCTGCGTCCTTCCGCCTATCGCCTACTTCTTCTCCCGGTATACCCGCACGTAATCCACCAAGTACTTCTGTGGCAGCACGTCGTCGTCGATCTCCCCGCCCCAGTCGCCGCCCAGCGCAAAGTTGAGCAACAGGTAATGCGGTTTGTGGAACGGATTGTCCGCGCCTGCCCCCGCTTTCGCCACCGGCACGCTGTTGTAAACGTGTTCATCGACCAGGAAGTCGATCTTGTCCGCCGTCCATTCCATCGCATAGACGTGGAAATCCGTGTCGGTTTTCTCGACGCGCGTCTGCTCGCCCTGCGATTCGTGGCGGCCGCTGCCCTTCCAATGCGCGGTGCCGTGGACTATGTCCGGCTCCTTGCCGACCAGTTCCATGATGTCAATCTCGCCGCACGCGGGCCAGCCGACCTGCGGGATGTTTGCGCCCAGCATCCAGAACGCGGGCCACATGCCCTTGCCGTGCGGCAACTTCGCGCACATCTCCACCCGGCCATAGAGCAGCTCAAATTTACCGGCGGTGTTCAGCGACGCCGCCGAGTAGTCCGCCGATTCCTTGCCCTGCCGGTTCTCTGCTCCCGCCGGGATCGCGAGATGCTCCTTGTGCGCTTCGAGCACCAGCATCCCGCTTTCGACCCGCGAGTTCTTTGCGCGTGCCATCATGTAGAACTGTGACTCGTGGTTGCGCAGGAACCCGGTTTCGTATCCCCACTTCGCCGGGTCAGGAAGCCCGCTGCCGTTAAACTCGTCGGACCAAACCAGTTCCCAACCGTCGGCGTACGCCGTCATGGCCAGTAACCAACCGCATAAACCCAAAAGCAGGACAGATTTTTTCATGGAGAGGTAGAAAATAGAACTCGCGTTCACACAACTCTTTACAACCGACCCGAATCTGATAGGCGATACGAGCAGATAGAAAGGCAGTCTCACCTATGGCAAAGAAAAATCCAACTTCGGCTTCTTCCACCAACCTTCCAGTTTCCAAATCCACGGCGGCAGCGGTCGCCGGAGCCACCGTCGGCGGCGTCGTGGCGGGCCCCGTCGGCGCAGTGCTCGGCGGGATCGCCGGAGCCGTGATGGGCACGCGTTCCGAGGAGGGCAAACCCGCTCTCCCCGAAGGCACCACCGAAACCGCCAAGGATCTGGCGAAGGCGGCGGTCAAAAAGGCGACTCCAGCAGCCAAGGCCGTGAAGGCCGCACTGACCCCGGCTGCGTCCAAGTCCAAGGCACCCGCCAAGCCCGCCGCGAAGCAGACACCCGCTAAATCGTCCGCCAAGAAATCCCCAGTCAAGGCCGCCGTGAAATCCGTCGCCAAGGCCGTCGTGAAGAAAGCCACGGCGAAGGTGCCAGCCAAGAAATCGTCCGCCAAGCCGGTGGCGAAATCCGCCGTGAAATCCAAGGCCAAAGCACCCATTAAGGCCAAGGGTAAAGCGTCTGCGCCCGCCGCGAAACCGGCGGCCAAAAAGAGCGCCCCGGCTAAGAAGACTGCCGGTGCCAAGGCCAATGGCAAGCGCCGCTGATCGCGTCCAAATCCCACGCCACCGCGCCGGATGAGTCGCCAACCGGGCGATCATCCGGCGGCGAGTGGGAT
>CAXTBX010000213.1:0-3352 GCA_964242205.1 uncultured Chthoniobacterales bacterium
CATTGCGCGAGCGACGGATCTCGTCCATCACCGCCTTGATGCGTTCCTCGAACTGACCGCGGTACTTGGTGCCCGCGACCATCAACGCGAGGTCGAGCGTGATGACCTTCTTGTCGCGCAGCAGTTCGGGCACGTTGCCGGACGCAATGACCTGCGCCAACCCTTCGGCGATGGCCGTCTTGCCAACGCCCGCCTCGCCGAGCAGCACCGGGTTGTTCTTGGTGCGGCGGCAGAGGATCTGGATGACACGCTCGATCTCGTTGGCGCGGCCAATGACCGGGTCCAACTCGCTCTTCTTGGCGAGTTCCGTCAGGTCCCGGCCAAAAGCGCGCAGGGCCGGGGTTTTGACATCCTTCTTGTTCCCGTTTTCGGTCGGCATTTCTTGTTCTGCTTCCGGGGGGGTAAAGTTGGGGTCGAGTTCCTTGAGGATTTCGTTGCGGGTGCGTTCGATATCGACTTCGAGGCTTTTGAGGACGCGGGCGGCGACGCCCTCGCCCTCACGCAGCAGGCCGAGCAGGATGTGCTCGGTGCCGACGTAGGAATGGTTGAGGCTCTTGGCCTCCTTGCCCGCCAGCGCGAGCACTTTCTTGACGCGCGGCGTGTACGGGATGTTGCCGACCATCTTGGTCTCGGGACCGCTGCCGACCTGTTTTTCGATCTCCGTGCGCACGGTCTCCATGTCGAGACCCATCTTTTGCAGCACGTTGACGGCAACCCCCTGACCGAGTTTGATCAGTCCGAGAAGCAGGTGCTCGGTGCCGACGTAATTATGGTTGAAGCGATCCGCTTCTTTCCGCGCCAACGCCAGGACCTGCTGTGCTCGGGGAGTAAAGTTATTCATCATTTTGAACGTTCAAGTAACGGGAGTGACCACGTTGAACAAATGTAACCGACCGGTGCGCCAAGTTCAACCCTGACGCACCTTACCATTGTATCCAAGCATGGGACGTGCCGGGCTCATTTGGAAGACAATCCGGCAAAGAAAACGTTCACTCCGTTTCCTGCACGCGGCTGTTGCCCGCGCGCAGCTCCTCGATGCGCTTAGAGGCATCGGCTTTGGTGAGAGGCGCGTTTTCGTCGAACTCTTCCTTGGCTTCGGTGGCAAGCGTCTTGAGGTAGGAGAGTTGCGCACCCGTGGCGGGTTCGTCGCCGGTAGTCCAGGTGTCGGGGTCTTTGATGGTGTTGGAGGCGTCGTCAGGGGTCGGTGTTGTGCTCATGTGATTCATTACGACCGGGCGGAAAAAAAGGCTCTTTTCTTCTCGGAAATTATGCTCGCGACACCTGCGACAGGATGTCGCCAGACTGCGACAAAACGCCCACTGTCCGCAACTGCCAACCATGAGGACCGCCCGGGTTGCTGCTTGTCAACGTGGCAGGACGCGCCTAGAGATTGCCTCGTTTTGAGTCTTCCGCTTCCACCCGCCCGGCGCTGGCACCACCTGACGCTCAGGCTCGTCCTGACGCTCGGGCTGGGCTATCTCCTGATCGCCGTCAACGCGCGTTACCTGTTTCACACGGAGTTGTACGAATCCGGTGACACCGGGGCGAACACCCTCTCCGTGCTGCGCGCCGAGCGGATGCAGGAACTCTACGGGGCGTATTCGCGCTGGTTGTTCCATCATCCCGGACCGGCGGCATTCTATACCCAAGGTTGGGGGGAGGAAATCTTCCATCGTTGGCTGCACCTGACCCCCACCCCCTACAACGCGCAGGTGTTGGTGATCATGGGGCTGCTGGTGAGCTTCTTCGCCGCCGGGATCAGCGTGGCGGCGCGCTGGGTGCGTAGCGGCACGTTCGTGGCGCTGGCGCTGGCGGCGGCGGCGCTGCACTTCACGGCGGTGGACGGACGGTTCCTGCTGCTGAGCACGTGGTCCGCCCACGTGATGACGTTGATCATGTTCTGCCTGCTGGTCTCGGCGGCTTCGGTCGGGGCGGGACAAGGCGAGGACTTGCCGCTGATGGTGCTGGCGGGCTGCTTCCTGCTGCATCTGCAAGTGGCGCAGCCGCTTTTCGTGGGGCCAATGTTCCTGCTCGGCTACGCCGGGCTGTGCTGGTCCTGTTGGCGGCGGCGAACCGTGGCTGCCGTCACGATGACAATGGTTTCCCTGGCCAAGGAGGGGGCCACGCCGGGACCGCCCTCGCCGCCGGTGGCGGTGCTCGCCGCGCCGTGGCGAATTTACCGCCGCTCGCATCGATTTGCCGTCCTGATCGCCGTTTGCTTTGCCCTGCCGATCCTCGTAGACCTGCTTTTTCCCCACGGCAATTTTCATCAGATCCTGACGCACCTCCGCACCCACAAGGGAGAGCATCACTCGTGGCCGGACAGCCTCGCTTATTTGCTGCGGTTCGCGGTTTACAAACCATCGCTGCCCGGTGCGAACGACCGCCTCACCGGAATGGCCACGCCGCATTCCGTGTTGGTGTACATCCTCCAGCATCCGTTGATGATGAGCGTCTGGGTGGGCGCATTGCTCGCTCCCCTGCTGGGGCTGGCGGCGCGGTTGTGGCGCGGCAAGGAGCCGGTGTTGCTCGGAGACGCGCCGATGCCAACCGTGGCGACCGCCGCGTACGCCGCACCCGCCGGGCGTTGGCGGTTTTTGGGTTGGTTGTGGGCCGTCTGGGCACTGGGCATCGGCCTGACGCTGTTCTGGGGGACGATCCAGGACGGGGATTTGTTTTATTTCAACGCCTGGTTCAACTACTCGATCTGGTTCGTGCTGGCGCTGTTTGCCGCCGGGGCTGTGGCGGACGCGCTGGATGTCCTGACCTTTCGCTCCGAGCACCGCACCCTTTGGAAAACGGTCGTGATCCTCGTCTGCGCGGTCACCGCCGGGGCTGTCGTCCTGCGCCACCCCGAGCGTTTCCGCGCGGACGTGACCGCTGGCCAGGCGGAACGGCTCCAGCAGCGCTCCGTCGCCGACCGGCTCGCAACCGAGCCTACCGGCACCCCCCGCGCCAAACTCCTGTTCTTCCCGCACGAGTGTTGGGAAAGCGCCACGGCGGCCGCCGTCCAGCTCACGCGCACCGGCAGGCCCGCCTACGTCATGCCAGACTGGGATTTCATGTTCGGCCCCGACCATCAGGTCCCGGACTGGCCGAGTGTCTTGTCCAAACCTGCCGACACCAACCCGACCTTTGAAATCTGGCATTTCGTGCTGAGGAGCCACGTCTCCGGCGAGGATGCCCGGTTTCCCCTCATCATGGGTTATACCTTGGTACCGGGCGGCTTGCCGATTGATCCGGCGGCGGCTCCAGCCATCGTCTGGCAGGGCGAAGGGGCTAACTTACTGGATTACGTCGGCAGCGGTTGGGAGGGCGAGGACCGCGAAACCATCGTGAGGCTGGCGACTTT
>CAXTBX010000214.1:0-3346 GCA_964242205.1 uncultured Chthoniobacterales bacterium
CGCGGCGTACTCGATGGACCGGACACCGTCCGCGTACCCTCCGCTCGTCGCCAGGGAGACGATGTGCTCGTAACCCAGGATCTCCAACCACGCCTGCGGAAATGCCTCGCGCAGAAGGCCGATAGCGGGCAGGGTCAACAGGAAATCGCCGATGGCGCCGCCCCGGATGACGAGGATTTTAGGCTGAGGGGAAGCCGACATTTGCGACGATACGGCAAACTCTGCAAAAATGGAGCGAAATTGCCGTCAGATAGCGCAGATGACGCAGATGACGCAGATGCAGGTGCGCGCATAAAAAAGCGTGCGATGAGTTCCGAGCGACAGGAGCCACCTTTGCTACCAGATGAACATCACCCTCGTCATGTTCGACATCGACGGCACGCTGACCGAATCCTCCGATCTCGACTCGGCGACGTACATTGACGCCCTGCGCGACGTGTTCGGCTTCCGCGACGTGTCCGACGACTGGGCCAGTTATCCGCATGCTACCGACAGCGGTATTTTGGCCGAACTGTTCCGGGTTCGCTTGCAACGCCGCCCCACGCCGGAAGAAACCGAACGCATGGAGCGGCATTACGTGCCGTTGCTGGCAAAACGCATCGCCGCCGCCGGGGGACTTCGTCCGATTCCCGGCGCGGCGGAAATTCTGGCGCGCCTGGTGGACGATCCCCGCTACGCGGTCTCACTGGCCACCGGCGCGTGCCGGGCGTCGGCGGAATTGAAACTGCGTTCCGCCGGGCTGCCGGTTGACGAGTTTCCCGCCGCCTTTGCCAACGATGATCCTTCCCGCGAAGGCATCTGCCGCGCCAGCCGCCAGCGCGTGGAGGCGGCGGCGGGCCAAGCGTTCGAGCGCGTCGTTTACATCGGCGACGGCGTGTGGGACGTGAAGACTTCGCGCAACCTCGGCTACGGATTTGTCGGGATCGGACACGAAGGCGGCACGGAAAAACTGCGCGCGGAAGGGGCGCAAAAGATTCTGCCGGACTTCCGGGACGCCGAGGCCTTCCTGGCCTGCCTCGCCTCAGCCGATCCGCTGGCGGCGGACGGCCAACCCTCCGAGCGCCAAAGCGCCTGAGAGCGCGAGCGCGACCGTGGACGGTTCCGGCACGAGCGGGGCTAACGGCGTCGGGCTGTAGGCGAAGTCCACCGTGTTCCACTCGCCGCCGCCGTAGCCACCGTTGGTCTGGATCAGGTCGCCCCAGTCGATGATGTTGCCGCCGTAGTTGCCGCCCGCGCCGTAGCTGTAGGGTGCGTTGGCGCTAACGAGTGTGCCGTTGATGTACAGGGAAATCCGCTGAGTGGTCGGATCATGGAGCAGTTCCACCCAATTGAAGCCGCCGGGCAGGATCGTGTTGATCGACCCCGGCACCCCGTTGCTGTTGCCGCTCATGTTGAAAACGGTGGTCCCCGCCGCGTTTTGATAAAGCTGCGCGCCGTAGGCATAGCCGAAGGCAATGGTGCCGGAGTTGCTGGTGTGGGTGTAAACCCCGAAGGAGCAGTTCGAGGCGGAGTTGTCCGTCGTCGGGTCCGGCCCGGCAGGCAGCGCCTTCACGCAGGCGGAAAACCGCCAGTAGGCTCCGCTCAACAGCCCCGAGTTGCTAGCGAAGCGATATTCGTAAATGGAGTTGGTACTGGGGTCCGAGGCCAGGTCTTCTACTTTCCACGCCGGGGTGCCGTTGTCGTTGACCGGACCGATGCCCGGACGCTGGGCATAGTTGAAATTGACGCCTGCCACCACGTCGTAAGGCCGCCAGCCCTCGGTGGACGGCTCGGTACTGCCGGCGTGCGTGATGGAAGTTTGGGCGGGGGCAACGGTCGCGCCGAGAACGACGGAGAGCAACGGCGGGAGCAGGAGACGGGCGACGGACGAGCGGTGCTTCATGTTGACCGATGAAGACGCGGAATCGGGGACGATATTCCGGTGCCCGCCGTCTTTTTTGCGCGGCGCGGGAGGAAGGGCTCACGCAAAGCCGCAAAGCCGCAAAGGGATGGTGTTTACATCGGTGTTCACACCACCCTCCAAGCAGATGCGCCAGCGGCACGAGTCAGGGAAGCCCTCGGACCCTGCTCCCTACCTTACGCTGCGCTGATCGACGCGCCCTGCTTCTTGAGCAGCGGCAGCACGCGCGCCACAAGGGCCTCGGCGGTCAGGCCGTGCTTCTTGCGCAGGATCGGGATCGTGCCGTGCTCGATGAACTGGTCGGGCCAACCCAAGCGGACGACCGGCGTCGTGATGTGCTGCTCGCCGAGATGTTCCATCACCGCGCAGCCGTAGCCGTTGGGCAGCACATGGTCCTCCAACGTGCAGACGACCTCCACCGAGCGCGCGAAGAACTCCAGCGTGCCGGTGTCCAGCGGCTTGATCCAACGGGGGTTGATCACCGCCGCGCTGATGCCTTCCTTCTCCAGCAGATCAGCGGCCTCCTCGGCCATCGTGCACATGCCGCCCAGGCCGAACAGCGCCACGCGCGCCGGACCCTGGTTGCCGTGGCGGACGACCTCGGCCTTGCCGATCTCCAGCAGCTTGGGCTGGGCCTTGGGCTTCGCGCCCGTGCCCGCGCCGCGCGGGTAGCGGATGGCGATGGGGCCTTCGTTATAGTTGGCCATCGTCCAGAGCATGTCGGCGAACTCTTCTTCGTCCTTGGGCTGCATGTGGACGATGCCGGGCACGCCGCGCAGGTAGGCGATGTCAAAGAGTCCGTGGTGCGTCGGGCCGTCGTCGCCGCTCAGGCCAGCGCGGTCCATGCACAGCTTCACGTTGAGGTTTTGCAACGCCATGTCGTGAATGATCATGTCGTAGGCGCGTTGCATGAAGGTCGAGTAGATCGCCAAAAACGGCGACATCCCCTGCACCGCCAAGCCGCATGCGAACAGCGCCGCGTGTTCCTCGGCGATACCCACGTCGTAATACTTTTTTGGGTGGCGTTTCTGGAAGCGTCCCAGCCCCGTGCCACTCGGCATCGCGCCGGTGATAGCGACGACCTTCGAGTTGTTGTCGGCGAAGTTGGCAATGGTGTCGCCCAATAGCTCCGAGTACGTCGGCAGCGGGGCCTTGGCGGTCTCGCCAGTTTCGAGCTTGTACTTGCCAAGGCCGTGGAACTTGTCTGGCTGCTCCAAGGCGGGCGAGTAGCCCTTGCCCTTCTTGGTGAGGATGTGAAGGATGACCGGCTCGTCCTGCGTCTTGAGGAACTCGAAGGTGCGGATCAAGAGCGCCGTGTCGTGCCCGTCGATGGGTCCGTAGTAGCGCAGCCCCAGGTCCTCGAAGAGCACGCTGGGCAGGAGCACGTTTTTGAGACCCGCTTCTACGCGTCCGGCAAGGCTGAGCGCGCCCGTGCCGGCACTCTCC
>CAXTBX010000215.1:0-3224 GCA_964242205.1 uncultured Chthoniobacterales bacterium
GCCGTGGACCACCGGTCAATGGGACCAGACCCGGAACGTCTGGCCGTCAAGCACTGCTCCGACGTAGTGCTCTCGCAACGCTTCGGCACGGTCGCGCAACCCGAACGCCCCGGCCACGAAGTCAGCCACCACCGTCAGACCAAAACCTGAACCGGTCGAAGAAACCTCTGCCTCAAAAAGATTTGGTGCTTCCTGGCCTCTCCCGCCACTGGGGTCAGCGGGGTCGCTCGCCGAAATCATGTCGCGCAGGTGCATCGCGTCCGCTGGACTGACCTCGTTGGTGAGCACGAAGCGCAAATTTTCGCCTGGCGCTTCGGGCACGGGGAAAATCATCATTTCCAGTCGGTCGCCAGCGGCATAGCGGCAGGCGTTGGCCGCCAAGTTGTAGAAAATCCGGTCCACGGCGGCGCTTTCCAGGCAGCAGGCGGTCAGTGGACCTTCGTAGCGGCAGTCGATCTCCATGCGGATCGAGCGTTCTCCCCACTGCGGGCCGACGACCGACTCGTGCCATTTCTCCAAGATCAAGCGGATAGAATGGGCCTTCGGCTCGCGGTCTGCGTTGCGGCGCGGCTCATCCAGTCCGGTGGCAGCATTACGCATGATTTTCAGATGGTCGCGCGCCAGCACGAAGAGCGGCTTGAGCCCGGCTTCCGTGCGCGGCAAATACTCGAAGAGTTGCAGGCGGCCCAACAACGCGCTCAACGCTCCGCCACGCACGTCGTGCATGGCCTTGGACAACTCCTCGCTGGAAGCCTGCGCGTGGGAAGCCAGTCCGATCTCACGCACCTGGTCGATCAACGCGTCGAGATTGTGGCGCTCTTGCCAGAGTCCAATGGCCTGCCATTTCTGCGCGTCGTCGGTCGTCGTGTCCGCGATGGAGTAAAGCAGTTCCGTCAGTGCTTGGTAGAGATCGCGGAGCAGCATCTGATCGCGCTGCGCCAACCCCTCCAGGGCAACACAGGAATCGTCGCCCACGTAGCGCAAATGCCGATGGTTGCGCAGATGCGTGGGAGCCAAGGCGAGCAGTGGCTCTGGGATGGGTATCGGGGAAGGGAGAGGATGAGTGACTGACATCTGAAATTGAACGCTCAAAATGGACGCCGACCGCGCTTGGAATCGCCAAGGGTTCCTGAAGCAATCGGTAACGCCTGATTCGCTGTAGCAATGTGGCGAGGATTTTTGTTTTTCCAACCGCTAGCACGCCAAAGGGGAAGAAAGGAAGAGCCTGCCCCTTAATTATAAGCCCGAGCTTCCTCCGATCAGCGATTCTGCCGGTATCTTCTCCAAACGCAGGCACATCGCCTTGCATTCCTGGAAGCCAAGATTTCTTTCTGCCCCCACTCTTCCTCGACATGAACGGCTCGCCCGCTCCTCTCACGGGCGGCTTATCCGCTCACTGTAAACCGCATTTGCTGTTGGCGGAGGACGAACCTTCCACCCGCGAGTTCCTCCACGAGATTCTGCTCACTCACTACGGAGTGACGGTGGCTTTGGATGGCGCGCAGGCCATTGATGCGGCGCGGCGTGAAACGCCTGACCTGGTGCTCTCCAACGTGGTGATGCCGGTGATAGACGGCATCGAGTTGACCCGCTGGTTGCGGGCGAATCCGTCGACGGCCACAGTACCGATCATCCTCTTGAGCGCCAACAACCTGACGGACACCGTCCGCCGGGGGTTGGAAACCGGGGCGAACGATTACTTGCTCAAGCCCTTTCGACCGAAGGAACTGCTTGCGCTGGTCGCGAGCCTCCTGGGGGATGTCGGGTTGGATGTCAGACCAATCGCGTAGAGCGCCAAATCCTTGCGCATAACTCGGTCGCGGCGAATCAATCGTTGCGAGGAGTTCAATCTTCGCGCAGAGAAGACGTAAACTTTCCCAGATTGAAGCCAGCGCTTTGCATCTTGTCGGCCAGTTCAAGAATCTGCGCCGATGTTTCCGGGGCTGTTTTCTCACACCGGAGCGCCAGGCCGCACGCCAGGAAATAAACCGCCGTGATCTCCTGGCAGATGGTGTCGTGCAGAATCTGGGCGATGCGTTCCCGCTCGTTCTGGACCGCGTGTTCCGGTGCGTCGAGTTGCCGCTTTCGTCGCGCACGCTTTCGCTTTGCGGCGTCGGGTTCCGCAACCGGATCAGAGTTCGGTGGATGTAGCTCGATAGAGAAAAGGGGAAAGCAAAATTTCCGTGCCGGGTTCGCTTGGGCCCGGACGCCGTTACGAGACCGTTTGTCGCTCGCCCGCCGCCTCGTCCAGTAAAGCAGCCAGATCCTTCATTGAAAAGGGCTTTAGTAAATGGTGGCGATAGCCGGCATCCCTGCTGCGCACATGATCCGCGCTCATGCCAAAGCCGCTCATGGCAATGGCATAAATCGAATGGGGCAAACGCAAACGCTCTAAGAGTTCCCAGCCGTCGCCATCCGGCAACCCGATGTCGGAAATCAGGACATCCCAATGGGCCTTGGGCAGGGCGGCGAGCGCCTCGGTCACCGTTTCGGCGCATTCGACGGTGTGCCCTCGGCCTTCCAGATACATTTGCAAGTACTCCCGGGAATCACGGTGGTTCTCGACCACAAAAATCCGCAGGGGCGATGGTGAGCCATCGGGTGCTAGTGCATTCATCGATTAACTTGAACCTGATTCGCGTGCAGAGCCGTTTTGTATGCGTGAATCCTGATTCTTACCGGGCTTTTCCGCTGAATGCATCCGTTGCCATCCAGCCGTTTTTTACTTGGAACCCGGCGACCCTGGGACTGAGCTTTCGTTGTTCGATTGCTCCCGATCCAGCACGATCTGTCGGACGCGGTCCGCACGTGACTGGGCGTCCTCCGCTTTTTTGACCAGCAGAGCTGCCGCACTGTCTTGCTGATGCTTGGTCAGGTGCGAGGCCATGCCGCGCATGAGCAGAATGCTTTCCTCCAGGGAGCGGAGCGCGCTCCAGAGCGTTTCTTCCGTCTGCTCGTGAAACTCGCTCAACAATGTTTCCAGCGAGTAGGCGTGCCCGGTGTGGCAGCGGAAGCGCAGGTTGCTGCCTTCCTGAAGTTGCAAAAGCACGCCGTGGCATTCGGGGCAGGCGTACAGCGAGGGATCACCCCATTCTGTGATGCCGCGTTGCAGGGCTTTGTCTTCCTTGGCGATCTTGACTTCGAGTTCCATGGGTTCCGGCACCGGGGTGGATGTTTTTTCGCTGCTCGCCGCGCTCATCAGTCGAACCAGCAGGGGAGCGATT
>CAXTBX010000216.1:0-3080 GCA_964242205.1 uncultured Chthoniobacterales bacterium
CCTGGATACTCACACGATTCAACCCGCTGGCAACACACGGTTCATCACCACCAAACATTCCGAAACTTCTAAACTTGGACAGCCAAGCTGAGCCGGAACGCTTGGGAGCCGGATTCCCGCGCGGCACCTTGCATTGGTCCGGTGGTGCCGACATCATATTGCCTACGAATGACCGCGAAGACACCAAAATTGCCCCTGCGGCCCGACAAGCAGATCAAAAAAGACAGCAACAGCAACGATTTGCAGGAACTTGACGCCCCGGTCCACCGGTGGTGGCGGTTCGTCTTGGCGTATCCACCTCACTTGGTCGGCAAGTACTTGGACACGTTGGGATGTGAACCCGGCAAATCGCTGGTCTACGATCCGTTCTCAGGGACGGGGACAACACTGGTTGAAGCGAAGAAGCGGGGGTGTTCGTCAGCTGGGAGCGAAGCCCTGGATTTCTGCTTCTTGGCGTCAAAAGTCAAGACGACGTGGGACATCCCATCAGAGCGCCTCAGACAAACAATCGAGGAAACACTTGCGGCAGTCGCTTCGGATTTTGCGCGCTACGGATTCTTCGCGGACGAAAGCGACTCATTGTTCCCCTCCGCCAATCACCATCAGCCGGAAGAGTGTGTTTTTAATCTTCATGCCGAACAGAAAAAATTGATCGGTGCTGGCTACATTTTCGAACGTCCTTTGAAAAAGCTCTTGGTATTCAAGAGTCATCTCCAACAGGTTAAGGACGCCAAAATCCGGGATTTGCTCACTCTGGCCCTCGGTGCCATCACATTGGCGGCATCCAACGTAGGATTTGGACCGGAAATCTATGCGCGAAACCCGAAGCTCGACTCGGATGTATCTTTGCTCCTGCAACAGCAATTGGCTGCTATGCTGGAAGACATCCAAGCCATGAAGGCTTCGTCAGCGGTGCCTTCACAAATGTTTTTGGAGGACGCCCGCACCATCGAACGTCTTCCGTTGCACGGAGCCGTTGATGCGGTGATCACGTCCCCACCGCATCCAAATGAAAATAATTACGCCCGCATCACGCGCCTTGAACAGGTGGTCTGCGACCTGGTCACCGACAAACACGCGCTAAAAACCGTGAAGAAACGTAAGCGGTACGCGGAGCGCCTCTATCCGCCGGGGTCATAAGTGTCGTAGGTATAGGTGCTATGACATCGATGACTCTACCGGACGAAGTGTTGCAGACCGACGTGCTCGGTCGGGTTCGCATCAAGAAGGCTCGGCGCGACGCGCTGCTCGACGAGTTCGAGCGCGGCGGGACAAGCGCGCAGGCATTCGCCAAGCTGGTGGACGTCAAGTACCAGACGTTCGCCTCTTGGGTGCAGAAGCGATGCCGGACGCGCCAGCAGTACCCGGCGGCGGCCAAGGCGCTGCCATCGACGCCGACGACCACGGGAGCGTTGCGGCTGGTGGAGGCGACCATCGAGCGCGTCGAAGGTCCCGAGGGCGAGAGCCTGTGCGTCCACCTGCCCGGCGGGGCGCAGGTGGAATTGCGTGATGCGCGGCAGGCACGGCTGGCCGCCGAGTTGATCAAGGCGCTGGGGACCATCCGCTCATGCTGAGTTTTACCGGCGGCTTGAAGGTCTTCATCGCCCTGGAGCCGTGTGATCTTCGCAAGAGTTTCAACGGCCTGCACGCACTGGTGAGCGAACGCCTGGGCGAGGACCCGCGCCAAGGCGGTCTCTTCGTGTTCACCAACCGGCGCAGGACCCGCCTGAAGATCCTCTATTGGAACGGTACGGGCCTGTGGGTGCTCATCAAGCGGCTGGAAGAAGGCTCCTTCGCCTAGCCCAAGAGCGTGGACCCGGACGCCGTCAAGTTGCGCCTGGCCCCGGAGGCGTTGGCCATGCTCACCGACGGCATCGAGTTGCGTGGCGCACGGCTGCGCCCAGGGTATGAGCGAGAGTGATCTTTTATGCATTTGGTTCTGGCCAAATAAGTTGCCCTGATCCAACATCGCGCTCGTCTTGAGCGAGAGCCCCCGCGAAGCCGAGTTGCAGCAACGCAATGCGCATCTGGAGCGTGAGAACGCGCTCTTGCGCCAGAAGATCGACGCGCTGGTGCGCCGACTCTTCGGTCGTCAGAGCGAACAGCTCGACCCGGCGCAACTCCAACTCCTTTTGCAAGGCGTCGCAGAGGTGTCCACCCCGGAGCCAGCGGCGCCTGCCGAACCGGCCTTGGAGGTGGAACCGGCCTCACCGCGTCCTCCCGCCAAGCACGAACGCGCGGCCCGGCTGACCGAGCATCTGCCCGTCGTTGAAGAAGTGCTCGACCCCGCACCCGTCCAGGCGTGCCCGGCAGAGTGGCGCTGCATCGGGCAGGAAGTCAGCGAGCAACTCGACTACGAACCGGCGCGCTTTTTGCGCCGCCGACTCATCCGCCGCAAGTTCGTGCGCCGTGGCGACGTGGATGCCACCCCGATCATCGCCCCCTTGCCGCCATGCCTGCAGGAACGCGGTCTGCCCACGGCGGGGCTACTCGCGCAAGTGCTCATCGCCAAGTACGCCGACCACCTGCCGCTTTACCGGCAGGAGGCCATCTACCGCCAGCGCCATGGGGTCAGTCTGCCCCGGCAGACCCTGGCGCGCTGGGTGGGACTGGCCGCCGACTGGCTGCGACCGATTTACGACGCGATCCGTGTGGGCATCTTCGCCGGTGGCTACGTCCAGGTGGACGAAACGCCCGTCGCCTATCTGGAGCCAGGTCATGGCCGCACGCGCCAGGGTTACTTGTGGGCGAACTCCCGTCCGGGCGGCGATGTGCTCTTTGACTGGCAGACCGGGCGTGTAGCCACCTGCTTGGCGCACGGGATCCCGGACGACTTCAGGGGCACGCTCCAGTGCGATGGGTACAAGGCGTATCCTGCGTTCAGCAACGCCCGGCCTGGCGGTGGGAAGATCACGCTGGCGGGTTGCTGGGCGCATGTGCGCCGCAAGTTCCACGAGGCCCTCGCGCAGGTGCCTCGGCTCATCGGTTGGCTCCTGCGCCAGATGGGTCATCTTTACAGCGGTTCTCAAAATGATTGAACATCGAGTGGGAACTGGCAATGCTTGAACCAGCCTCGGGCG
>CAXTBX010000217.1:0-2998 GCA_964242205.1 uncultured Chthoniobacterales bacterium
ATATCTAGCGCGTGCGCTCGGAGGAGGTTTCTCCATGGCTGGAGTTGTAATTGGTATGCGCACCCTCACTGCCGTGCGCTTAGTCACAAGCATGAATCTCGCAGGTTTGGTCATCACCGTCGTGTCCACGGTGGCCGTCGAAATGTTGAAGGACAAGGAGTGGCAATCGTGGTTCAAGTCTCAACCATTCCGAATTGAAAAGTTCACGAACGATGATTCTCCTTGGGACGGCGCGGTGAAACCTACGCCTTTTAAAAACCGAGCCCAGATGATGTCCAAACTCAATCAAGCGATCAACGACGCCAAGGTGGCCTGACATGTTTGCAGCTGAAGTAGCCTTTGCGTACCTGAGGCGTAAATATGGTCAGCAGGCGGCAGTCGAGGTGAGCTGGGATATTCATGAGCGGACTGAACTCCATGGCCGCAAGAACTCTGTCGACCTTCCATATTTGAGCGCGCGGCAGCTATTTGATTTCAACGAGCATTTCATTGAGTTAGGTTCGCCAGGGGACGGGCGGTCGTTGGATTTCATGGTGCTCGCGTTGTTGTCGGCGCTTCTTCTTGCCCCCATCGTCTGGTTGTTAGCGTCGACTGTTTGGTGGACTGACGGAAGTGATATGTCGCAGACTGTCGCAGTTTCGTTAGGCGTTGGCTTGCTACTTCTCGTTGGTTGTGGTTTCGGCATTTTCTGGTCCGTCTATCTCCGAGCCAGCTTTTTCACCGCTCTCACCGCGCGCTACCGTTTCAATCGCACCAGTGGCAAGGTATATGTGCTGCGCCCCCGGCAATTTGGCGGCAATGCGGTGCTGGACTGGGACCACGTCAAAGCCCATCCTAAGTGGTGTGCTCCCCGCGACCTCGAGCCCGGTTTTCAGAACGACCCCGCTCAGCTCGCCAGACGGCAAAGCGCAGGCGGGGGGCCTTACATGCGCAGGGGCTTGCTGCTTTACTGGCCTCCCCATGATTCCGATGATGCCGAGCGCAAGGGCGAAGATTTCATCCTGGTGGGAGACTGGCTTTCCGATGGTTCTCTATGGGAATACATCCGCGTGTTCATGGAGGAAGGCATTGAAGCTGTGCCCACTCCGGAGCCGGACGAATATCGTCGCAAAGGGCGCAGCTCGATGTGGCAACACTTATGGGAGGAGCAGTTCGACTCCATCGTCCGTGAAGCCAGGCTCAGGGGCAATTCAAGGCCGGGTAGCGCGCCCACCCTCAGCAACTACTTGGAAGAAGTTCCGTTCCTGCCCTTCAACAGCGCGGCTCAGTGGCTGTGTTGGTGGCCCACGTTTCCAAAGGAATGGAACAGCGACTGCGGGCAAAAGCGGCGTGAAAGTGGCATCGGACCGGAGGAGCCGATGCGCTGGGTGGCGAAGGTCGATTGAGCCGCTGAATCCGCGATTTTTGTGCGGCGGCCGCCCTGCGTGACGACGCTGCGCAAGTCGTAACGTCGAACGAAACCCGCCCCGCCGCCCATCTCTTCCCGACAACTTAAAATCAGGACTTTCTCCACACTCTCCCCGAAAGCCCCCGACATGGCCAACAAAGCCCTGATGGCCAACGCGATCCGCGCGTTGGCAATGGACGCCGTCCAACAAGCCAACTCGGGGCATCCCGGCGCACCCATGGGGATGGCCGACATGGCAGTCGCGTTGTGGAGCGAGCACCTTCGCTACAACCCGGCCAATCCGCACTGGTTCGACCGCGACCGCTTCGTGCTGTCGAACGGCCACGCGTCGATGATGTTGTATTCGGTGCTGCACCTGACCGGCTACGACCTGCCGATCGAAGAGATCAAGCACTTCCGCCAGCTGCACAGCAAGACGCCGGGACACCCGGAAATCGATGTCACGCCGGGCGTCGAGACGACCACCGGCCCGCTGGGCCAGGGCATCACCAACGCCGTCGGCATGGCGCTGGCGGAGAAGCTGCTCGCCGCCGAGTTCAACCGCAAGGACCACACCATCGTCGACCATCACACCTTCGCCTTCCTGGGCGACGGCTGCATGATGGAAGGCATCAGCCACGAAGCGGCCGGCCTGGCTGGCGCCTGGCGCCTGGGCAAGCTGATCGCGCTGTACGACGACAACGGCATCAGCATCGATGGCCAGGTCAAGCCCTGGTTCATCGACAACACGCGCGAGCGTTTCGAAGCGCACGGCTGGAATGTCATCGGTCCGATCGACGGCAACGATGAAAAAGACGTGTCGAAGGCCATCACCAAGGCAAAGAAAAACGGCGCGGACGACGCCAAGCCGACGCTGATCATCTGCAAGACGGTCATCGGCAAGGGCAGCCCGCACCGCCAAGGCACCGCCAAGGCACACGGCGAGGCGCTCGGCGCCGACGAGATCAAGCTGACGCGCGAAGCTTTGCACTGGCCGTATCCGGCGTTCGAGATCCCGCAAGAGGTCTACGACGACTGGAATCACAAGGCGGCCGGCGCCGAGGTCGAAGCCGAATGGAACAACCGCTTCGCCGCCTACGCCAAAGCGTACCCGGAACTGGCATCCGAGTTCACCCGCCGCATGAAGGGCGAGCTGCCGAAGGACTTCAACCAGATCGCTTTCGACACCGTCGTCGCCGCGCACACCAAGGCCGAGACCGTGGCCAGCCGCAAGGCCAGCCAGCTCGCGCTCGAATCGTTCACCGCGGCCTTGCCCGAGATGCTCGGCGGCAGCGCCGACCTGACGGGCTCCAACCTCACCAACACCAAAAGCACGCCGCCGCTGCGCTTCGACGCCAAGACCGGCGCGGTCGTGCTCGGTGCGTTGCCGCAGCCCGAGAAGCAGGGTGCGGAAGACGAATCCAAGCCCTCCAGCACGGCGGACACTGCCGGCGCCGCGTCACCGGCCGAGCCGCTCAACATCATCGGCCGCCACATCAACTATGGCGTGCGCGAGTTCGGCATGGCGGCGGTCATGAACGGCGTCGCCGTGCACGGCGGCTACATCCCGTACGGCGGCACCTTCCTGACGTTCAGCGACTACAGCCGCAA
>CAXTBX010000218.1:0-2906 GCA_964242205.1 uncultured Chthoniobacterales bacterium
TGCTGCTGGCGTCCACGCTCCCGAGGCCGTGGTCCAGGCGGCCCTCGGCGTTGAGAGCCAGGTGCAAGCGGGCCAGCATCTTGTCCAGCGTGCCGTCCGCGGCTCCAGCGCCGCAGGCGGTCATACAGGCTCTGCCACTTGCCGTAGGGCTGGGCACCTCCCGCCACTGCGCACCCGAGTAGAGCCACCAGAAGACGCCGTTGAGCGTGGCGTGGTGATCGTTCCAGCGTCCACCGGGCTTGCCCCGGGCGGGCAGCAGGTCTTCAATCAATCTAAACTGCTCCACCGTCAGTTCGTAGCGTCGGGCCATGCTACCAGCCTACCACCACCCACCGGCAGCCGTCAGACAGAACCTAGCCCGCTTGGCCTCATCCCCACCGTGCCGGCTGCGACATGTGCTTGAACACTACCCGCCCTTTTGGCTAACCATCGGCGTCTTTATGCCCATCCTGCTGAAGGACGACGCGTTGTTCGATGGTTCACGACCGATGTTGAGTTCGCGTCGAAGCGAGATGAACGCCAAATTACAGTTGTGAATCGAATAATCAACGAGGGCGAGAACACCCCGCCCATCACCCAATTGCCGGGCTGGCTCTTTGTGGCGGCGGAGGCCGGCGTCTCATCCCCGGTGGACACCCGCTTGCAGGAATTGCCTTTCGATCAGCTAACTTGGCCAAATTTCGAGAAGCTCTGTTACCGACTCGCGCGCAGTGAGAGCGATGTGGAATGCTGCCGGATCTACGGGGATCCTGGGCATGATCAGGAGGGAATTGACCTATTCGCCAGACGGGCCGGCCGGGAGAAGTGGACGGTGTATCAGTGCAAGCGGGTGCAGGATTTCGGCCCGGCCGCCATCGAAGCCACCGTGCGTGAGTTCCTGAAGGGCGATCTGTTGCTGCGCGCTGAAAGATTTGTGCTCTGCACCAGCGAGAGTTTACGCGCCCCGAAGCGGTGGGAAGCGGTGGAGAAGATGACCGCCGAGTTGCGGGAACATAATGTGGTATTGACGGTGTGGGACGCGCTGGAACTCAATTCCCAGTTAAAGGAGCAGCCTCTGCTGGTAGCGGACTTCTTTCACGTTGCTTGGGCGAGGAGCTTTTGTCCGTCGGCGCACGAAGATGGTTTTGCTCAGCGCCTTTCCGCTGCAAACGTGCGGGAGTTTCGACGTAGCTGCCGGGGCTTTTACGAACAGTGCTTCGGACAGGCCGACGCTGGCTGGTTGGCAGGTGGTGCCGGGGGGCGTCCGCTGCCCCCTTTAAGCCAGAGGTTTGTCACTCGGGATGTTGTCGAGCAACGAGCCTCCAGGCCCCCGGTCGAAGAGAACACACCGGAGCCAAAGCCAACGGGGTTTGATCCCGGGGCAACGCCAAGCGATTTCCGCCACCGTCCGCAAGTCTCCCGCCAAAAAGCTTTCCAAAGTCCCCCGGAGGTGAGGACCCCGCTGGGTGATTGGCTCGGCCGCGGTGGGCAACTCGTCCTCGCCGGCGAACCGGGGGCGGGCAAGAGCACGGTGCTGCGCTTCCTGGCGCTTGATTTACTGAGCGACGCGCCAACCCTCACGGCCGCGGCACGGACCTGGGGCGACCATTTGCCCGTGTGGGTGCCCTTTCCTCTCTGGACGCGCCGCATCGCCGAGCGAAAGGGCACAGCGGTATCACTTTTAGAGCTACTGCGCGAATGGTTTCAGAGCTATTCCAATGGTTATCTGTGGCCCTTGGTGGAGCGAGCCTTGAACGACGAAAGGCTGCTTCTGCTCGTGGATGGGTTGGACGAATGGCGCGATGAAGGCGCTGCCCGCGTCGCCTTGCAGCTCCTGCACGTCTTCATCGGCCAACGCAACGTCCCCGCGGTGCTCGTCGGCCGGCCGCAGGGCTTGGCCGCCTTTGGGCCATTCCCACCCGGATACCGGCAGGCTGCACTGGCTCCGCTCGACCGCACCCAACAGCAGGCGCTCATCGAGCGCCTGCTCGAGGTTAGCGACGCTGCCGCGGCCCAAGCGGATGCGTTCTTCCGTGAACTCGATCAACTGCCCGCTTTGCGTGCCACTGCGGGGGTGCCGCTCCTGCTGGGGCTGCTCATGCGCCAGTATTTGGAGCACGCTCGCCTACCAGTCAGCCGCTTTCGGGTGGGGGAGCGAATGTTGGAGACGCTTCTGCGAGATCATCCCATCCGCCGGCAACAGGCCGCGCTGGTTTGTGCTCAGCCGATTCTTGCCGAGAGAGAACTCCGTGAGGTGCTGGCTTTGGTCGCGTGGCGCACCCACACCGAACGACCCGAGGGATTGGTGGAAACTGCCACGGTGCGCGAATGGCTGCTCACCTTCCTTGCGGATGAAGAGGCGGGCCTGGGCTATTCACGCCCGGAAGCCCGCCGACTCGCCGATGATCTGCTCCGGCACGGTGAGCGGGAGTTCGGCATTCTGGTGGAACGAGCACCCGGGTGGAGCGGCTTCTTCCACCGCACGATCCAGGAGCTACTTGCGGCCGAACACCTCGGCACGCTGGACCGCCCCAGACAGCTCGCAATCCTGGGCGAGCGGGCCTCGCAACCGCACTGGCGCGAGGTCCTGCTCGCTTGGTGTCATCGGCGTTCCGCGCCGGACTTCGCGGAGATCATCACCGAGTTGGAAAGACTGGCCGAAACGTCGGACGTGATCGTTCAGCAACGAGTCGAGGAATTGCTTGCGGAGTTGGCGACCGGCGACTTTGCCCTGCCAACTCCTCTGGCAAGACGGCTTACCCGCTGGCTCGTTGAGACCATTTGGGTGTGCGAGTGGCCTCGTCATCGGAGACGGTTGCTCGAACTCACGCTCGATGGACTACACGGCAGCCACCCGGTCCGCTCCGTGGTGCAAGAAGCCGTGCGCGCGTGGTTTCCCGGTCGGTCTGGTGCCAACTACGGGCTTG
>CAXTBX010000219.1:0-2771 GCA_964242205.1 uncultured Chthoniobacterales bacterium
ACTTGCCCTCCCCTCAGAAAACGTGCAAGCTCCACCTAACGAAGTATAGTTAGGCTCCCTAATAATCCATGAAAAAACAAACATTGATGGTTACGGCAGTGATTCTAACATCGACTTGTCTGCTCTGCGCACAATCGTTGTACGAAGATAACCTTAACCGTCTTACCGAGGAGCATGACCAAGCCGTGGCAGCGGCTGTCGAACCAATCAACCGGCGCTACCAAGCCGCGCTTGAGCAGCTTCTGGAGCGGGCTATCAGGAACAAGGATTTGGAGGCCGCCGTGAAGATTAAAACCAAACTCGCCGCCTTGACTCCGCCTAGCTCCGCCCCATGGCGCAAGCCTGCTAACGCCGAGGAACTCAAGCGTTTTCTGACGGGAACCACTTGGAAGAACAACAAAGCCGGTGACACTCTGACGTTTCTGCCGGACGGCATTTTTCGGCAACAGAGTGGTAACACCGCTCCTTGGAATACCACCGGCGCGAACACCTTCAAGCTGTGGAACTACGATCCCGCGACTCTGAACCCGAGCTTTACTCAATTCACGGCCATCGGAGCTTCGGCCACGTACACCTGCACACTGCAAGGCGATCCAGCCGAGATCAGTCGCAAGGCGTTGCCCACCGGTACCCCTGCTTCGTACTTTGGCGGTTCGCAACGTTGAACCTGGTCGAAAAGTCTTTTATCAGCCTAACCACACGCTGCAGCCGAGTGCCGGGGCCGAGTACTTCCTGCTGAACTCCGCGCTTGCTCTCGCCCCGGCGGCGGCTGAGCTTGGCGGCGTTAGGCGTCACGGCGCGCGTATGATTTCACGACGTACTTTCCGAGTCGGATTGGCTTACTTGCTCTGCACGGTTGTCGTTTATCCCGCCAGTTATCTTTGGTTTCGCCGCTTGCACAGCGTTCACTACATCTCCTCGCCGGTTCCCTCTGTGGAGATCTCCACAGGTGCCGTCGATTCGGCCTTGCTGGCGGTCTTCTACCCTGCTGTCTGCTTGGACGACAAGTTTGGTCCGGGCTGCGTCTTCTTCCGGGTGGATGCCGCCGGAAATCCAATCCCCAAGTATCGCCTCTACCCTTTCGCGTGGGTTACACAGGGCGGCGAAGACCAGAAGGACTCCCCGTACAAGTGACGCCTAACAACTCGCTGCAGCCGACCGCCGGGGCCGAGGTGCTTCCTGCTGAAATCTATGCTTGCTGCGGCCCCGGCGGCGGCTGAGCTTGGCGGCGTTGGCGTTCGGTCCTCCCATGCGCCCTTCTTTCCGTAATCGTCGTTGAACCATTTCAAGATACCATCGTGCATGCGCTGCAGTCAACCGCCGGGTTCGGGGATCAAAAAAGGTCATTTCCAACTTTCCTCCCCACCCCTGCCGAGGCTCGACCAAACGGTGGCAAATCTCGCGTCTGCACTGCCGATGCCAAGGCGTCGCCCTCGCTCCCGCTGTTCGGTGCCTTCCCACCGCCTACGATCTTCGCCCGCTTGGCGGATGCGAAAACAATGAACAAAAACCATAATATTCTACTTGCTAATACGCATATATCATGAGAAGAATATCAATCAAATCCATGAAAACACCTGCTCCGGAATCCGAAATGACTTCCCGACCGGGCTGCGCCGGGCCTCGGACCTCGCTCCAGTCGCTTTGCTCGTTGGTTTCGCTGACGATTTCCGCCGCTTTTATTGCTTGGCGGCTCGACTGATCCAGGCCGTCGCCCCCTCCCTGCTCGCCCGCGATTCCGCCGCCATCCTCGCCCGCCTTACCACAGCTCCGCTCGCCCCCTCCCCTGCCTTGCAGCGCCCTACCCTCGCCCCGCGTCTGCCCGTCGCTCCGCCTCCCTTCCACACCGACCCTGCCGCCGCCCAGCCTCTTCGCGCCCCCCAGGCACCCGCGCCCGGCGGCCCGCCGCGCGCCCCCGAACGAATCCCGCAAAATTTACTTAACCAAACCGTGCCGAACGGCTACGGTCCTGCGTTCACGTTTTAATCCCTGTCTTTTATGTCCGATTTCACCACCATCACCGACGTTCGCGCCCTGGAAATCCTCGACTCGCGCGGCAATCCCACCATTGAGGTGGAGATCTTTCTCGAAGGCGGCGTTCAGGGCCGCGCCGCCGTGCCCAGCGGGGCCTCCACCGGCCAACACGAGGCCTGGGAACTACGCGACGAAGACAAGAAGCGCTACGGCGGCAAGGGCGTCAAAAAGGCGGTTGAAGCCGTCAACGAGGAAATCGCCTCAGCCATCGTCGGCATGGACGCGCTCGATCAGGTCGCCTTGGACAAGGCGCTCATCAAGCTCGACGGCACCGAGAATAAGAAGAAGCTCGGCGCGAACGCCATCCTTGGCACCTCCCTGGCCACGGCCCACGCCGCTGCCGCCGCGCTCGGCATCCCGCTCTTCAAGTACATCGGTGGCCCCAACGCCAAGGTCCTGCCCGTGCCGATGATGAACGTCATCAACGGCGGCGCACATTCCGATGCGCCCATCGATTTCCAGGAGTTCATGATCATGCCCAAGGGCCTGCCGACCTTCTCGAAGGCGTTGCGCGCGGGCACGGAGATTTTCCATGCGCTCAAGGCTGTGCTCAAGAAGCGCGGCCTGTCCACGGCGGTCGGCGACGAGGGCGGCTTCGCCCCGAAGTTTACCAGCGCCGACGACGCGCTCGAAACGCTCAGCAAGGCCGTCGAGGACGCCGGCTACAAGCTGGGCGAGGAAATTTTCTTCGCGCTCGACGTGGCCGCCAGCGAGTTTTACGACGAGGACAAAAAGAC
>CAXTBX010000220.1:0-2742 GCA_964242205.1 uncultured Chthoniobacterales bacterium
GGGATCAGCCACCGGGTCGCCACCGCCAACATCGGGCGTTCGACCCACAGGTGAACCGCGACCGCCACCAACGTGGCCACGACCACCACGAAAATCGCCCCTACCAGATGTGTTTCCGGAACCAGGAGAGGCATTCGCTTGCCAATCAGCCTGCCCACACCGAGTTCGCAGTAGGGATGCACTAAGTAGAGCACGTAGCTGGCGTCGCCGATCAGGACGAGCCACCCGGCGCGCGCGTCCCAACCTCCCTTGGCCAGCATGGCGGCGGAAAAGATGAGCGCCAACGAGGGCAGGCCGAAGACTGCCCGGTCGCCCGCGAGCAACAGGTCGCCTCCCACGTTGTGTGCTTGTGCGAAGATCATCCACAGCAGAGATCCGACCGCCAACAAGGCCAAGCCGCCCCCCCCCGCCTGCCCCAGTGCCGGGCACCGCCGGTACAGGTGATAGCACCCGATCCCGAGGATGAACTCGAACATGATCGGGTTGGAATAAAAGGTCGGGATCGTCCCCCATTCCCGCAGCGGCCAGCAAATCGCCAAGCAAACGACGATCAGCCCCGACGCGACGAGCACCGCCCAGCGTCGGCTCAACGCCAACCCGACCGACAGCGCCGCGTAGAAAAACATCTCGTAGTTCAGCGTCCAACCTAGAAACAGCGTGGGCTGGATCAACCCGTTAGGCTTGCGGAACGGGATGAAAAACAGGCTCTTGAGCAGTTGCACCGGGTCCGCCTGCGTCGCCGGTACCAACTTGGGCACCACCGCCGCCACGCCGAACGCAAACAGCGTGAACAGCCAATATGGCGGCACGATGCGCACCAGGCGCCGCCGGAGGAACGCATGGGGGTTGCGCGCGCAGATGCCCGCCATGATGAACCCGCTCAGCACAAAAAAAATGTCCACGCCGAACGCGCCGAAAGGACGCACTCCGCCCAGTTGGTAGCTCGTGTGAAAGTATGCGACCAACAGCGCCGCCGCCGCGCGCACGACCTGGAGGTTGTTGATCTTGTCGTGGCTGCGGCCCACGGTCACGTCGGTGCTCATGGCTCAACCCTGCGCATAGTCCCTGCCACGTCCCGAAACAGCGCGCTAGGCCGCGTCCTGATCCTGTTTCTTGCGAATCAACGGCCCCCGGCGTCCCTCGACCACCGCGCGGTTGATCGTCACGTCGGCGATGTCCTCGCGGCTGGGCAGATCATACATGATGTCGAGCATCAACCTCTCCAGCAGGCTGCGCAACGCCCGCGCGCCCGTGCCCTTCTTGACCGCCTGTGCCGCCAGCGCGCGCAGGGCGTCCTTGGTAATCGTCAGGCCGCTGCCCTCCATCGCCAGGAGCTTGCCGTACTGCTTGACCATCGCGTTCTTCGGCTCGGTCAGCACAACCATCAACTCCTCCTCGCTCAGCGGCTCCAGCGTGGAAATCACCGGCAGACGCCCGATGAACTCGGGGATCATCCCGAACGCCAGCAAATCTTCCGGCTCGGGCATCGGCACCGAAATCTCGCGGTTAGCCTCGACCGTCACGGTCGAACCCAGCCCGAAACCAAGCGTCTTCTGGCCCATTCGCCGCTGGACGATCTTGTCCAAACCAACGAACGCTCCGCCGCAGATGAACAGGATTTTCTCGGTATTGACCTGGATGTATTCTTGGTGTGGGTGCTTGCGGCCACCCTGGGGCGGCACGTTGCACGAGCTACCCTCCAAAATCTTGAGGAGCGCCTGCTGGACGCCCTCGCCCGACACGTCGCGCGTGATGCTCACGTTGTCGGTTTTGCGCCCGATCTTGTCGATCTCGTCGATGTAAACGATGCCGATTTCGGCACGCTTTACGTCGTAATCCGCGTTCTGCAACAGGCGCAGGATAATGTTTTCCACGTCCTCGCCAACGTAACCGGCCTCCGTCAACGTGGTGGCGTCGGCGATACAGAACGGCACATCGAGAATCTTCGCCAGCGTGCGGGCCAGGAGCGTTTTTCCCGAACCGGTGGGGCCGATGAGCAGGATGTTGCTCTTTTCGATCTCCACGTCGGCCATCGGGTCCATCGGCAGGGACGTGCTGCCCTCGCTGCCGCTCTGGGTGATGCGCTTGTAGTGGTTGTGAACCGCCACGGAGAGCACCTTCTTGGCGGTGTCCTGGCCGATGACGTAGCGATCCAACTGCGCGCGGATTTCCTTCGGCTTGGGGACGCGGATGACGGTGGATTGCCGTCGCGCGTCATCGTTCAACTCCTTGTCGAGGATGTTTTTGCAGACGTTGATGCAACTGTCACAGATGTAGACACCAGGACCGGCGATGAGCTTGCGCACCTCCGCGTGGCTCTTGCCACAGAAGGAACACATCGTGAGGTTGGAAGCGCGAGCCATTAACGAAAGGAGGGAATCGGCCTAACAATAGCCTGCGGCGTGCCAGGGAGGGAACTCAGAAGTAGAAATTCAAAATGCAGAGGTCAGAAAAGAAGGAAATCGCGGCCAACCTCTCTTTCGGGCTTCTGCATCTTTCCCTCTGATTTCTAACTCTGAATCAGCGACTCTCTGGCTCCTCGCGCGCGGGGAGCGGCAGGGCCTTACCAGACAAGTCGTTGTCGATGGCGTTATCGAGCATCGCCTGGGTTGTCGAGGTCAGTTCCGGTTTGCTCTCGGGTTTGAGTTGCTTGCGCGACTCCACCACGAGATCGACCAACCCTTAGCCCTTAGGCTCCGCCGCGCTCATGTAAGAATCGACGTACGAATCGAGCTGCACCGT
>CAXTBX010000221.1:0-2732 GCA_964242205.1 uncultured Chthoniobacterales bacterium
CTCTCCGTACAGCGTGTCTCTTGGTGCACTTGCTACTGTTGTTGGTGCGGTGGTAGGTTTCTTCGTTGGTCATCTCAGCGGATGGCTGCTTCTGCTCCCATTTGAGGGAGCCGCACGTTTGTATCGCTTCGTCACTACGGGGCGTTGGACCGATCCAAGCTTCGCCTGGCGGCCTCGTCCCAATCAGCCATCCGACCGCATCACCTAACCCCACGCTTTAGCTGACCGCCAAGACGCTCGGTTTTCCTCTTGGACCCCACGCTTGCTCTCACCCGGCGGCTGAACTTGGATTCGCTAGATTGTCGGCCCCATTACTCATCCAACAGTGTATTAATTTCCGCCCGGGTCGGCATGGCGGGCGCGGTGCCCGGCTTGGTGACCGACAGACCCGCCCCGGCGTTGGCGAAACGCGCCGCGCGCTCGATTTCCTCCGGGCCGAACTCCGCCAAGGCCGCCGCGAACGCACCCACGAACGCGTCGCCCGCGCCCGTCGTGTCGACGGCCTTGATGCCCGCCGTTGCCGGGATGAGCGCGTAGGTGTCGGCACGCGACACCAGACAGCCCCGCGCGCCCAGCGTGACGATCATCGTCTCGACGCCGAACTCGCGGCAGAGCTTGTGCAGCACGTCCTCCGCGAGCGATTCTAGCTTCGTCTCGTCGAAGCCGAGGTCGGCGGTGGCCTTGGTCTGCGGGAGGAGATGAATCAACGCGCAAAACTCCGTCTCGTTCGGGATCAGGATCGAGACGTTTTCGAGCAGCGCAGGGTCGAAGTCCGCGCGCATCGGCGCGGGGTTGAGGATCGTCGTCGCGCCGCCCTCTCGCGCAATCCGCAGCGCATGGGCCTCGGCGGCGAGGTTGGCTTCCAGTTGCGTGACCACCACGCGCGCGCCGCGCAGGGCGTCGGCGTGGGCGTCGATGTCGGCGGGCGTCAGGGCCTCGTTGGCGTCGAGCGCCACCACGATTTCGTTCTGGCCCCGACTGTTGACCAAGATCGCCGCCGCGCCGGTGGGCCGGTCCGCTTTTTCCGCCGCGAGCCATTGGATACCCTCGTTCTCTTGGAACGTCCGTGCCCCGGCCCCGAAGGCGTCGCGCCCGACCGCGCCGATGTAGCCGACCTTGGCCCCCGCGCGCGCGGCGGCGACCGCCTGGTTAGAGCCTTTGCCGCCGGGACCGGTCAAGAACTGGCCGATAATGGTTTCGCCGGGTTTGGGAAACTCGGCGCAGTTAAAGGTGAGGTCCTGGACGAAGCTGCCGACGACGATGACGTTCATTGGGGAGAGGAAGATGCTGGATACAGGATGCTGGATACAGGATGCTGGATGCAAGCGGGGGAAGCAACCACGGAGGGCTTGAAGCTGGCCGTATTCCCGGGCTATCGTAGCCCATGCCGAAGCTTTCCGTGCGCCGCCTGATCGATGACGTGGGTTCCGTGGACAAGGTCGGCGTGGAGGCGCGCGCCACATCGTTCACCACGCGGTCGCTCAAGAAAAACGCGAAGGTTTGGGGGTTGAAACTGGCGGTGTCGATGGTCGATCTGACCACGCTGGAAGGCCAGGACACGCCCGGCAAGATCGTGCAGCTTTGCGCCAAGGCGCTCGTGCCCCACGCGCCCAATCCAGCGGTGCCGCCCGCCGCGGCGGTGTGCGTGTATCCGGCGCTGGTCGCCGAGGCGAAACGGCACGTCGCGGGCAGCCCCGTGCGGGTGGCCAGCGTGGCGACGGGTTTCCCGAGCGGTCAGGTACCGTTGAAAACGCGGTTGGCGGAGGTGCGCGGCGCGGTGGCCGACGGCGCGGACGAGATCGACATGGTCATCAACCGCAACGCGTTTTTGTCCGGGCGGGTGCGCGAGGTGCAGGAAGAGGTCACGGCGGTGCTCGAAGCGTGCGGCGACGCGCGGCTGAAAGTGATCCTGGAGACGGGCGAGCTGGACGGCTACGACCAGATTCGCGCGGCCAGTTTTCTCGCCATGCGCGCCGGGCTGCGGGCAGGCGACTTCATCAAGACTAGCACGGGCAAGACCAACAACAACGCGAACCTGGCGAACACCCAGGTCATGCTGGAGGCGATCCGGGATCATTACCTGGCGACGGGCGTGCCCATCGGCATGAAGCCCGCCGGGGGCATCCGCACAGCCAAGCTGGCGCTGCATTTTCTGGTCGCGGTCAAGGAAACGCTCGGCGACGAGTGGCTGACGAACGTACGGTATCGCTTTGGCGCGAGCGCGCTGCTCAACGATCTGCTGCGGCAGATCGAGAAGGAGCGCACGGGGGTTTACCAGGCGGGATACGTATTCTCGGAGGCGGCGGGAGCGTATTGAAAGCAGAAGGCAGAAGGGGAGTGGAAGGATTTTGATATGGACAAACTGGAAAAACTTTTCAGCAACAACCGGGAGTGGTCAGCCGCCATCCAGCGCGAGGACCCGGAGTTTTTCGTCAAACTCTCCAAGCAACAGTCGCCCGAATACCTGTGGATCGGTTGCTCGGACAGCCGGGTGCCTGCCAACGAGATCGCCGGGCTGCTGCCCGGCGAGCTTTTTGTTCACCGCAACGTCGCCAACCTCGTCGTCCACACCGATCTGAACTGCCTGTCGGTCATGCAGTTCGCGGTGGACATCCTGAAGGTGCGCCACATCATCGTCACGGGCCACTACGGATGCGGCGGCGTGGCGGCGGCGTGGCGGCGGCAACGCGTCGGACTGACCGATAATTGGCTGCGCCATGTCGATGATGTGC
>CAXTBX010000222.1:0-2718 GCA_964242205.1 uncultured Chthoniobacterales bacterium
ATAGACTCCAGTAGCTTGATCGAGTTCCTCACGTTGCACCAACTCATCGAGTTCGGTGCGCGGCGCTGCAATCGCCTTACCAGTCCAATTCGAGATTTCGGCTGTTCGCAGACTTTTGGCGTCGCCTCGCGGGAGGAAGAGTTTGATGGTTGCTGAAGCCATGAAGCGCTGGTGGCGTAGTCGACTGCTTCATCCGCCCAGTATCAACCGCCGCATCGTCGCCGCGTGCTCAACGGGATCGAACAGCGCGCGCACGGGGATGGTGAACCCCGGCACGGCGACGCTGACCAGACTTCCACCCAGATGCCGGCCGTCGCTGCCGAAGAAGTACTCCCCGTTCTGCTCACGGAGCACATAGTTCTCAATGGCCTCGTCTTCCGGGTCCACAATCCAATACTCACTGATTTCGTGGTCCGCGTGGTCCCGGAGCTTCACCCCGCGGTCACGGCTGGAAGTGCTGGGGGAAAGAACCTCAGCAACGAAGTCGGGCGGCGGAAAATACTCCTGCATCGGGTTGGCGCCGACGTTGCGGGATTTCTTAAAGAAGGAAACGTCGGGCATGAAGTCATTGCGGGTCAGTCGGACATAGACGTGCTCGCCGCCGACGAAGCCAAGGTCATGCTGTCCGACGTGAGCCATGAGCAATGATTGCAGTCGCATCACAACTTGTATGTGTCGGGATTTCGATGGCATGTGATGGACGATTTCCCCGTTGATGAATTCCGCCTTCTCGTCGTCCTGAAGACTCTCGGCGAACTTCTGCCGACGGATACGCTCGTCCGCCAGCGTTTCCCCGATGATGGCGGCGTAACGTTCCAGCCGCGGGGACTTCAAGAGTTCTTGCAGCGTGGTGTCCATAAAACGTTTCGGAGTTAACCCTTCGCCAGACAAGCCTCCAGACCTTTCTGGATGCGCCGCTCATCCAGCTTCTTGCCGATGAACACGAACTGGCTGCCCTGCACTTCCCCCGGCTGCCACGGGCGGTCCCAGAAGATGTGGAAACGGTTGTTGACCCCGTGGAAAATCGCCCGCCGCGGCTGGCCCGCGATGGCGACGAAACCCTTGGAGCGATAAACTTTTTCCTCGTCCGTGAGTTTCTGCACGAACTTCTCGAAACGGCTCACGTCGAACGGCCGGTCAAAACTAAACGAGTGACTCACGATGTCGTGGTGATGTTTACCGTCGCCGCGCATCTCGTTGAGAAACTCCGGGTCCACGGCCAGCTTGTGGTCCACGTCAAAGGCGTGGATGTCTAATAGTTCCTTCAACGGCACGTTCGATTGCGTAGTGCGTAGGATGCGCGTGTGGGGGTTGAGCTTGCGGATGGTCTCGCTGACGCGGCCCAGCGTTTTTTCGTCCACGAGGTCCGTCTTGTTCAACAACACGAAGTCCGCCATCGCGATCTGCTCGCGGGCAACCTCCACGTCTTTCATTTGCTTCTCGGTCTGCTCGGCGTCCACCACCGTGATGATGGCGTCGAGCTGCACGAACTTTTGCAGCGCCGGGATGTTGAGAAACGTTTGCGCCACCGGGCCGGGGTCCGCGATGCCGGTGGTCTCGATGAGGATGTAATCGAAGCCGCCGCGCTTGATGAGTTTTTGCAGGCTGACCACGAGATCCTTGCGGACCGTGCAGCAAACGCAGCCAGTGGACATCTCGAGGACCTCGTCCTTGTTGGTTTCCACCAGGGCGCCGTCGATGCCGATCTTGCCAATCTCGTTGATGATGACGGCAAATTTATATTCGCTCTGACCGCGCAGGATGTGGTTGAGCAGCGTGGTCTTCCCCGCGCCGAGGAAGCCGGTGAGGATGGAAACGGGGATGATGCGCGGGGCGGCGAGAGGCGTCATAGGGCGTAAACAGTAGCCGGGCGGGCGGCGTTGCCAACCTGGAGGGGCACGCGCCGTCGTGCCCGCTGAATTTCGGGGACAGCATCCTCGGCCAAATCCGGCGGGCACGACGGCGCGTGCTCCTGCAGGACCGTTTTCGGTGTAAACTCCCGGCCGTGACCCTCCCGGCGCCCCCGCGACGACGCCTCCTCGTCGCCGTCGGCGGCCTGCTCCTGATCGCGTCGTTCGCCCGCGCGCAAACGGCCGCCGCCGACCGCTACCGCCAACTCCTCGCGGCGAACCCGGCCGAGGGCGTCGCGCTGGACCGGCTCTGGGCGGGGGCGGAGGAGCGCGGGACCACGGCGGCGCTGCTGGAGGACTACCGCCGCGCGGCGGCGGCGGAGGGCACCGGTCCGGCGGCGTTCGGCGCTGCGCTTGTGCACGGGCACCTGTTGAAAAAGGCCGGCCGCCCGGACGACGCCGCGGCGGCCTACCGCCGGGCGGGGGCGCTCGACCCGGCCAGCCCGCGGCCGGCGCTGGCGTTGGCGGGGTTGTTCACCGCCCGCGGGGAGCCGGTCCGCGCGGCGGAGGCGCTGGAGGAGGCGTTGACAAAAATCCCGGCCGCGGACACCCGCCCCCGGACCGACGCGCTGCTGGGACTCGGGGCGGCCCGGCAGGCCGCGGGGGACCCGAGCCGAGCGGTGGCGGCGTGGGAGCAGGCCGCGGCGCTGGCCCCGAACGACTTGGCCCTGCGCGAACGGCTCGCCGCCGCCGGGGAGGCCGCGGGGGACTTCGGGCGCGCGGCGGCGCAGTGGGAATTCATCGAAGCCCACGCCCCCGCGCCGGAGGCCCGCGCGCTGGCGGCGCGGGCGCTCGGGCGGATCCGGGC
>CAXTBX010000223.1:0-2659 GCA_964242205.1 uncultured Chthoniobacterales bacterium
TGCGCAAACAGCCCGACCTCACCCTGGAGCAACTGCGGGCGGCCAGCGGTCTGAAATGCTCGCTCGTCGCCGTCCACCGCGCCCTGATCCGGCTGGGGCTGACGTACAAAAAAAGGTGATTATCCCCTCAAGACAGGTTCCAGAGCGAACAGAAACGCCCGGCTTTTGACCGGGCGTTTCCTCGTTTAGCGTCTCAGCGTTCTCAGGGCCGGTTCTCCATACGCAACAGGCTACAATGCACAGAGAATCCCGCCCGCGATCAGGCCAGTAACGATGGCGATGACGATGCCTTCAGACTCCATCCAGCCGCCGAAGTCGCGGGCTTTGAGTCCAAGCGAGACAAAGCGCACGAAGCACGGCACGGCCATGAACATGATCCACAGGAAGAGTTTGGCGGGGTTCATGGTGCGACGTAGATGGCTGAGCCGCTGACTTCGACGTAGGTGATGCCACCAGCGATGACGACCCCGCTGCTGACTGTCCCGACCGATCCTTCGCTCTGCATCCCTTGGCTTTGGAGAACCACGCCGTTCGCGCCGATCTCGGCGGCTTTCTCCCTGAGTATCCGCAAGGCGATGTCAGTTTTATGCTGGCGGCTGACTGCCAGCTTGCCTTTATTGGAGGCGGTAACGAGGCCGATGACCTCGTACCTCTTGGCAGGCGGCTGCAAATAAATTTGCACTTTGTCGGCCGTCGTGGCCGGGCGAACCTGGCCCGTGATGATTGCCGAGTTGTCGGCACAGCCAGCAAGCAAGCTGGCGAGGATGAGGATAGATGGTAGCCGTTTCATGAGGAGCGGATCTCGCGCTCCCAAAAACAGCGGTGCGGCCACCGCATCCCCACTGGAGGCCCTGAGAAGCCCGGGGTAAAGACGCTAAGCGACCGCACCTATCCGGTGCGTGTCTGGCTTGCGGTCCACCCCAGAAGTTTCTCAGGTTTCCAGTGGGCCGTTTCGCAGGACGCGAAATCAAAGTTGTGGGTAAAAGTAGGCTTCATGCTTAGCAGCTAAGGACAAGGGCAGGCAAGGCAAAACCGAACCGCTTCGGTTTTGGTTCAAAAGGGCGTGACGAACCCAGGCCAGTCAGTTACAGCCGAGGGATGAGCGAACAGAAACCTTATCAGTACACGATCAAGCGGATCGACGGCACCGAGGAGAATATCAGCGCAGACGAAGCAGCCGTTGAGCAGACTCCCGTCTGGGTGTTCAAGAAGGACGGACAAGTTGTCCGGCGCATTCTCAAGGACGAGCTAACGCGGAACCTGAGCCGTTGCGCTCGTGGTCGCCGGAGAAGATTGCGGAGTGGAATCGGAACGCTGCTGAAATGGAAGCGCAAAACCCCAGACCACGGCATCAGCGTCCGCCTCAATAACTTGGCCGTTGGAAAGCCCCACCTACGCCTTCTCTAACTTTTGATCCGGTGCGACAAACACAACGGCACTCTCGCGCACAAAACAGGGCGGTAGGTTGAACCTATTGCGCGTGAGGTAAACGAAATCAGATTGATTGTCGCTGCTCATAAAGCCAAAATATCAACGCCTCTTTCAAATGCAAGTTTCATTATCAATGCAGAAATCATCTCCTACCAAAGCCAAGAAGAAGCTGCCAGCCTCGCCGCGCTCGACGGACAAGGCCCGCTTCTTCGGGTTGCTCACCCGCGCTGCTCGTTCATCTGTGCGACCAAGTGGACGAACATCGGCTTCTCCGAACGCCGCCGGTTGAACCGGAAGGCATATTCGTCGGCGTAGGCTTGCAGGTGCTTGGCGGAAACGTGGTGGTGCGTGCCGTCGATGCTGCGCTTCATCCGGCTCCAGAAGCCTTCGATACCGTTGGTGTGAACGTCGCCGCGCACCCACTCCTCCTTGCCGTGGTTCACGGTGTCATGGTTGTAGCCCTGCTTCGTGAGGCCGTGGTACGCGCCGTACTCGTCAGTGTGAATCTTGGCTGACTCCTTGTCGGTAGTAACGGCCAGAAGATTCTCCGCCGTCGCCGCGTCGGCCTTGCTGACCACGAAGGGAGCAACACCGCCCTCGCGCTCATGCGCGGTGACCACGATAGTCTTGCCCACCGGACCCCGGCCCTTGATGCGCTCCTCGCGTTGCGCCTTGTGCATGTTCTTGGACTCGCCGCCGATGTACGTCTCATCGACTTCCACCGTGCCCTTGAAGGGCGGCAGTTCCTCGGCCATCAGCGCGCGAATCTGGTGCATCATGCGCCACGCCGTCTTGTAGGTGGTGCCGATCAGCCGTTGAAGTTCCAGCGCGGCCACGCCGTTGCGGCTGTGGCCCATCAGGTACATCGCGTAGTACCACGTCTTGAGGCTGGTGGTGGATTTGTGAAAGATGCTGCCAGCGGTCGGGTACACCTGGAATCCGCAGACGCAGGAGTAAGCCCGGCGTCCGGCGATGGGATAGAACTTGTCGTGCAGCCCGCAGGTCGGGCAGGTGACGCCGTTCGGGAACCGCTTGCGGAAGATGTCAGCGAGGCAGGCCGCATCGTCGGGGAACTGCGCCTCGAACTGCTTCTGGTTGAACCGCTCTGCCTTGACTCGGAACTGTTTGCGTGGTGGTTTTTTGCTCACCACGCCCCATACGCATTAGACCTGTTCTTAGAAGCTGTGGAGTTAATCAGGCGAGCCGGCGGCTGAGCAGTCGCATCATG
>CAXTBX010000224.1:0-2652 GCA_964242205.1 uncultured Chthoniobacterales bacterium
TGATTGTCGGCGTTTGACTCGGCCCCGGCGGCGGCTGAGCTTTGTCTCGTTAGGCACCTCGGCAGCATTTACTTCACACATCAACCAACACTCATATGGGCGCATGGGACGCAACAAGTTTCGGCAACGATACGGCCTGCGATTGGCTGGGGGATTTCACGGAAGGCGATAACCTCTCCGGCGTGGAGGCTGCCTTTGAAGCTGTTCTCAGTATTGGCGATGATTACCTCGACAGCGACGAGGCTGTGGAGGCAATTGCAGCCGCTGAAGTGGTGGCGTGGCTGCGCGGTCGCCCCTTCACCGTCAACCCTTACAACGAGAAGCTCGCTGAGTGGGTCGCGGCTCATCCCGTCCAGCCGTCTGCCGCCCTCACACAAGCTGCTTTGTCCGCGTTGGACCGCATCGAGCAGCCACCTTCTGAACTGCCCGATCTTTGGGAGGACGATCCAGAGTGGACGGCTGCTATGTCCGATCTTCGCGCCCGTCTTTCGAGCTGACCGCGCCATCTATCCATCCGTCGCCTAACCACGCGCTGCAGCCGACCGCCGGGGCGTTTGGGCGCACTCTTGAACTCCAGCCTTTACAGCGCCCCGGCGGCGGCTGAGCTTGACGGCGTCAGGCCCAAACACCAAAACGTATGGCAAGATTAACTCTCATTGTGTCGTGCTTGGTCGCTTTGCAGGTCTCCCTTGCATCCGCTACCACGATGGAATGCGAGACCTACCGAGTAAAAGATTCCCAGAAAACAGATCGGACGGTCTTCACGCTCACACTCAATCCCGATAAATCCCAGCTTTTGTACAGGAAAGCATCTGGGCCAGATTGGATGATCCCAGACGGAACCAAACTGGATGTGATTTGGAAGTCCAAGGATCAATTACGATGTGTAGCCAAGTGGATCGACACTCGTTACGAGGGCGACGAGAAGGTTTGGCATCCTGTATTTATCTTTGACGTAGATTTCAGCAAGCCTCGCTTCTCGGGCAAACCAGTTGGTGGCTTCGCAGATTTTGATGAGATTGTCGAAGACCCTTGGAAATACGAATACCGCAGGCTGGATTAGTTGCTTACCATCCAGTCGCATCCCTGGCCTAACCACACGCTCCAGCCGACCGCCGGGGCGTCGGGCTCGCTCTCCAAGTTCCACGGTTGACCCCGCCCCGGCGGCGGCTGAGCTTGGGGCGTTAGGCACCTACATCGAATCTCCTGCCATGATGCATTATCAAGTCGTGCTTCTCTTTTCGATGCTGCAAACCGTTGTGCCAGGATTGCTGGGTCTGGGTTGCTGGCTTTGGTGGCGTCGGACCAACTATTGGCCGTTTCTGTTGTTGGCCCTTTGCGGGGCTCTCTGGTTCGCCTCGGGAGCAGCTATGTTCATCGGCGACAATGTCGCTAACTTTGGCAAGACTCCCAAGCAAATCGCGCACGACCGACCGGAGCGGTTGTTGCATCTACTTCCCGCGATTTACTACTTCAACTTAGCCCTTCTCCTACTCTGTGCGGTGGCGGGAGCCGGACTTTTACGTGCCGCCCCAACTCGTGCGACAACTCAACCGGACGTTCCCAATGCCTAACCAGGCGCTGCAGCCGACCGCCGGGGCGGGCGGTGTTCCCGCTGACTTCCAACTTGACCTTCACCCTGGCGGCGGCTGAGCTTGGCGGCGTTAGGCGACTCAATCACCTCGCTTATGCCACGTTTCACGGGAACCACGAGATGGGAAGCTAATGTTATCCTTGGTGCGGGCATCTTCTTCGGGTTGCTTGCCCTCGCAGTCTTTCCGCTCATCGTCCTTGCACAGGGGTTCCCCTTTGAGCCTGCCCTCGCGTTTGGGGGTGCCTTCGTCGTGCTTTGCCTTGGGTTGTTCGCCATTGTTCTCATCGTCATCGGCGTCCGTGCACGAGGCTGAGCTTCACCGCACCATCGCCTAACAAGGCGCTGCAGCCGACCGCCGGGGCGCGGGAGCTTACTCTTACTTTCTTGGCTTACTCTCGCCCCGGCGGCGGCTGAGCTTGGGTCGTTAGGTGCCATCAGGATGCAACTCGTCTGCAAGTAAATCGTTGTACTAATAATGAAAACGGTCTTCCTCCTCGTCTGTAGTGTTGTGGCAACACTTACCGCCTCGGCTTCAGACCCTGTCATCACAGTGCGCGAGATCACCGCAGATTACGTGCGCGATCATCCCACTGAGTTCTACGTGAACGCCAAGAAAGGTCAGGGAGATCTGATCGACTTCACCGTCGACCACAGAGCTGACACGCGGATGTTCTACGTTGCTTCCATCTCGGTCGTCCATCGCGGCAAGCTTGTCTCGGTGAGCACCACACCCTTTGTCGGAAGAAAAGGCAGCAATGGACTTTGGTTCTCGTTTGCTGCTGACGACGTTGCTCAGTGCGAGTTCTCCCTTCGCGAAAGCGCCTTGGACGATTCTGGAGAACAGCCAAAGCTCGACACAATCATTTATCAGTTTCGGCTCGTTGATTTTGTTCCGAAAGCTTCATCAAAGAATTGAGGAAGGACACCTAACCACGCGCTGCAGCGAACAGCGGCTGGCGGTAGGGTCTTCTCCGAGTTCGAGCTTTGCGCGGCCAGCCTCTGTCGCTGAGCTTGGCTTCGTTAGTATTACTTCGTTAGGTCGCTAGGAGGTGTCCACC
>CAXTBX010000225.1:0-2592 GCA_964242205.1 uncultured Chthoniobacterales bacterium
AGCGTCATCTCGAACGCGTCCTTGTCGTGGATCGAATTGACCTCGTGGTACATGTTGAAGATCTCGCGCTGATCCAGCGAGAGACTCTCGACGATGTAATGGAACGTGTGCGTGTGGACGGCTTCCTCGAACGCCTGGCGCAGCAGGTACTGGCGGCACTCGGGGTTCGTGATGTGCTTGAAGATCGCCAGCACGATGTTGTTGCCTACGAGGCTTTCCGCCGTAGAGAAAAAGCCGAGGTTGCGCATGATGACGCGCCGCTCGTCCGGGTTGAGCCGGTTGCTTTTCCACAGTTCGATGTCGCGCTGCATGGACACCTCCGTTGGCATCCAGTTGTTCGCGCAGCCGTTGAGATAATGCTCCCACGCCCAGGTGTACTTCAGGGGCATGAGTTGGTTCACATCCACGGCTTGGCAATTGATGAGCCGCTTGTCGTCGGCATCGATGCGTTTGGCTAGATCGTGGAGTTCGGGACGTTCGTCGGTAGCGTTGCAGCAGGACATGGCGGAAAGTTGGGTTGGAGTTGGGCCTTTCCGGGGTGGTCAGAGGGTTGGGGCCGCGACTGCCAGCCCCTCGAAACATTCCGTCCCGGTCGTGAAGTTAGCTTTTAGAGGGAGTCGCGGATGGTTGGATCGCCTCGGAGATTTTCTCCGGGATCGACGCCACGGCAGCGGGAATTTCCTTGATGGTATCCACTACGGCGCCCGCTGCCTTTTGGACGAAAGATTTCTTCGCAGGAGCCTTCTTTGCAGCGGGAGCTTTCTTCGGGGCGGCTTTCGACACGATTGCCTTTTTGACGGCGGCGACCTTGTTGACGGTTGCCTTTTTCGCCGTAGAGGCTTTCGCCGCGATGGCTTTCTTAACTACCGTGGCCTTGTTGACCACGGCTTTTTTGACCGCCGTCGCCTTGGTCTTCACAGCAGCTTTCACGGTTTTACCCTTGGCGGGCAAAACCTTGGCGGCGACCTTTTTGATCGGCTTCGGCGTTTTCTTGGCGGGGAGCGCCTTGGCGGCAACCGTCTTCACAGCGGATTTCTTGGCGGTCGTGAACTTCTTTGGCGCAACGGCCTTGCTGGCGGCCTTCGCACCGCTGCTCGCTTTCTTCTTCGGCGCGGGGGGCATCGGCTTCGGAGGCGGAGTTTTGGCGGGTTTGCCGGGCGTCTTGGAGGCGCCAGCAGCTTTTTTGGTCTTCGTAGAGGCCATGGTGTCGGATTGCTTGGGTTGCTTTGTGGTTGCGGTGGTTACTGACGAGGAGCTTCGCGGGAAAGGCGACGCTCGGCGCCGCCACAAAACTTATTGGCAGGCTTCGCAAGTGGGGTCGAGCAGGCTGCACATCTTGGCGCTGGCCGGTTCGGTGATCTCCTCCAGCGGTTGATCCATTTCCGGGGCAGGTGCAGCGACCGGCGTGTGACCGACCACGGCGGCCGGCGCGTGGACGGCGGTGGTCGCGGTGCGGTCCACCTTCACGTTGGCGCTGGCGCTCTTGTTCTTCATCCAGCGCGGCTGCGCGCCCCGGCGATTGACATCCAAAGTGCTCTTTTCGATCTGCGTCGCGGCGAGCGTCCGGAGGTAGTACGTGGTCTTGAGTCCCTTTTGCCAAGCCAACATGTACATGTCGCTCAATTTTTTACCGTTCGGCGCGGCGAGGTACAAGTTCAAAGACTGACCCATGTCGATCCACTTTTGCCGACGGCTCGCGCATTCGATCATCCACTTCGGCTCAATCTCGAACGACGTGCGGAAAATTTCCTTGAGATCGTCCGGAATACGCTCGATCTCGGTCAGCACGCCGTCGTGATACTTCAGGTCGTCCAGCATCTCGGCGTCCCACAAGTCGAGGTTTTTGAGCGCTTCGACTAAGGCGGTATTGATCGTCGTGAAGTCGCCGGACAGGTTGCTCTTGGCGAAGAGGTGCTTGTACATCGGTTCGATGGACTGGCTCACGCCGGAGATGTTGGAGATCGTTGCCGTGGGTGCAATGGCCATCGTGTTGCTGTTGCGCATCCCGTGGGTTTTGACGGCGGTGCGCACGGTGTCCCAATCTAGCGTGGAGCTGTTTTCCACGTCGAGGAAACCGCCGCGCTCTTGCGCCAGCAACGCGCGGGTATCCATCGGCAGGATGCCCCGGCTCCACTTGGAACCCTGGTAGGTCTGGTAGGTGCCGCGTTCGCGCGCCAACTCCGTGGAAGCCAGGATCGCATTGTAAGAAATCAACTCCATCGAACGGTCGGCGAACTCCACCGCCGCCTCGCTCGCGTAAGGGATGCCCAGCATGTAAAGCGCATCCTGGAACCCCATCAAGCCGAGGCCTACCGGACGGTGGCGCAGGTTAGCGTGGCGCGCCTCTTTGGTCGGGTAATAGTTGATGTCGATGACGTTGTCGAGCATCCGCATGGCGGTGCGCACGGTCGTTTCGAGCAGCGCGGCGTCGAGGTCGCCGTCGCGGATGTGCTCGACTAGGTTGACGGAGCCGAGGTTGCACACTGCGATCTCGTCTTCCGACGTGTTGAGCAGGATCTCCGTGCAGAGGTTGGACGAATGCACGACGCCCGTGTGGTCCTGCGGCGAGCAGATGTTCGACGGGTCCTTGAA
>CAXTBX010000226.1:0-2432 GCA_964242205.1 uncultured Chthoniobacterales bacterium
TTCAACGGGATGATTCCCGCCGGTCTGCCGGAATCCGCCAAGGCGCGCGTGGCGCACAAGACGGGCGAAATTTCCACGGTGTGCCACGATGCCGGGATGGTTTTCTTGCCCGGACGGCAGCCCTACGCGCTCGTGATCCTGACGGAGTACGGAGGGACCGGCTCGGCGGCGGCGCGGCACAAGCTGGTCGCCTCAGTTTCCGCGGCAGTTTACGCGTTCCTCATCTCCCTGCCGGCATCCTCGTCCACCCCATGAACACCGTGCGAGACCTCCCCGTCGTCGATGGGCTCCGGCTGCCCGACGATCTGCGTGCCCTGCTCCGACCGGACGAGGCCGTACAGGACCGCTTGGGCCGCACCCACCGGCTGCCGCGTTTTTTTTACGAGGTGCGGAGCTGGCTACAGGCCAAGGAGTTGTTCCTGACCACCCACGTCCGGTTGAGCGAACTGCTGATCGTGGATTCGCGCGAGGCCCCACGCTTGTTGGACGAATTTCCGCACTATATCCCGTGTGCCGTGACGCTGTTGGCGCGGTTGCTGGAGGAGTTTCGCGCGAAGGTCAGCGCGTCGGTCTACATCGCCGCCAACGGCGGCTACCGCTCGCCCTCGCACCAGTTCTCCGGCGTTCCCGGGCCGCACAACTGGGCCACGGCGGCGGACGTTTACCGGATCGGCGACACGTTTCTCAACACCGCGTCGGCCATCGAAAAATACGGCGGAATCGCCCGGGACCTGGCTCCGGAGGCGAACGTCCTACCTTACGGGCATCTGCCGGGCGAAAGCGACGACCATCTGCACCTCGATCTCGGCTTTGCCCACGCCATTCCTGCCACGAGCGACGAGGCGCTGAGTTAAGACTCGTTTGCGGCGGAGCGGTTGAAATTCTTCCCGTCAAGGGGTATGGATTCGCCCCCCAACGCCGCCGCCCGCTTGAATCCGCGTAAAACATCCTCCCATTCCCCGCTGACCCCGGCCCGCACGGCGGCACCTGTGCCGCGACAACCCGTGGTTGGGCTGGAGGCGGAGTTTTCTCTGGTGGTCAATGGCTACGACCAGAAGCCCGAAGACGTTTTTCGGCATCCGGCAAACCTGTTGCGTCACCACGAAGGCAGGATCGTGCCGCGCGTCGGGCGTTCGTGCCACCTGCCGACCGGTGGCGCGCTGTATTTCGACACCGGCGTGATCGAGGTTGCTACCGGGCTGATCGAACTGGAGCCCGCCGGAGGTTGCGCCCGCGCCGTGCGGTCGCTCTGGGAGCAAATCGCGTTCGTGCGCGGCCAGTTGGACGCTTGGGAGGGGGGCCGCGAGGAGAGCCTGTGCCTGCGGGGGTTCAGCGCGCACTACAATTTTTCCGTGTTTGATCCAGCGGCGGTGGGTGCCAGCCGCCGACTGCACCGGCTGGCGCGGCTGCTCTGCTACGTGTTGCCGGTGGCGACCATGCTCCTCGCGGCGAACCGGCGCAGCACGGCGGTCGGCGTGCGACCCAGGCCGGGCCGCCTGGAAGTAACCGCCGATTTCACGCCGGACGTGGCACTCACCAACGCGACCCTGGCGTTCCTCGCGGGCGTGATCGCCGTGGCCTCGCGCTGGACCGAGGACGAAATGACCATCCCGGCGCTGGTGCACAAGGGAATCCCGATCCTGGCGGATTTCCAGCCCAGCAAGCACAGCTCGCGCAAGGGTTGGCGGGCGCACGCCGACGATTTCGCGCGCAATCCTTTCAACGCCGACCCCAACCGGCGCGACTGGCTGCTCACTGATGGCCGCCAAGCCAGCCTGCGCCAGATCGCGTGTGAAACGCTGGCGGTTTTCCGTCCGAGCATCCGGCAGTTCGCCGACCGGGCCACCTTCATGCACCTGCGCGAGGTGCTGGAGGGCACGGCGCGTTCGTTGCTCGACTTCCCAGACCGACCCGCCGCCTATGACGATGTGGGCCGAACCATCGACTGGGGCCGCCGACGGGCGCGTCCCCTGCCCCGTTCGGCCTACGAGCAAGTCATCCAGCGCATCATCACGCACGAGCCGATCCGGGTCGGTCGGGCGCGCTACGTCGTCGAGCGGATGCCCGGGTGGTACGAATTCGTTTTCCGCGAGGTGCGCACCGGACGGCGGCGGATTTTCAATCTGGACGAACTGGTCCGCCGGGCGAGCAGCGCCGGGCTTTGAAACGCGGGCTCAGTCCTCGTCCGTGGTCGGCACCGACGGCTTGGCGGGCTGACGAATACCGCGCCGGCGTTTGCCTTTCGAGCGGTTGGCCGCGCCCTCCCGGTGCAGACGCTTGAGCTTGCCGGACAGACTGGCCCGCGTCGCCGAGTTCATCCGCGTGATAAACAACATTCCGTTAAGGTGATCGACCTCGTGCTGGATCGCGCGGGCGAGCATCCCGTCGGCGCTGAATTCAATCTGTCGGCCTTCGAGATTCTGCGCGCGGAC
>CAXTBX010000227.1:0-2405 GCA_964242205.1 uncultured Chthoniobacterales bacterium
TGGAACGTCCACCTCGACGGCCTCGAATACACCCACGACCTGATCGTGGAGCGCGAGGGCGTCTTCAAGGAGTGCGCCCTCGCGATGCGGATGGCCAAGCTCCTGGGCTACCAGGTCTGCACGAACACGACCGTTTACAAGGAAACCGAGATGCAGGAGATCGAGGACCTCTTCGAGTTCCTCGCCGAGATCGGCATTGACGGGCACACCATCTCGCCCGGCTACGACTACGACAGCGCCAAGCAGGACATGATCAAGCGGCTGAACCTTCAGCCGGAGAACTTCTTCCTGACCCGCGCGATGACGAAGGAGAAGTTCAAGAACATCGGCGACTGGGCAAAAAACTATCCGCTCATTGACACCCCGGTGTTCATGGAGTTCCTCGCCGGCAAGCGCGACCTGACCTGCTCCGCCTGGGCGGTGCCGACGCGCAACATCGCCGGCTGGAAGGGCCCGTGCTACTTCATGACGGACGCCCACTACCAGACTTACGACGAGCTGCTCCACAACGTGGACTGGAGCAAATACGGCGTCGTGGACGGCGTCGCCCGGGACTCCCGCTGCGAGAACTGCATGGTGCACTGCGGCTACGAGCCCTCCGCCCAACTCGGCGTCGGCGCGCTGCCGGGCGACACCTGGAAGAACCTCAAGTTCAACTTCGGCGCGAAGCCCCGCGGCACCGGCAAAGGCAAGTTGGTGGACGCCTTCAACGGCGTGTCCTCCGGCCGCGGGCACCTCACGGGCAAGGACAAGGAATCGGCCGCCGTGGCCCCGGCCGCTTCCACCCCCGCCCCGAGTCCGGTCGCCGCGTAATCGTCAGAGCGGTTTGGTTCAGGAAAGGTGATCCGGGGGAGCGCTCCCGGGCACCTTTCATCCTCCATCCTTTATCTCTTTTAACGTGATTGCACGCGAACGCGCCCACGATGGCGCGATACCCAACGGCAACAACGGTCCCAACCCTTTCGCCACCGCCTTCGCGCGTCTCGCACGCATCGCCGGGCTGCCCGCGCCCGGCGAGATTGACAACATCATTCCCCTGCCGACCGCCGCGTCCCGGGCGCCGCGCGCGGTCGAGGCCGTGCTGGACGAGGACGTGGAGGCCGGCGTCGGCCTGTCGCAGCAATTCCTGCTCGGGTTGCAACGGCCGGACGGTTACTGGATCGGCGAGTTGATCGTGGATTCCACGCTTTGTTCCGATTACCTGCTCTACATGCACTGGCGCGGGACCCTGGACCTGGCGCTACAGGAAAAGTGCGTGCGCCACATCCAGCGCCGTCAGCTACCCGACGGTGGGTGGAACATTTACCACGGCGGCCCCAGCGAGATCAACGCCTGCGTGAAGGCGTATTTCGCCCTCAAGCTCGCCGGCCATTCGCCCCAGGCGCCGTGGATGCAGGAAGCCCGCGCGAACATCCTGCGCCTCGGCGGGATTCCCCACTGCAACACCTACACGAAGCTCTACCTGGCGCTGATGGGCCAGTTCCCGTGGAAATACCTGCCCATCATCCCGGCAGAGCTGATCCTGCTGCCCGGTTGGCTGTATTGCAAGATCTACCAGATGGCGAGCTGGATGCGGGCCATGCTCTTGCCCTTGAGCATCATCAACCACTTCAAACCCACGCGGCACCTCCCCGAGGCCAAGTGCCTGCACGAGCTTTACCCGTGCGGGTTGGAGGGCGCGGATTTTTCCCTGCGCCGCTCCGAGCGGTTCCTGACTTGGCGCAACTTCTTCCTGCGCTGCAACGACGCGCTGACGTGGTTGGATTCGCTGCCCTACCGGCCGTTCCGCGCCCGCGCCCTCAAGCGGGCCGAGGAGTGGATGCTCGAACGCATGGGTCCCGGCAGCGACGGTCTGGCCGCCATCTTCCCGGCGATGCTCAACGCGCTCATCGCGCTGGAGTGTCTCGGTTACGCGGAGGACCACCCGGTGTTCGTCAAGGCCCGCCAGGACTTTGAGGAACTGTTCGTGGACGACGGCGACGACTTCCGCATCCAGCCCTGTTTCTCGCCCGTGTGGGACACCGCCGTGACGGGCATCGCGTTGGCGGAGAGCGGGTTGTCTGCGGACCACCCGGCGTTACGAAAGGCCGCCACCTGGCTCTACGACAAGGAAGTCCGCATCCGCGGCGACTGGACCAAGCAGAATCCCTACCCGGAAGCGAGTGGCTGGGCGTTCGAGTTCAACAACGAGTTTTACCCCGACACGGACGACACCGCGATGGTGCTCATGGCGTTGCGGATGATTTCCCCGGCGGACCCCGCTTCGGCCAACGCCGCTTTCAAACGCGCCCTGGGCTGGCAGATGTCCTTCCAGTGCCGGGACGGCGGTTGGGCGGCCTTTGACCGGGACGTGATGAAGGGCTGGCTGGAGGACGTGCCCTTCGCCGACCACAACGCCATCCTGG
>CAXTBX010000228.1:0-2377 GCA_964242205.1 uncultured Chthoniobacterales bacterium
CGGCTGATCCGCCGTACCGCACCCGAATGCTTGTAACCTCCAGGCGAAAATTAGGACAACGGCTTGTCCAGTGCCGCCGGGGCTGTACCGCTCTCGTCCGCGTAAAGCGTGCGCACGGAGTCGCGCGTCAACACCATCAGCGTAAAAATTCCCAGCGCGGTACCAAGCGGGACGCGCAGGCAGTTCAGCCCCGCCACGATCAGGCAAAATGTCCGGTGGCGGCGTTGCCCCAGCAAATATCCGGCGACGACGTTGAGAATGGCCATCGCCACGCCCCAGAGGCCGAACACCACGTAAAACCAGCGGAACGCGCCAAGCATCTGCTGAAAGATCAGCGCCGGGTTCGGCTGCGAAACCGGGTGCGCATGCTCGAAAAGCTCCGTGTGGCTCGCCACCATGCTCATCATGTTGTAGTGCAGGTAGAGAAACCCGATCCCCAGCACCGCCAGCCCCGCCGAGACGTAGCTGAAGATCAACAGCAGGCGCAGGTGGTCCGAGTCCGTCTTCCGCTGATCCCGCGGCGGATACACGCCGGGGTAAGCCGGGTAAGCGTGGGAGTACGGTGGGGGCGGGATGGGAGGCGGCAGGTCCGGCATAATTCCGTGGATCATCGTCCGCCGGACGGCGCGCAAAGTCGATGAGAAAACGTCACCGCGTCCCTCGTGCCACCCGTTCCAACCGCGTCACCACGTCCGCGATGACCTGCCGGTTTCCCGCAAGCCGGGGATGCAGCACGCACCAGACGCGCTGCAAAAAGGGTTATTATCAGGCAGAGGAGAAATTGGATTCGAGCGTGCATACGCTCTGGATAAACGCATCTCAATCTCCATCCGATGTCCCTGCCTGAAGATCACGGCGACACCGCCAACCGTTCGGCCTTCTCCGGCCCGGCGAGCAACACGCCGTTCTCCTTGTACGTCTTGAGCCGGAAGTGCGTCGCCGTGGACAGCACCCCGCCCAGCGGACTGAGCTTCTCGCTCACGAAACTGGCCACCTCGCGTAAATTCCTGCCCTCCACGAACACCAGCAAATCGTAACCGCCGCTCATCAGGTGGCAGCTCGTCACCTCGCGGAATTTGCTGATGCGGTCGGCCATGCGGTCGAAGCCGCCCTCGCGCTCGGGCGTGATCTTGACCTCGATCACCGCCGTCACGGCCTGATGGTCGCCGATCTTCTCGGGATCAATGACCGTGTGGTAACCACGGATCACGCCGTCTGCCTCGTAGGCGGCGATCCGGCGCGCCACTTCATCAGTACTGACGTTGAGTTGCGCGGCCAAGTCGGCATGCGACGCCAAGGCGTTGTGTTGGAGGAGGCTGAGGAGGTGATCCATAATTTTTAAGAAACCAAGGAGCCAAGGGACCAAGAATCCAACGCAGATTAAAACTCGACGGGCCGACTGCGAAGACCAAGCTCAATGACTCCTTGGATTTTGAACCTTGAATCTTCTTTGAATTCCCGGGTTCTTGATTTCTTGAACCTTCCGCGCCACGCGGTCGGCCTAGTCCGCAAAACAAACGTCCACCGCCCGCGCCGTCTCCACCATCTGGTGCGTCGGACTGACTACGCGCAGCTTGTGAACCGCCTCGGCAATCGGCACGCTCGTCACCTGATAGTTCAAGTACGATACCATCGTGCCGAACTTCTGCTCGGCGATGAGCTGCACCGCCTTGACCCCAAACCGGGTTCCGAGGATACGGTCGAGCGTGGTGGGCGTGCCGCCACGCTGCAAGTGACCCAACACCGTGCAACGTGTTTCCTTGCCCGTGCGCGCGGCGATCTCGGCGGCCACTTGCTCGCCGATCCCGCCCAGCTTGTACTCGCCCGCCACCGCCGACGCGCGCACCGCCTGCGCGCCGCCCGCCGGTTTTGCGCCCTCGGCCACCACGACCAGGCTAGAACTGTAGCCGTCGCCGTCGCGGCCCTTGAGGTAGTCCGCCAGCTTCTCGTAGGTGAACGGAATTTCCGGCAGCAGGATGACGTTCGCCCCGCCCGCCAGGCCGCCGTAGAGCGCGATCCAGCCCGCGTGGCGGCCCATCACTTCGAGCACCATCACGCGCTTGTGCGAGTTGCCCGTTGTGTGCAGCCGATCCAGCGCGTCGGCCACGCAGGCTACCGCCGAATCGAAGCCGAACGTCATCGCCGTCGCCTCCAGGTCGTTGTCGATGGTCTTGGGCACGCCGATGATCGGGAAACCCGCCTCGAAGAGTTGCAGCCCCGTCGTCAATGAACCGTCGCCGCCGACGAGGATCAGGCCCTCGACCCGCAGCCGGGCCAGGAGTTCGCGGGCGTTCTCCACGGTCTGCGGGGCGACGCCGACCTTGTCGCCCGCGCCGACCTTGCTGATGAAGTGGCCCTTGTTGGTCGTGCCCAAGAT
>CAXTBX010000229.1:0-2328 GCA_964242205.1 uncultured Chthoniobacterales bacterium
CCATGCCTCGCAACTGCCGCTCCCGCGGACATTAAATATCTGAAGGTCTATAGCCATGACAATTCTAACCCCTGGTACTTTGTTGATGGTTTTGAGCCTTTCGCGTCCCGAGCCAAACCACCCGAGGACGACCTCAATGCCCTGGAAGTCTTTGGCACCGAGGTGGTCTTTGGGCCAGTTCGTCGGTCGGGCGAGGATGGCGAGAGGAATAGATTTTCTGGCGGAGCGGTGGAGCGCCAGTTCCTCGCGCACTTGCCTAGCAATCAGTTCCGGTGTGCTCACCGGAATAACCGTGGAGACGTAACCGCGCTGGCGCAGATATCCGTGCCAGGACTCTCCGATGGGAAGCGGCTCAAGCAGCAGAAGTGGGATACTCGTCATGGAGAAGAACCCGGGTAATAAGCGAGAGCGATCAACTCGAACGGAAGCAAAACATTAATATGTATAATCATACATATAAAACGCCGCAATAAATTTTTTCCCCTCGGCGAAAAAGCCGCGGCCACGAGAACTCGCCAGATGCGTGGTACTTTGGCCTCGGGTTTTTCGCGGTGGCGATCATCGCGCTGACCGCGCACATCGGCGGGTTGGTGGCGGGCTAGGCAAATACCTCTTTCTCCCGTCGATGTAGCCGTTTGACCCTCGGGGACTTGCCCGCGCCACGAGACACCTGCAAAATTTGTTAGACCAATAGAGTCGGGCATCGCCTCCGATCATCAATGGTTTTTTCCACTGAACAGACGAGAACTACTCAAGCGCGCGGCGGCATTCGGCTTTGCCGACATCCCTCGCTTGGCGACAGCATCCAAATGCCTCGCCGATGAACCTGGCCCCGATGGAATGAATGGTCAAGACCCCGTGAACGGTTTTCGCCCCTTGGTTCCCCCCAAGGACGGACCGATTCCGGTCGCCTTTGTGATTTCCAAGGGAGCGGTCGTCATCGACTTCGCCGGCCTCTGGGAGGTTTTCTCGGATGTTTACACCGCCCAGGGAGAAGCAAGGTTTCAACTCTACACGGTGGCGGAGACTACGGCCCCCGCCGTCGCCGGCGCGGGACTGACCATCGTGCCCAAGCATACTTTTCAGACGGCCCCGGTCCCGAAGGTCATCGTCATCCCCGCGCAGGACGGCACGGGTCCGGCGATGCTGGAGTGGATTCGCCGGTCGTCGAAGACGGCCGACCTGACGATGTCGGTTTGCACGGGCGCGATGGTGCTCGCGCAGACCGGCCTGTTGAATGGCAAGGCCCGCGACTACGCACCACGGTGCCTACGCGGAGTTTGCGATGACGTTCCCCGATGTGCGGCTCCAGCGCGGGGCCAGATTCGTGGAGGACGGCAACCTTGCCTCATCCGGCGGACTTTCCTCGGGCATTGATCTGGCGCTGCGCGTGGTCGAGCGCTACTACGGCCGCCAGCAGGCGGAGCAAACGGCCGACATCATCGAATATCAGGGACGGGGCTGGTTGAACCCGAACTCGAATGAAGCGTATGCCAAGCCCCGCGTCTCCACCGAGGAACACCCGGTTTGCCCAATCTGCTGGATGGATGCCGACCGCGCGTTGAAGTCGGTGGATCAAGGCAGGAAATACTATTTTTGCATGCAGGGCCACAAGGAGATGTTCGACAAGGCACCCGATAAATTTGCCACGCCGTCAGCCAATTGAAGCAGCACCTCAATGGCGAGCCGGCCTCCTTCGTCGAAGACCTGACTTCAGCGAGCTATCAGCGGCAGTCGGGCCTTGACCATTGAACGGACAGCCGGACTAGGAGATCCAGCGAGCCACCCGTTCGGTCCAGCTTGAAATTTTACAAAACGTTCCCATAGAATGTTTTATAATAATCATTATTGTTACCATTTCGAGACCTTTTTATTGGAAATTATGAATTTCCATTAGTGTATGGCTGAAGTTGAGCGAACGGCACAAACACCAGCGCGCGCACAGGCTGCTTTAACACGTGCACGACCCTGACGAACCCGCAGGCGAGCTGTACAACCACTGGCACCGGCACGAACCAACGCCACGGCGACTCCGATCTTTCCAACCCGCATTTAATCTGTTTCGCGCCGGATCGGGTTTTCGATGCAATCAGACCGTCTCACAGACAACGATTAAGGATTCTCAAACTCCCACCCTTTCGATTACTCATGCTGAAATTCCGATCCCCGCTTTTCGCCACGGTGGCAACGAGCGCCGCACTCCTCGTTAGTCAAACTGGCGTGAATGCCGCCGACAAACCGGTGGCCAACCCGGCCCCCACCGAATTCTTGAGCAAGCTCGACCCGCAGATGAAAGAAGTGGTCGAGGCGATGCTCAAAACCGAGCAG
>CAXTBX010000230.1:0-2311 GCA_964242205.1 uncultured Chthoniobacterales bacterium
GGAGTCTTTGACGACAACGCCTACTGGGACGTCGAAATCGAGTACGCCAAGGCCACGCCCGAAGACGTGCTGATGCAGATCACCGTGTATAACCGCGCCGCGACGAGCGCCCAAATTCATGTGCTGCCGACGCTGTGGTTTGGCAATACCTGGTCGTGGGTCCACCACAGACAGGCCGCGCCGCCGCGCCCCAGCATCCAGCCGGACGGGGAACACAGACTGCGGGCCGATCACGCCGAGCTGGGCGCACGCTACCTGCATTTTGGCGAAATCAGCGGTCTGGACGCCGCCCCGGAAGCGCTGCTGTGCGAGAACGAAACCAACCGCCAGAAGCTCTACGGCACCGCGAACGAGTCGAGCACCGCCAAAGACGGCCTGCACGACTTCATCGTTCACGGGAAGACAGACGCGGTCAGGCGCGACGTGGGCACCAAGGCGGCGGTTCATTTCGTGCTGACGGTGCCTGCCGGAGAATCGCGCAGCGTGCGGGTGCGCCTGAGCGATACGGCCCTTCCAGACGCGTTCAGCGACTTCGGCACCACCCTGGACACGCGCCGAGCCGAGGCCGACGCCTTCTACGACGCGCTGCACCCGGCTGCCCTGAGCGCCGACGCCAGAAACGTGCAGCGGCAGGCACTGGCGGGGCTGCTCTGGAGCAAGCAGTTCTATTTCTACGACGTCGAACAGTGGCTGCGCGGCGACCCGAACGGCCCGCCCCCGCCCGCCGAACGCAGCAGGGGCCGCAACCACGACTGGCGCACGCTGAACAATGCCGACGTGCTGTCGATGCCCGACACCTGGGAGTACCCCTGGTTCGCGGCCTGGGACCTGGCCTTCCACGCCATTCCGATTGCGCTGATTGACCCCGAATTCGCCAAACGGCAGCTCGAACTGCTGACGCGCGAGTGGTATCAGCACCCGAACGGGCAGATTCCGGCCTACGAATGGTCGTTCTCGGACGTGAATCCGCCGGTTCACGCCTGGGCCGCGTGGCGCATCTACCAGATGGAGAAAAAGCACACCGGGCGCTCGGATCGGCTGTTTCTGGAGCGCCTGTTCCACAAGCTGCTTCTCAACTTCACCTGGTGGGTCAACCGCAAGGACGCCGAGGGCCGCAACGTCTTTCAGGGCGGCTTTCTGGGGCTGGACAACATCAGCGTCTTCGACCGCAGCGCCCCGCTTCCCGGCGGCGGGCATCTGGAGCAGGCCGACGGCACCGCCTGGATGGGCATGTTCTGTCTGAATATGCTGAAAATCGCGCTGGAACTGGCACAGGACAACCCGGCCTACGAGGACATCGCCAGCAAGTTCTTCGAGCACTTCCTGTACATCGCCCGCGCCCTGAATCAGCTCGGCGAGGATCAGGTCAGTCTGTGGGACGATCAGGATGATTTTTATTACGATCAGCTGCGCGCGCCCGGCGGCGACTGCACGCGGCTGCGGGTGCGCTCGGTGGTCGGCCTGATTCCGCTGCTGGCTGCCGAGACGCTCGACCCCGCCGACCTCGAAAAGGTGCCTGCCTTCAAGCGCCGGGTGGAATGGTTTCTGAAACACCGCCCCGACCTGGCGGGCCTGATCTCGCGCTGGAACGAACCCGGCCTGGGCAACCGGCATCTGCTGGCGCTGACACGCGGCCACCGCATGAAACGCGTGCTGGCGCGCATGCTCGACGAAAACGAGTTTCTGTCGCCCGGTGGTCTGCGCTCGCTGTCACGCTTCCACGCCGACCACCCCTACGAGCTGGCGACAGGGGACAGCGTCAACCGCGTTGCCTACGAACCCGCCGAGTCGCGCTCCGGGCTGTTCGGGGGAAACTCCAACTGGCGCGGCCCGGTCTGGTTTCCGATCAATTTCCTGATCATCGAGAGTCTGCAGAAGTTTCACCATTACTACGGCGAGGACTTCAGGGTCGAGTACCCGACGCACTCGGGCGAGTTTCATACGCTCAGCGGCGTGGCGGATGGCCTGTCGCAGCGCCTGATCAGCATCTTTACCAACGACGCGCGGGGTCGGCGGCCCGTCTTCGGAGCCAACGAGCGCTTTCAGACCGACCCGCTCTGGCACGACCAGATTCCGTTTTACGAATATTTCCACGGCGACAGCAACGCGGGCCTGGGCGCGTCGCATCAGACCGGGTGGACGGGACTGGTCGCCAAATTATTGCAGCAGCAGGGAGGCCGCATGACGCACGAGGCGGCGGCGAAAGCGGCGAAGGCTGCCGGGGAGAAGGAGGGGTGAGGGGCAGGAGCGTCACTGGGTGGCCCCCTCACCCCCTCGCGTTGCGAGGCCCCTCTCCCACGAGTGGAGAGGG
>CAXTBX010000231.1:0-2304 GCA_964242205.1 uncultured Chthoniobacterales bacterium
TCTCCGCCACGCAGATGTCCACCACGTTGCCGGCCGTGAGCAGCAGCTTGAGGGCGCGACCCCGTCCATCCACCAGGGCGTGCGCCTTGCTGGTGCGCCCGCCCCGGCTGGGTCCAATGGCCTGGGCCGCTGGACCTCCGGCCGGGTTGCAGGCGCTCTGGTTGACCCGCGCGTAGGTCGAATCCACGAAGCGCAGCCGGCCCTGCTGGTGCTGGGCGAAGGCGGCGAGGATCCTCCCCCACACCCCGGCGTCGCGCCAGCGCATGAAGTAGCCGTAAACGGTGCGCCAGCTCACCCCCTCACAGGGCAGGTCCCGCCAGGGGCAACCCGCCCGCCGCAGAGGTGCAAGAGGGCGGTGACCACAGCGCTGAGATCGGCCCGGGGCCGGCCCCTGCGGGCGGAGGCGGTCAGCGGCTTTGCAGGGTCGGGTCGAGGTGGCGCAAGGCAGGCGCAGAGAAAGCGCACCTGTTCAGGGCAGGTTCGGTCAGGCATAAAGGGCCAAGCCTCGCACCCACCCAGCCCTTTCGCCCTCGTGAAGGCGGCCCGAACCATTACTCAAACACGCCATAGGCGCGACAAGCCGCGCTTATCAGCGGAAGCAGACGCTTTTTCGTGTAAATCCAGCATCCCAAGCAAATGAGCATACAGCAAATACTCATCCAAGTTGGAATCGCGCTCGGCGTGGTGAGCCTCAATGCGCTCATCAACACGAGCATCAAGTTCGCCCCAAACGCCGACCACGCCAAGGAAAGCGTGAAAAGGATTTTTGGGCAATGATATACTTGGCGCACTACTTAAAGCCTGCGCCATCGCTTCAGTGTTTGCCTCTCTTTCAATCGGCAGAGTTGCCAGTGCCTGCGAAAATCATGGTCGTTCGCGGTTCGTTCTCTGTGACAGCGCGGAACGAGAAATTAGTCGAATGGGATCCTCCGAAGATGTCATCATAGAGAGTAGTGCCCACCGCATAGAAACGGACCTTGCCGCCAGTATTAAAACTGTCCATCTGTTCTTTGGACTTGATTGGTTTGCTCAAGGAGGTCCTCGCCACGTATTTAGAGTTTGGTCCTACAACGAACTCCGAAGATTGGAAGATTCCTCTGGGATATCTGTTAAACTCCGATTCGTTTATGGCCTCGGCAGCAAAAAAGGTGGCGAATACCCTTACGTTGAGAGCAGGAGTGCGACCGCTATTGAGCAATACAAAACTGATCCCCACAGGTTTTTCCATGCTCAACGCGCTCTGCAAATGCCTGCTTTCGAGACTTATCCAAGGCCGTTGATCGTTCATGGATGTCACCAGTTGTTTACGCATCACATTCAGTTGAGCGGAAGTCGCTTTCCATTGGAAAATCCCGTAGAGGCGAGGAAAGTCGCAGCCACTGCGTTGACGAGGGTTCCGATGGCAACGGCGAGAGCAAGATTATCTCCGGCTCGCTTCTTATCGCTTTTGGCGTGGGAATCTGCGGACTCGGGGTCTTTGCCGGTTGTGGCATCTTGCATTTGTCTGATAGTTTGAGCGATGAAAAACGGTTGGGAGGCTTTGCAATTTGTTGGAGTCTCGAGTCTCGCTTTCTTGTTGATAATATCGGGACTCAAAATCCTCGTTTTTCACACACACTAACAACACGCTGCGCTCACAAACCTTTTGATAAACCCTCTTCATCTGTGCTATTAGCCTCAAGTTCTCGTTGCTGTTCATCTATCTCTTTTTTGGGAACACGGATCAATGCACTCACAAACCGCTCGTATCTTGTTTGCAAATCCTCCGGTTGCTCCGGGGGGTATTCGGGGGGGCGTTCCTCGTTCATGCGGGGATGGTCAGGAGTTGATGGTAGGTAAGTCGCTTGCCGGCCAGCATCCCCAAGGCTTCTGCGAAGCGTTCCGCGTCGGTCTCCTTGCGGACGTTGAAGCGGAAGGTCTGCTCGTCCAGGTAGCGGCGAAGGTGCTTGGCGCGAACCGAAACGTAAGTGCCCTTGATGGTTCTTTTGAGCAGGCTCCAGAAGTTTTCGAGCCCTTTGGTGTGGACGGTGCCCCGGACGTATTCGACGGCGTGGTCCACCATCTCGTGCTTGTAGATGGCCTTATCCAGCCACTTGTAGGCGAGCAGGGAGTCGGTGTTGATCGTAGCTCCCGGCGCGACGTGCTTGGTGATCTCGGCGTGGATGGCCGCCTTGTCGGTGTTGGCAATGACCATCGCGCGCACCTTGCTGGCGGTCTGGCGGGTGCCGCGTTCCAGCAACCCCATGACGATGGACTTGCCCCACGGTCCCCGGCCGATGCCCCGGCGCGCCTTCACGTCCTTGT
>CAXTBX010000232.1:0-2218 GCA_964242205.1 uncultured Chthoniobacterales bacterium
CTGCGTGACACTGAGGCGTTCGCCGCCGATTGGGTAGCCGTACACCGAGACGCTAGATTCCAGTTGCGGAATCCCCCCGATCTCCAACGGTTTCGATCCCTTGAAAAACGACGGGTCGAGGACTTCGAGCACGGCCAAGTCGCAGTCGTGAGCCACGAACTTGACCTTGGCGGGGTATTTTTTGGGGTCGTTCTCGCGCTCGACGGTGACGAAGCGCGAATTGCTGATGACGTGCGCGTTAGTCACGATGCGCGGCCCAGCGATGATGAACCCCGCACCGATGCCACGGTTAATGTTGCCCGAGTTCCAGGGGACTTTGTAATCGGGGTCCTGCGAGGTGGTGGAGACACGGACCACACTCTTGCGCACATCGGCAATTTGCGCGTGAAGTTGGGGAGTGGCGAAAAGTGCGCTGAGGGCCAAGGCGGCAGCGAGGAGCAGGCGAGGGCGACGCATGGGAAAGTTCGAGCTGGCCCGGGCGGGATGCCCGGCGGAACGGAAACGATGGACGACGGTGACTGGGTTGTCCAACGAGGTTTTTGGCCGACGAACACAAAAACCCGCCGCCGGGGACCGGCGACGGGTTTCGTCAAGATTTCGCCGCTGTTTGGCGTTACTGGCCAACCGTTTTGTCGTCAGCCTCCAGCCAGTCGAACATCGGCGTGGAGGCCGGATCGAGGCCCAGTTTTTTGACCTCCCCAGCATACCATTCCTTCTTTGCCGGGTTTTCGTAGGGGTTTGTATCGTCCATCGAATCGCTCCACGCCGCGACTTCTTCCCTGGTCTTGGGCGTGCCTTTGCTGTCGATCAGCGCAGCGATTTTTTCGTCGTCGGCACCATCCAGGATCGCCTGTTTCACATCGCTGTACTGCACGCCTTTCCAATCCAGCAGCATGTGGTCGAGCGGGCAATCGGTGTGATAGTGGCCGATGTTGCCGCCGAGGAAATTGGCGCGGGCCTTGTCGGCCATGCGGGCCAGGATAACGTAACCGCCCACGCGCGACTTCGGGCTGACGGGGGCTTCTTTCGTGAGATCTTTTGCTTGAGTGCTCATAGGGATTTAATATCGAACGATCTGCATGGAGGGTTTCGGTCCAACGGCGGATTTGGATGTGTCCGGGCCACTTGGGCTAAACGTTGAACCGGAATTCCACCACGTCGCCGTCCTGCATCACGTATTCCTTGCCTTCGATGCGCAACTTGCCCTCGCCCCGGGCTTTCGCGGTCGATCCCAAACGTACCAGTTCGTCGTAGTGGACGACCTCCGCCGCGATGAAGCCGCGCTCGAAGTCCGAGTGGATGACGCCCGCCGCCGCCGGGGCCTTGTCTCCGGCGCGGATCGTCCAGGCGCGCGTCTCCTTCTCGCCCGTGGTCAGGTAGGTCCGCAGGCCGAGCAGATGGTACACGGCGCGAATCAGCGCGGCCACGCCGCTGCCCTCCGTGCCGACGCCGATGCCCTGGAGGTATTCTGCGGCTTCTTCGTCCGAGAGGTCGACGAGTTCGCTTTCGATCTGGGCACTGATGACGACGGCCTCGGTGTCGAGGTGGGTCTGGACGTAATCGCGCACGGCCTTGACGTGCGCGCCCGCCGGGCTGCTCAGGTCCCCGGCACCGAGCGCGGCAAGGTCGGATTCGGCGACGTTGCAGGCGAAAATCGTCGGTTTACCCGACAGCAGGAAAAAGCCGCGCAGAAGCTTTTTCTCTTCATCAGAGCAATCGAGCAACAGGGCGGGTTTCCCGGCGTCGAGGTGGGGGATCAGCCGGGCCAGAAGCGCATTCTCGGCCTGCGCGACCTTGTCGCCCGCACGGGCGGACTTGGTATTGCGGTCTTGCCGCTTTTGCGCGCTGGCGAGGTCGGCCAGGATCAATTCGGTGTTGATGACCTCGATGTCGCGCACGGGATCGACCGTGCCGCTGACGTGGTGGATGTCCGCGTCCTCGAAGCAGCGGATCACCTGGACGATGGCCGTGACCTCGCGGATGTGGCTCAAGAACTGGTTGCCCAGGCCCTCGCCACCGCTGGCCCCGCGCACCAGTCCGGCGATGTCCACGAATTCGATGGCGGCGGGGATGACTTTTTGTGAGCTGGAGAGTTTCGAAAGGGCCTGTAGGCGGGCGTCGGGCACGGTGACGATGCCGACGTTGGGATCAATGGTGCAAAAGGGGTAGTTGGCCGCCTGCGCCTTGCGGGTGCGGGTAACGGCGGTGAACAGGGTGG
>CAXTBX010000233.1:0-2166 GCA_964242205.1 uncultured Chthoniobacterales bacterium
ACCCGGCACTCCGTCGGCGGCAGGTTGTTTGGAACGGTTGCCCCACTCGGCGGTGGCTTGCTCGCGGGGAGCCTTCACTACAACGCGGCGGGCGTTTACCAATTCGGGCGATACGGAAGCGCCGGGATCTCAGCCTTCTCGTTTTCCAGCGACGTGGGCTACCAGTTCGGGCAGTTACCCTTCAAACCCGACCTGACGCTGATCGGGGACGTGATCAGCGGCGATGCAAACGGCCGCGACGGGAAGCTGGAGACCTACAATCCTCTCTTCCCCACGGCGATCTTCTTCAGCGAGGCAGGGCTCATCGGACCAAACAATGTCGTCTCCTTTCATCCCTCGTTGGACTTGAGCCTGCACAAGGCTCTGAAACTGACGACGACGGCCATCGGCTACTGGCGGCAGGACACCGGCGACGGGGTTTACAATTTCGGCGGTTCCCCATCTTATCCCGGCACTCCCGGCGCGACGCTGACCGGAGGCAGAAACCTGCCTGACGGTCCCCGCTACATCGGCACGGAGGCCCACACGCGGTTGACCTGGGGCATCATCCGGCACCTCACCTTCGACGTGTCATACTCGCACTTCTTCGCGGGTGCCTACGTCCGCGAGACCGCCGCGCTCACCTCCGGGGGCCGTGGCCGCACCGGACGAAGCTTCGACTATCTCGCCACTTGGCTGACCTACACGTTCTGACCGCACCACACCCACGCACCCGAACAACCACCATGAAAATCCGCACCCATCTCTCCCTGCTTCTCGGCATCGTCCTTCTATCGTGCTCCGCGGCGAGAGCCACCGAGGAATTCCCGGTGCCCGATGGCTTCACCGGGGATTACCGGGAGATTGACGGCGTCAAGCTGCACTACGTCAAGGGCGGCAAGGGTCCCTTGGTGTTGATGGTGCACGGCTTCGGCCAAACCTGGTATGAGTGGCACCAGTTGATGCCCCTGCTGGCCAAGGACTTCACGGTGGTGGCCCCGGACCTGCCCGGCCTCGGGATGTCCGACGCCCCGAAGGGTTCCTACAGCGGACAGGCCGTCTCAGAGATCATCTACAAGTTTGCCAAGAGCTTCAGCCCGGAGGCCAAGTTCCACCTCGTCGCCCACGACATCGGCATTTGGAACACCTTTCCCATGGCGGTGACCCATCAGGCCGACATCGCGCGGCTGATCTACATGGAAGCACCGATCCCGGATGCGCGCATCTACAAGTTCCCCGCGTTTACGCCCGAGGGTGAGTCGCTCGTCTGGCACTTCAGCTTCTTCGCGGCCAGCGAGCTTTTGCCCGAAAAACTCATCGCCGGACGCGAGTTGTTGTTCTTCTCACACTTCATCCGGGAGCACGCCACCAACCAGGAGGCATTCACGCCCGAGTTGCTGGAGCGGTATGCGCGCTCCTACGCCAAGCCGGTCAGCCTGCACGCGGCCATGGAATACTACCGCGCGCTCAACGAGAGCGTGCGCCAGAACGCCGCCCTCGCCAACACCAAACTGAAGATGCCCGCGCTCGCCATCGGCGGGGGCGGTCGTGGGGGTCTCGGTCAAAGCCAAGCCGATCAACTCAAGGAATACGCCGAGAACGTCGAGGGACGCGTGATCCCTGATTGTGGTCATTGGCTGCCCGAGGAACGCCCGGCCGAACTCAACAAGCTAGTCATTGATTTTTTGACCCGTGACGGTGTCACTCGGCGTGATTGAAGCCGCGTCCTTTGGACTTGAGTTCTGTATCCATCCACCTACCATGAGACCCACGCTGACCGGCCATCTGCGGCATCCTCAGCGTTTTGCACCGGGTGCGGACGAGTCCTCCTGCTTGGGCGCCGGCGCGAGTCGTGCCACCAGGGTTTCAAAGCGCGCATGGCCCCTAAGCGGATCCCACATCGGATTGAGCAGGAAGTCGCCGTAGTTCGGTTGCTTGACCAAGCCGTCGCCCGCCGGGCGGCCGAGCCAGGCTTCCAGCGTCTCGCAGGCCTTGTCAACCTGACCGTTCCAGGCATGCACGATGGCTACGTGGCACGCCAGCACGGGCGCCGTCGTGTTCGCTTCCTCCAGCGTCTTCGAGCTGGAAAAGATGCGCTTCGCTTCGCGCTCGGCCACTTCCTTGTTCCCCAACCCCGCGTGGGCCATCGCCAGCACGCTCTGGGCAAAGCCGTCCAGCGGGTTGATG
>CAXTBX010000234.1:0-2158 GCA_964242205.1 uncultured Chthoniobacterales bacterium
CGAGACGCGCGGGAAGATGGAGCTCATCATTGCGCAGGCGACGGTGCCGGTGGTCGTGGACGCGGGGTTGGGTGCGCCGGGCCAGGCGGCGGAGGCGCTGGAGATGGGCGCGGACGCCGTGCTCGTCAACACCGCCATCGCCGTCGCCGACGACCCAATGCGGATGGCGCGGGCGTTCCGACTCGCGGTGGAGGCGGGACGCGAGGCGTACGAGACTGGGCTTGGCTCGCCCGTGGCCACGGCGAGTGCAACCAGCCCTTTAACTGGTTTTCTGAAAAAAGTTTGAACCATCTCCAATGGCATTTTTGACGATGCCCCCTTCTGTTTGCAAGTGGTAGGCGCAGCGGAAAATCCACAAGGCCAAACGTCATGAAAAACGGTGGTTTGATCTTGCTGCGTTTTCGCGGTTCTCCCGCACTTTGTGTGGAAGTGAGGATGATCTGCGCGTACCAGAGTCGACGCATCATGGGAATGCGCAAGACCGCACCCATGGACAAAGGTGCGGGCAGCTCAGGATCGAGTACCGGGGAAGCGGCAGACGGGTTGGTGGAGACGGCGGTTATCGTGATCGATGAGCAAAAAAGCTTGGCAAAGGCATCTTCGTTATCTTGAGAGCACCGCGGACGCTTTCGCAAGGACGATGGGAAGTAACCGCGAATCTTCCACGGCTGCGGTCCGGTGTCCGATCCCTGCCGAATAGGCTTGGTGCGACGCGAACGCCAGAAAGGACTGGAGGCTTTGCTGACGAACCATCATTACCAAGTCCCAGCGCTCGGTGCTCGGGCCGATGAGGAACTCGCCGCCGGTGCCGAGAAACAGCAATTCACCGCCGCTCTCGCGCAGGTAGGGCAGCGTGTGATCGATGTAGCGATGAAAGGCTTCCGCGCCGCTGATGGCGGCGGGAGGCGCAAGGTGCGGGGTCGCTGAATAGTCAGCCGTGGTACGGAACCGGAGCAGGTTGAGCATGACGACCTCGCCCGTGATCTGCCGCATGAACAAAGCTCGACCGGCTTGCTGGGTGGGTTCGAGGTAGCTGACTGCCGGGTGGGTGTCGGTCGTTTGGATGGGACTGCTCGTCGGGATGGTTGGGTTTGGCATCAGCGGTTTTGCGATTCGGATGAATCACGGTCGGCAAAGGCCAGTTTGCTGGCATGGGCGCGGATGTCCTCAGGCCAAGGGGCAACCCATTGGTTGAACCGCAGTTGGTCATCGGTGAACAAGGCGCGGATGGCTTCTTCGAAGCCAGGCAGATACCCTGCGATGGACGACATGAAGTGGAAGGCCACTTCGTGCGCTTGGCGGCGGCGATCTTTGCTGCTGTTCGCGCGGTGCGCTTCCTCGATCAACTTGCGTAGGGCGACGGATGCACCGCCGGGTTGCCCGCCCAGCCACTCCCAGTGCCGTGGCAACAAAGTGACCTCACGCGCAACGACGCCGAGTTTGGGCCGGCCCGGGCCACGTGGCTCCGGTGCCCCTGGTTGCTCAGGTGGAGACGAGGAGAACATAGGTGCCGCTGCCTGCCCTCGACCGGCCGGGCGGGTCCGACTACCAGGAGCAGGTGTCCGCGAAATCCTTGCCACCACGTCTTCATCGCTGCCGTGGGTGTCGATGTCGATGGCGCGGCCGGTGGCATCATCATAGATCAAAATCGGCGCGGTCACGCCAGCTTCGACGGTGCGCTTTACCGCAAGCGCCACAGCCACCAGGGAATCAGTGGCCATGCGGCGATGACCGCAAAATGCTGTGTGTGGACGGGAGGCGGAGTCATCGAAGGTAGTAGGCACGCTCATGATTCCACTATTTTTACCCGGGTAAATTAGTTTGTCAATATTATCCGGGTATAAATCCAACAGCGTGCCTGTGATTTTATCAAAATAGAAGCCGTTTTCTTGCTCAATTATCTATATATAATTTACTTATGTAATAATAATTATTGTAAATAACTTATGGTTTTAGCATTCAAAATGTCGTTTTCAAAATGTCGTTATTAAAGCTGTTGAGTTAAAGCGTTGGCGGTTTCCCGGCGCGCTGGCAGGTTGCCGAGCGTGAGCTATCCGAGGCGACTTGACCGACAAGCAGTGGCAGCGGCTGGAGAAGTTTTTCGGGTAGTGTTTACTTCGTTGTTGCTTTGTGTTGGATGGCGAGGTTGTAGCTGACG
>CAXTBX010000235.1:0-2110 GCA_964242205.1 uncultured Chthoniobacterales bacterium
CTTGTATTTCATCCACGTCGCGTAGCGCGCCCAACCGCGAAACAACGGTTGCGTGAACGCCAGCATCATCACCAGGATGCGCGCCGGGATGGTGTCGAACCGCGCCTCCAGCCGCGCGTGGATCATGTACGACAACGCCACCGCGAACGTGCCGCCCAGCATGAGGTAGGGCACGATGCGCAACGTCGGGAACGGGAAGGACACCGCGAAGATCGCCAACGTCAGCGCGAACCACTCCACGCTGGAAACGTAGTCCGCGATCTCCGAGCGCGGCGTCGGGTAGATGCTCTGGAACAACCCTTGTCCAAACACCCCGTGGTAAATGACCGGCCGGTTCATCAGCCAGGTGAACCGCGGCGCCCCGTAAATCTGCCCCTTCCACTTCGCCGTGCCCGTGGGCGTGAAGAAAATGAGGTGGTTGAAGCGCAGCATGGATTCCGCCTCGCCGTATCCCTCCTGCTGCTTGCGGAACGCGGCCAACGTGAACCGCCGGTAGTGCCACACGATGGCCGACGGCGAGAACGCGATGACCTGCCCGGCGTTCTGCAAACGCCAGCAGAAATCCACGTCGTCACCCGCCTTGCGATACTCCGCGTCAAAGCCGCCGACCATGTCAAAGGCCCACCGGTGAAACGCCATGTTGCAACCGGGGATGTGTTCCGCCACGACGTCCGTCAACAACACGTGACTCGGCCCGCCCGGCGCCGCCGCCACGCACGCCTGCACCCAGTTGGCCGCGGGCGGGGAAACGTTCGGCCCGCCGACCCCCGCGTAGGAGCCGCTCAACAGCGTGCCGACGAGGAAGTAAAGCCAGTCGGGATCGGCCATGCAGTCGCCGTCCGTGTAGGCGAAGATTTCCCCCGTGGCCGCGTGCGCGCCGACGTTGCGCGCGTAGCTCAGGCCCATGTTCTTCTGCCGGATGGGCCGGATGATCGGCTCGTCCCGGAAGCTCTCGATGATCGCCGGGGTATTGTCCTTGGAACCATCGTCCACGACGACGACCTCATAGTTTGGATAATCAATCGCCAACAGCGACTCCAAACACGCCCGCAACGTTTGTCCGCCGTTATACGAACACACGATGACGGAAACCTTGGGATAGCTCGGCAGCTTCACCCGCCGCGTGACGTGCTCGTCGTCCCCCCCGCCCCACTTCTCTTTCAGCGCCCCATACGCCAGCTTCGGCCGGCGCTCGCGCGTGACCAGTCCGAACGCCCAATCGGTGATCTCCATCCCGCCCGTGAACCATTCGTCCGTCCACGCATAGATAATCGTGCCCGCCAGGCCGCAGCGCACCACGCTCTCAACGTGCCACGTCAACATCTCCGCGTGCTCGCTCTCCGCGTGGCGCACCGTGTCCATCCCGAACTCGCCCATGATGAGCGGCCGGTCATCCGCGAGGTTCTGCAACCTTAACAGGTAGTGCTCGAACTCCGATTGTTTGTGCAAGTAAACGTTGAACGTATAAAAGTCCACGTTCTGCGGCAGCAGGAACTCCGTCGGCGGATAGCTCGCATACGAAAACAGCGCGTCCGGGTCAATGGCCCGGCCGGCGTTAATCAGCTCCTCCAGGAACTCCGTCACCCGCTGCACCCCCAGCCAGCGCACCATCGTCGTCGGGATTTCGTTGCCGACCAGATACCCCAGGATCGCCGGGTGCCCCCGGTGCTCGGCGACCGCCGCGCGCACCGTTTGCAGCACCTCCGCGCGCACCGGCCGGTCGTTGAGGAACTCGACGTGCTCCGCCCACGGGATGGAGATCAACGCCCGCAACCCGTGCTCGGCGAGGATGTCCAGGAACCAGCGGGGCGGGACGTGGTAGATCCGCAAGGTGTTGACGCCCAGCCCACCCATCAGCGCCAGGTCCGCGCGCAGCTTGTCCGGGTCCCCGACGAAATCCCCCTTCGCGTCCGGTTTGAACGGCCCGTAGGTGATGCCCTTGAGGAACCACTTGTGATCCCCCTGGAAGAAGAACTTCGCGCGGACGCGAATCCGCTCCGTCAGCGTGGCGGCGGGGGAAACGGCGAGAACGGGAACACTCATGCGGGGGAAGGGGATAGGACGACGGGGCGGGCGCGACTATTCATGCCGCCGCCGCCCCGGGCAATCG
>CAXTBX010000236.1:0-2103 GCA_964242205.1 uncultured Chthoniobacterales bacterium
TGCCGCCGCCGAGGTCGAAGACGAACACCGTCTGGTCCTCGTCGAGCTTGTCCAGCCCGTAGCTCAGCGCGGCGGCGGTCGGCTCGTTGATGATGCTCAGCACGTTCAAGCCCGCCAGTTGCCCGGCGTGGATCGTGGCAGTGCGCTCAGCGTCGTTGAAATAAGCCGGAACGGTGATGACGGCATCCGTCACTTCCTGGCCCAGATACCGTTCCGCATCATTTTTGAGTTTCTTGACGATCAGCGCGCTCAGTTCCTCGGCGGAGAAAATCTTGTCGCCGAACTCGCGGTGGAACTCATCCTTACTCTTGCCCATCTCGCGCTTGACGAAATCGACGATCTTTTCCGGCTCCGCGACGCTGTTTTGCTTGGCATAGGTGCCCACCACGGCGTTGGCGCCGTCGAAGAGGATCACCGACGGGGTGATGCGTTCGCTTTCGGAGTTGGGGATGATCTGTGGTTTGCCGTAGGCGTCGATGTGCGCGATGGCCGAGAACGTGGTCCCCAGGTCGATGCCGACGGCTTTGCGGGTGGTCGTCATGGTGAGTTACGGATGGGTGAGGAGGCTGCGGGGAGAAAAGGTCAGGCGGCGGGCGGGGTGGCGACGGATTTTGCGGCGGCGGGTGCCTGTTCGGCGGCAGGAGTTGCTTCGGCGGCAGGGGCTGGCTTCCAGCGTTTGGCGACGATTTCCTCCGCGCGGATGGCGCGCTCGCGCCAGGTGAACCCGGGCCGGATGGAGCGGGCGACAAGGCCGTCCTCGGCCTCGGTGGCGGCAGGCTCGAAGGACATGGTGCGGTGGGTGCGTTTGTCCACGGGCGCGCCGGCGGGCGTTTTAGACAACTCGACCTCCATGCGTAGGAACACCTCGATCATGTGGTGCAGCTGATTCTCAACGTTGCCCGCCTGGGCCTGAAGGAAAGTGATCTCGTCGCTACCGCCAGGCGTGGCGGCCCGGAGAGCACGCAGGCGGGTTTCGAGCGCGTCGTGGACGGAACTGAAATCGTCGAACAGGGACACTAGGTCGCGGATGAACGGTTTCTGGAGCGCATCGAAAAGAAAATTGTCCTTGTAACCTTTCAGCTCGCCGTGCATGGCATCGAAAAGTTTCTGGTTAGCGTTCTCGACGCTGCCGAAGCGCTGGAGCTGCTGGGAGATCCCTTCGAGGGCCAGCGGCGTGGCTTGCTGGGCGTTGATGGCCTTGCCCAGTGCGGTAAGCATGAGCGACATCTCCGAGTTGCCGCGCTTGATGTTCTCGATTTCCTGGGCGAGCGGGCGCACGAGTTGGCCGACGGCCTGGAGGAGTTCGGCGCGGTCGGTGCGCGAGGAGCCGCCGCCCCCGCCGCCCGCCGAGCGCGCCTGGGCTTCGCGGGCGAGACTTTGCATCTCGTCGGCAAAGTCCAGGTTTTCGCGTGGGGAACGGTCGTCGGCCATACGAGGTTCCCAGAGTAGCGAATTTCGGGCCACCAGCCCGTTTTTCTCTGTAAAACGCGATTTTTACTCTGATGATTGGGGGAAAGCGAAAGTGGACCGCGACCTCCGGGCGCGATGGCAATCTATCGCAGCGAAGCTGCGTGTCTGTCTGGATTGCGCGTTTATTGGGTCAGGCGGCTGCGCCGCAGTGGCACCCATGGCACCCGGAAGTCGCCAGCCACCTCCCGAATTTCTCCTACTTCGCGCCAACCGCGAAATGGCGCGCAATCGCCTCGGCGAACTGGTCCAGATCCGCCGCCGGACTCTCTACGTCCACCGTCCACCCAGCGGCTTTGAGCGTCTTGGAAGTCACCGGCCCGAGGCTGGCGCTCTGCAAACCGGGCGGGATCGGCAGCTTGAGCGCCAAGAAGTTCTCCACGCTCGAACTGCTTGCAAACGTGATCAAATCCGCGCCTTCGTTCTTGAAACGCTGTAACGCGGTGGAGCTGCCGCCGCCGCCATCCTCCGGCACCGTCCGGTACGCGATGGCCTCGTCCACGATGGCCCCGAGCTTGGTCAGTTCAATGGCCATCACGTCCCGCGCGCTCTCGGGCCGCACGAGCAACATGCTGACGTTCTCGACGCTGCCCTCGTTCTTGAGCGCCTCGACGAGCGCTTCGGCCACCGCCATCT
>CAXTBX010000237.1:0-2074 GCA_964242205.1 uncultured Chthoniobacterales bacterium
GATCACCGCTTAGCGTGCAGTTTTGAGCAAACCGTGAGGTGACCCCTACTTCAACAAGTGGAGTGTTTACGAAGCGTGGGCTGGGACGTTGATCGCCAAGTGTTGGGTGGAGCTGGTAGTCAGGGCGGCGGCGGTGCCGGGCAGAGCGGCACCGTTGGCGGTGATCGCCTGCACATACAGGTTGCGGTCGGTGGCCGCGGTGCCGCCCCAGGCGTCGTTGAGAAAAGAGATGGCGATGTCGTGTGTGCCGGCAACCATGGCCTGATCGAAGGCGAAGTTCTGCGCGGCGCCGGCGGCGTGGGACGCGGTCACGGTTTGGGCGGCCCCTAAGGTTTTCCCGTCCACGCTAACGGTGAATTGCGCGTCGCCCTCCCAGGCGTCTTCGGACAACTGCAGGACGAACGGGCTGGCGCCAGTAGTTAGATAGGCGGTGCCGTTGGCCATCTGGGCAACGGGGGCACCAATGCATGCCTGACCATCGAGGGCAATAGCGTCGACGTAAAGGTTGCGGTCGGTGGCCGCCGTGCCGCCCCAGGCGTCGTTGAGGAACTGCACGCCCACGTCGTGGGCGCCGGGTCCCCATTGGCCGGTCAGGGTCACGGTTTGCGTTTTGCCGGCGGCGTGGGACGCGGTCACCGTGACCGTGCCGCCGAGGGTTTTGCCGTCGATGCTGATCGCGCACTGCGCGTCGCCCTGCCAGGCGTCCTCCGACAGCTGCAGCACCAGCGTGTCCGTCGCCTGGGGCGGCACGGTGCTGGGCGGCGTGACAACCGGATCGGAGATGTCGCCCGAGTTGACGCCGAAATACTTGCCCCAAGCGGCGGCCTCGAGCGGCTTGTTCGCTTCGGGGGCGAAGTTCCAGTTGCCGTCGCCCATCTCCCGGTCCCAGATGTTGACGTGCTCGATCTTCACGCCCTGGGACTGCGCCTTGTCCAGCTCGGAGGCGAGCCATTGCGGGAAAGCCGGGTCGTCATTAGGGCCAGGTGTCGAACCGTTGCTGCCCGCGCCGGTTTCTGAAATCGACAGTGCCTTGCCGTGCGCCTTGGCGAAGGCGATGGCGTTCTCCATGCCGAAGCCCGCGCCCGTGCCGGTGGGGTTCCACTGGTTGGCGTCCGGGTAGGACCAGAAATGCGCCCGGTTCACCGGGTCCGCCGCCCACTCCGTGAGGTTGGCGTTGTAGGACCCGTCGTTCTTGGCCCAGTTGTAAAGTCCGTTGGGCCACACCGGGCTGTAGGTGTCGACGGACACGATGTCGACGTACTCGTCGCCCGGGTAGGCGTTGACCACCGGCTGGTTGCTCCAGCCTTGGCTGTTGGGGTTCCATTCGATCTTGACCGTGGCGCCCACGGCCTTGGCTTCGCCGCGCATCAGGGTCGAAAGGTGCTGGAACGCCTTGACCCAGTCGGCCTGAGTGCTGGCGTCGCTGCCCATGAACCAGGGCATGAAGGTGCCGTTCATCTCGTAGCCAAGGCGCAGGTCGAATGTCTTGAAACCCGCGTTCGCCCAGGCGTCCACGACTCCCTTATAGGCGCTGTCGTAGGAACCGTTGATGATGTTCTTGAAGAAGTCGTCGTTGGTCGATCCCGCGGCGTTGCCTTCCCAATGATTGTTGTCGGACATCGGGATGCCGATCACCGGCAGGATGCCGGTCTTGACCACAGGCGACTGGGTCCACGACCAGGCGGTCCAGCCGGCATTGCCGGCCCAGGTGCTCGGGTCATGCGAGAAATCGACAAAGGCGTTCATGGTGACCGGCTTGGCGCCCCCCATGGTCGTGACGAAACTGTTGAACTGTTTCTCGAAGTCAGCTTCCGCCGCCGCATCGTTGCCATTCGGGTTGCCGAAATACCCGCCGACGACGTACTTGGATGCCATGATTACGATGCTCACTTTTTCGTGATGACCAGGCAACTCTCCTATTTTCGCGGGCTTTTCGCAATCACATTCTTGTGTGTTCTACAAAACTCAAGCAATGGCAACATTGCCGCACGAAGCATGACAGACGGCATTGCAAGGCAAGTTGGATTAACTTACTCCTAACAACCAGATACTATGATAAGTAGCAGTTGACTGC
>CAXTBX010000238.1:0-2071 GCA_964242205.1 uncultured Chthoniobacterales bacterium
ACCTACTTTCATACCTGCCAAATCTACCACAAAAGACGTTATTCGGATAGGCAGTAAGGTCGAACCCGTGCCCATCGTAGAACCCGAGATCCGCCCTTCGAAGTGCTGCTTGCCGCCATCATGCCCCGATGACCTGCAACACCCTGTGGGGCATTTCCGTGGGCCACCTGAAAAGCTACGTGGAAGGAGGCAAGCCTCGCGGCGTCTTTGCACCAACGGGGCCAGGGCAAGGAGCGGACGCGGTGATCGTTCACCACACCGACCAGGAAGGGAGTGGAAATCGTCTGAGTGTTCTTTACCCGAGCGCCTGGACGGGACGGTAACCGCCTGCCTTCAATTAATCCGGGGTGGGCGGGCGTTCCAGCCGCAGGAGTTCGTGCATCGCCGCCAGGTCCGCGTCGCGCTGGGTGCCGACGGCGGCCACCGCCCGGCCGCCACGCAGATAGTAGGCAAGGAAGGGTAGCGCTTTCGGGTCGCCGTCGAAGACCACCTCGTCCCAGGCGGACGCGTGGCCGACATAGTTTATCCGCTGCCCGAAGTGGAAGGTCCAGAAAAACGGCACGAACCCGCTTGCCTGCAAGCTTTCCGGCGCGTGCGGATGCGCGACGTTGCGGGCGGCGAGCGCGGCGTGTTGTTGTGCCACCCGCCAATGCTCGATGCGGATCCGTTCGCCTTTGCCATCTTCCGAAGGCAGCGGGAAACAGGCGATGTCACCCACGGCATAAAGGCCGTTGCCCGCGCGAAGGGATTCGTCCACCACGATGCCGCCGTCGTCGGCCCGCTCGACGCCCTCGACGAAGTCCGTTGCCGGACGCACGCCGATCCCGACCATTACCATGTCCGCCTCGACCTGCTCGCCGCTCGCCAGATGAACGATCAGCCCGTCGCCCGATGCCTGCTCGATGCGCTCGGCCTCGGCACCGGCGAGAAATCGCACCCCGTTTTGCTCGTGCAAACTGCGGATGGATTCACCGATCTCGCGTCCGAATTGCTTCGCAAAAGGAACCTCGTCCGGCGAGAGCACCGTCGTTTTCACCCTGCGCTGGGCCAAGCTGGACACCGCTTCCATGCCGATGAAACTGGCACCGATGGCGACGGCGCTCGCGTCCTTGCCCGAGGTCAGGGCGAGGATGCGTTCGGCGTCGGCCACGTTGCGCAACAGACAGACGCGGGGATGATCCGCGCCGGGAATGTCCAGCGGCCGAGGTACGCCGCCGGTCGCCAGGATCGCGGCGTCGTAAACGAGGGTTTCGCCGTCGCTCAGCACCGCCGTCTTGCCGCGCGCGTCCAAGCGGCTGACCGCAGCGACCTTACGCTCGACCCCGAGTTTGTCGAAGAAGCCGGGGTCCGGCCGCAGAGGCAGGTCTTCCCGCCGCGCCTTGCCGCTCAGGAAATGCTTGCTCAGGTTCGTGCGGTCGTACGGCGCTTCCGGTTCGGGGCCAATGAGGATCACCCGGCCGTCGAATCCTTCTTTGCGAAGCGTTTCCGTCGCCACCTGCCCGGCCGCTCCCGCGCCCACGACGAGCACAGTCCGGCGGCTTTTGGGGGTGAAGTTCGGCTTGGTGGGCGCAGGCGTGGGCGAGGGGACGAGCGTCACAAAAACTTCGTTCTCTTGGACACACACGGCAAAATGCTCCAAACCGTCGAGCGCGGGTGGTTCCTCGAGCGCGCCGGAGGTCACGTCAAAAACCGACTGGTGCCAGGGACAAACCAGCCGGTGGCCGCAGAGCACTCCCTCGTGCAGCGGTGCTTTGGCGTGCGGGCACAATCCGCTGACGGCGTGAAATCCACCATCGGGAAGTCGGATGAGCAGGCCCTTGGTTTCGCCGGCTTCAAATGGCCGCATGGAAGGAGCAGGGTCGAGGTCCAGAATTCTGGCGATCATGTATTCGCGCGGGCGGTCTTTGCTCATATGGATGAGTGGTTTGTCGCTTTCTCCTTGGTGAGTGGCGTTGATTCTTTGCTGGCTGCCAGTTCCCAGCATTCTCTGGCGATTTGCCAGTTCAGCGTCGCTGCTCGCCGATCTGCACTCCGATGGCTCGACAGTAATGCTGCATAAATAAATTCGCGG
>CAXTBX010000239.1:0-2024 GCA_964242205.1 uncultured Chthoniobacterales bacterium
CGCCAACGGCGACGGCACGCTGCACGCCGACGCCACGGCTCCGGTGCTGCGTTCGCCGGACTCCGACGGCGCCTTCCGCTACGCCTCGGCGGTGCCCCTGCCCGACGGGTCGACGCGGTTCTACCTCGAGGTCGCCCGGCCCGACGGGGCCCACCACCTCGTCACGGTGCTCGGGAGCTAGCTCAGGCCTTGGCGCCGTTCGCCGCAGAACGGCGGCTGTGGAACGAGTCGCCCTCGCGGTAGGCCTTCCACTGCTCGAAGGACTCCCCCGTGATCTCCTCGAGGAGCGCGATGTCCTCGAGGTCCTCCGCCAGCTTGCCGCCATCGTTGTAGGCCCAATCGAAGAACTTCAGCACGGCCGCCCTACGGGCCGCGTCCTTCGGGTCCTTGGGCAGCAGAATGAATGTTGGAGACACGATAGGCCAGCTTGTGGCGCCCGGCTGGTCGATCAGGTTGGCCGCGAAGTTCGGCGTGGACCAATCCGCGTTCTGCGCCGCGGCGATGAAGCTCTCGGTGGTCGGGCTGACGAAGCTGCCGGCCTTGTTGCGGAGCTGGGTGGAAACCAGCTTGTTCTGCGTGGCGTAGGCGTTCTCGACGTAGCCGATGGCGCCGCGGGTGTTGCGCACCGTGCCGGCGACCCCCTCGTTGCCCTTGGACCCGGTGCCCGCGGGGAAGCGGACGGAGGTGCCGACGCCGACCTTGCCCTTCCACTCCGGCGATGCCGCCGACAGGTAGGATGCCCAGACGAAAGTGGTGCCCGAGCCGTCCGCGCGGTACACCGGCGCAATCGCCAGGCTCGGCAGCGTGACGCCCTCATTCAGCGCGGCAATTTTCGGGTCGTTCCACTTGGCAACCTTGCCGAGATAGATGTCGGCCAGCACGTCGCCGGTCAGCTTCAACTGGTTGTCAGTGACGCCGGGCACGTTGACGATGGCGACCACGGCGCCCATGACCGACGGGAACTGCAACAGGTTGGCATCTTTCAGCGCCGCGTCGGTCATCGGCGCGTCGGACGCGCCGAAATCCACCGTGCGGTTCTTGATCTGCGTTTGCCCGCCGCCGGAGCCGATCGACTGGTAGTTGAGCTGGATGCTGATCGCCTTTTGCGCCGCCTCGCCCCACTTCTGATAAACCGGATTGGGGAACGATGCCCCGGCGCCGGTGATCTGCTGCGCCGTCGCTGGGAACGCGACCATGCACCCCAGCGCAGCCGTCGCCAGCCGGAATCCGATCGGCAACGAATGGAGAGCGACGACCGCACGGGTGTGTTGGGCGATGTACGTCACCGCACACGATGCGAGCATGAGGACACCGAAAGGGATTTTCTCCATCAGCAGCCGCCCGAACCGCCGCCAATGCTCGCGCGACATCCCCGGCTCGAACCGGCGCAACGGCCAGTAATCGAGCAGCACCAGAAGCGGCGGCAAGGTCACGAGCATGGGTTTGGCCAGCAACCCGAGCGCGAAAAACCCCACTGCCAGCAGATAGGCACGCGTGCGCGCGGGACCGTTTGCCCGCGTGTAACGCGGGTAGGCCAGCAGCGTCAGGAAAAAAAACACCGTGCTGAGCACGTCCTTGCGTTCGGTCACCCAGGCGACGGATTCGACGTGGAGCGGATGCACCGCAAAAAGAAACGCCACGGCCGCCGCAGGCCACCGCGCCCCGGTGGACAAACGCAGCCAGCGGAAGAGCAGCACGGTGTTGAGCGTGTGCAGAAGAAGGTTCGTGAAGTGATAGCCGCCGGCGTGGAGTCCGAAGCATTGCGCGTCGAGCAGCAGCGAAAGCCACGTCAACGGGTGCCCGTTCGCCTGCTGGAACGTCGTGAACGCCCAACCGATCCCCTCCCAGGTCAAACCGGCGCGGACGTTCGGGTTGTTGTACACATAGCTGGGATCATCCAGGCCGATGAAACCAAACCCGAGCGTTTGTCCGTAAACAGCCAGAACCGCCACGATCAGCGCCAAAGTAATGAGCCGTTCGATCCGCGTCTCAGAAGGGGCGGATGGCGAAAGAAACAACGGAAA